>CAMWSU010000172.1 GCA_947176965.1 uncultured Lachnospiraceae bacterium | reverse complement strand
GTTTATCCAGTATCTGGAGGAGGACAATCGTCCGCAGGTTGCCTTGGACGTTCAGTATGAGAACGGCATGGGTGTTTCCGTCGGAAGACTGCGTGAGGATACCGTCTATGACTGGAAGTTTGTCGGACTTTCCCATAACACGGTGCGCGGTGCGGCAGGCGGAGCCGTTCTGTGTGCGGAGCTGCTAAAGGCGCAGGGTTATATTACCAAGAAAGATTGAGCATATGCCCGACCAAAGAGAGGAGATGAGCCGGAATGAATGACCTGCGTTATCAGGTGGATTACCTCACGGCGATGAATAAGAAGCTGTCGGATAGTGAAAAAATGTACCGGATGGTATGCGATATGTCATCCTGTGCGTATCTCTATTACAGCTATAAGGACGGTCAGATCACCCTGCTTGGCAATTGGCAGGAATTTTTTCCGATGGACATCCGGCATATACAGGATCTGGAGCGCATCTTTGAGTATATCGAGGAAGAAGACGCGGAGCGGCTTGGTGCGGTGATCCATAGTGAGACACCATCGACTGAGAAAATCAGCTGTGAATGCAAGCTGCGCGGAAAAAAAAGGTGGCTGGAGTGCGAAACGGTCGTCATGCCTGACGAGGAGGGCGCACTGGCAAGTAAGGTCATTAAATTCCGCGACATTTCCCGGTTTAAGCAGCAAAACGATGAACTTACCTATATGGCATATTACGATATGCTGACAGGACTTTACAATCGGAACTATTTTGTCGGAAGGCTTACGGATTGGCTGGAAAAAGCAAAAAAAGAGCAATCCGTCGTTTCTGTGATGTTCATTGACATTGATGATTTCCGTAAGGTCAATGACGGAATGGGAATGATCATGGGCGATGAGCTGATACAGGCGTTCGGACAGTTTTTGAGAGAGCTTTGCTCCGATTATGTGATGGTATCCCATTTTAACAGCGACACCTACTGCATTGCGATCTACGATCCGTGCGGAACGCGAAGCGTAGATGCGATTTATAAAACGATTCAGGAGCGGATCGCAAAACCCTTTGTGTTGACGGGACACAAGGAGATTGAGATCACGATATGTGTCGGCGTGGCAGAATATCCGGAATCTGCAGACAATGCGATCGCATTGATCAATAATGCGGAGATTGTCTTGTTTAAGGCAAAAAGCATCGGCAGCAATGAAATTCAATATTTTGACGCGCCGATCATTCATGATTTCCTGCATCATGTCCAAATAGAAAATATGTTAAAGGGCGCGATGTCCCAAAATCAGTTTTTACTTTTTTACCAGCCGCAGTATGATGTGGCAAGCGGAAAACTGCGCGGTGTGGAGGCTCTGATCCGTTGGAGGGATGAAAACGGAAAACTGATCAGTCCGGCGGAATTCATTCCGATCGCGGAGAAAAACGGCAGTATCGTCAGTATTGGTGCATGGGTCGTGGAGGAAGCGTTCCGCACCTGCGCGGAGTGGCGGGATAAGTATGGCGTCCGTCTGATCATGTCCATTAATATTTCCGCAATCCAGTATAAGAGCAAGAATTTTGTGTCCAATGTCATTTCCCTGATGGAGAAATATGAGATTACGCCTAACGAGATTGAGTTTGAGATCACCGAAAGTGTGCTGATCGATGATTTTTCCGAGGTGATCGAAAAAATGAATCTTCTTCGGGAGTATGGCATCCGCGTATCCTTAGATGATTTCGGGACCGGATTTTCTTCCCTGTCCTACTTAAAGGGACTGCCGATCGACACCTTGAAGATAGATAAGAGCTTTATTGACACGGTTATAACCGATGATTCCACCCGTATTATCACGGAATCCATCGTATCCATGGTAAAGAGATTGGGCTTTGAGACTGTGGCGGAGGGTGTAGAGACAGAGGCGCAGTATGAATACCTGCGCGACATCCAGTGCGATAATATTGAGGGCTTTTATCTCGGCAGACCGATGCCGAAAGACGAGGTAGAGCAGATTCTCACCGCACAAATTTAGAAGGGGCGGATTGTCGGAATGAATTTTTCCGAGAGAGCAAATATCACAGAGCAAATTGAACAATGCTTTGAGGAGCGCGGAGGCAGGATCCTTGTTTTGTATGGGGAAAAGGGCCTTGGGAAAACGACGCTCCTTTTGCAGCTTGCAGAAACCTATGAAAGCGTGTACTATCATGCCGTTCCCGCCTCTGAGCTGCAGCAGGCGCACTTTATGCTGCGTCAGTTTCAAGAAGAACGCGTGCAGCCTGATGCAAAAAACGTCTATGACGCGGTATTTACCGCGCTTGCAGAGCATCATAAGCAGCCGAGAGTCTTACTCATGATCGATGAATCCGAGCATATTCTGAAGGCGGGAGAACAGTTTACGTCTGCGCTGCGCCTTCTGTTAAATCATGGCTATTCTGATACGGATTTTCTTGTTCTTTTATCCTGTTCCTCCTTGAGTTTTATTGCCAATTCACTAGGAAAGCGGCTTGGCGGCTGCGCGGCTTTTATTCGTGGGATTCATAAGCTGAGTGCGCTGTCTTTTTCGGATACCTGCACATATCTTGAGGGACGCCCGGCGCAGGAATGCTTT
>CAMWSU010000171.1 GCA_947176965.1 uncultured Lachnospiraceae bacterium | reverse complement strand
CACCCCCCCCCCCCCCCCCCCCCCCCCCCCCCCCCCCCCCGCGCCTATAATTAAAACGGTCTGTTTCAAATGTAAACAGAAAAAGTGTCAGGTAACTTTCGGAAAAATCGAGAAAAAACAGGAGGAAACGCAATGAGAGAAACGGCAAAGAAATGGGCGGCGGCGATGATCGCGGCGGTTCTGTGTATGGGTATGGCAGCCGTGAACGCGCCGATGCAGGTTATGGCGGCGCAGGGGACGGAAACGACTGTTGTGGTGACAACACAGCGATGCAGCATTTGGAGTGCGCCTGCAACCGCGGAGGAGAACCGGGTGAAATATGTGGACGAGGGGTATCCGGTCACGATATATCCCGAAGTGATTCAGAGTGAATCGGGAGACGGAAAAACCTTTTACCGGACAGTGCGGGGATCGTATGTGCTGTGTAAGTGCGTGACAGGCGGAGATGGAAACAGTTCCGCGGCAGCAGGCGGAAGCAAAGCCGCGGGAGATTCTGCGTTTGTAATTCCTGTTATGCCTGCGCTGCCTGCATTTGACAATACGGCAAGCGTTGTTAATTGGATGTTCAAACCGGGAGCAAATGGTTCTAATATTAAGTATGGGTATGATGCGTTAGGTCATGAAATCAGGAGGGAGTATTATGAGGCGGATAATACGACCTTATTTATGGTGGACACTTTGGAATATGATCCTGTGGGGCTTTGGAAAAAAAGCATGAATTATCAGCCTGACGGGACGATATTATCTTGGAACGATTTGTATTTTTACGAATTTGACGAGGCAGGAAATCAGATAAGGACTACGAGATTTCAGCCGGACACCGGAATGCCGTTTTCTGCTGACGAATTTGATGCGGCAGGGAGAAGGATAAAGGATACGTATTATGGCGGGATTGAATTAGATGGAACGATTGAAGAACGCGAATTTGATGCAGCGGGAAATTGTATAAAGGATACGTACTATTATGCAGATGGAAAGATAAAATCGCGCGATGTTTTTGAATACGATGCAGCGGGGCATCAGATAAAGTGGATGAGTTATCATCCCAATGGAGCGATAAAAGAATATTGGATTTATGAGTACACAGAAGCGGGACTTCAGTTAAAGGGTACACACTATAATGGTAACGGAACGGTGATGGAATACTTTATTTGGGAAACAAACGCAGCAGGGGAAAGAATAGATCCCTTACCTACATGGTATAACGGGGACGGAACGAAGCGGTGATTAAGTCACCGCTTTTTTCCGTATGATACACCTTATATATCAAAAGAAATGTTGGCAGAAATGCACAATAAACTCCGGCAACAATTTACGCAGTTAATTGGGGGATATGGCTTGACTCTGAAACAAGTCTTTTGCTATAATCTCTCCAAAGCATATTTTCTTTAACGAATCTGTTTTGGCATGCATATTCCTGCTAAGCCAATCCAACAAACGGCTTTATGCCGTTTCTAAGGGAGTTCTCCCTGTGATTCAAAAAGAATGCTGTGCGTTCTTTTGTGATCTATGCTTTATTCCAAATCAAACAAACGAAGCATGGCGCACCGGATGACAGGGGAAAGAGTCTCGCTTTTATCTTGTTTTCGCGCGCTGTGGGAACAGGAGGAAACATGAGACAATTAGAAGAACTGAATTTGGTGGATAACTTTCTGGCAAACAGTCTCACCAGCCATAAGCTCTATGGAGAATCCGCCGCACGCTGCATGTTGGAATGTATTTTGGGCAGAAAGATCGGTGAACTTAGAGTGGCGCCGCAGCATTTTATCCAGGGAGAGAACACGGACCGGCATGGCGTCCGTCTGGATGTGTATCTTGATGAGGATGACGGAGCGGGAGAGCTGTTTGACTTAGAGCCGGATAACAATGACGGAAAAGAGGATATCGCCTCTTTACCAAAGCGGGCGCGTTTCTATCATTCGAAGTTGGATGCGGGAAGCTTTAAGACCGGTGAGAAGTACGAGAAGCTGAGGAATGTGTTTGTAATCTTCATCATGACGTATGACCCGTTCAAATTGGACCGGATGGTCTATACGATCAGGAACGGCTGCATAGAAGTGCCGGATTTACCGTATGAGGATGGCGCGAGGACGATCTTTCTTTTTACAAGAGGAAAGAACGGGAATCCGCCGGAGAGCTTGCGGCAGCTGCTGCAGTATATGGAGCATACCACGAAGGAAAACGCCGGGACAGAGGAATTGCGGAAGCTGCACGAAATGGTTACGGCTGTGAAAACGGATGGAGAGGTAGGGCTTGCGTATATGAAGTTTTTTGAACTGGAGGAGCGGACGCTGCAGAAGGGCATCAGGCAGGGAAGAGCAGAGGGAAAGGCAGAAGACATCCTTGATCTCCTCTGCGAGCTGAGTGAGATACCCCCTGCTGTGCGGGAACAAATCTGTTCGCAAAAGGATGATACAATTCTGCGCTCATGGCTGAAGCTGGCTGCGCGGGCAGAAAGCATACAGGATTTTGAACAAAAAGCATTTGTAATTGTTCAGAGCCGGGCAAACTTGCATGAAAATATGCGGTGAATGCTTGCATTCAAGAGCATATTTTTGTGCAAG
>CAMWSU010000170.1 GCA_947176965.1 uncultured Lachnospiraceae bacterium | reverse complement strand
TTCTGACGCTTCGCAATCTCCGTCTGCGCAGCAACGGCAGCATCGTTCGACTCCTTATCCGCCGACGCCTGCGCCACCTTAATATCTCTCTCACTCTCGGCACGGGCGATCGCCGCCGCTTTCTTGATCTTTACGATATTGTCGATACCGAGGTTCTCGATCACTTCGTTGCCATCCACAAAATTCTGCACATTAAAGCTGATGATGTCAAGTCCCATCGCCGCTAAGTCCGGCTCCGCGTTCTCTTTTACCAGTGTTGCGAATTTCTGGCGGTCGGAGACCATCTCCTCCAGCTTCATCTTACCGACGATCTCGCGGACATTACCCTCTAACACCTCTCTTGCCACGCTTGCGATATATTCGGTATTTTTATTTAAGAAATTCTCAGCGGCAAGCCGCAGCTTATCCGGCTCATTGCTGATCTTGACATTGACGGTCGCATCCACGTTGATGTTGATGTAATCCGCCGTCGGCACCGCGTTGCTCGTCTTGACGTCGATCGGGATCAGGCGCAGGTTCAGCTTATCCAGACGCTCAAAAAACGGAACGCGGATGCTCGCCTTTCCGATCACGATTTTTGATTTTTTCTTTACACCGGAAATAATAAATGCCATATCGGGCGGCGCTTTCACATACCCGATTGCAAATAAAATCACGACCAGCAGTACGGCAGCAGCCGTAATGATGACCGGCAGCGATAATAACTCTTCCATAAAGTGACTCCTCCTTTTTTCTTGCGTAACCCTTAGTTTCTTTGATACAATACCGATATAATTATATAAGATTCTCTGCAAAAAAACAACGATTGGGAGAAAACTATGATCGATCCGATCCGCGATCCGGCCTACCATGACTATCAAAACCAAAAATTGTCAAAAAAAGTGTCCGGCTCAAATACAGAAAAGGGAAAATTTAATTTAGATTATGCCGATGAGGGCGTGCTTTACGAGCCGTCCTCCGAACAGGATGAAAAGACTGATGAGGCAGCAAAAAAGCAGGCAGGCTCTTTTCAGGCGGCAGCCGCTTTAGAATTGAAAGAACTGACGGAAACGGATTCCTCGTCCTACAAAAAGGCGGCTTCTGCAGAACCGTCTTTTACGGATGTTCTGCGCACTTTTTTTGCCCGCGCGAAGCAGTTTCTGCGGGAACTTTGGACTGCCATATGGGAAACCCCGGCCGCAAAAGAAGATGCGGCGGTTCTGACAAAAGAAGAATTAGACGCGGCGCTTCCTAAGGATGAGAACGCATCGGATCGGACAGAACCTCATGACGATGCTGCCGTGACAGACCGCGCGGCAGACGGCAATACCGTCAGCGGCAATACCGTCAGCGGCAATACGTCCGGCGGGAATACCGCCGCACAGGATACGCTGCACGCCACAAACGATGCCCGCATTCTGCATGCGCTGAAATCCGGTGACCGCAAAAACTTCCGTTCTCTTTTATCGGAGGACGGCAGACGGACGCCTGCAAGAAATTCCTCCCTGCTCACCTATTATGACGCGAAAGGAAATCTCATCTCCCCCGATGCCTCGGTGCAGCAGCGCGTCCTGCACGGCGACCGCGGCAGCATGAAGCGCTGAGCATTTCACTCCAATAATTCCGTAAGGATCACATATTCGATATGTCCGTCCGCGTCGGTATTCGTCTGGCTTTGATCCAATACGATCACCAGATTGCCGTCCTCATTAATATAATAATTTTGGTTTTCGTCAATCTGTGTAAAGATGACGATTTCACTTTCTTGTTTCTCCGTTTCCTGCGCGACAGTATTCTCCGCAGAACTCTGCGCATTCCCTGCCTCCATCTGGCTTAGGATCTCATCGCTGATGATCGTGACATAATCCCTGCCGTTATAAAGCTCACCGAGCGTCACCACCATATCCCGCTGTTTATCGATATTATAGTATCTGCGCAGCTCAGGATACTCCGTACCGCCGCGCTCATTTGCATAAATGATCATGGTAAACCACTCGTCGCTGTCCGTTACCACCTCATAGCCCGTCAGCTCCAGATGACCGCCGTCCCGAGCGTTTTCTTCTTCAAAGCGCTCCACGATCCGTTCCGTGTATCCGCCCGCATCCATACGGCTTCCCTCTGCCGAAACTCCCGTATCGTCCGAAAGCACCGCGATCCCGTCCCCTTCCGTCGGCTCCGCAAGGGACCCGCCTGCATCCTGAAACGCATCTGCATCCTGACAGACCGCTTCCTTCGCGAACAGCTCTTCGTCCGCTCCCGCATCCAATGCCATCGGCGCTCCGTTCTCGTCAGCGGCGTTCTCCGTATTGGCTCCGGAATATTCTCTGAATGTTACTGTTCGGAAAAATCTGCCGACCACGGGCACCCTGCCCATGCGGTCCGCCATATGCGCGTTCAGATTCGGCAAAAGAACAAGAATCAGAACAGCCGCAGCCGCACCGGATACCGCCGTACTGATATATGCCGCTCTCCGCCGCTTTGCCGCATGCTTTTTTCCGCGCAGGATCGCATCCTGTATCCTGTCACGGGCAGACTGCGGCACTTGTATTTCGCGATACTCGTCAATGAGCTGCTGCCATTCATCATTCCGATCCCTTTTTGGGCGGGGGGGCGGGGGGGGGGGGGGGGGGGGGGGGGGGGGGGGGGGGGGGGGGGGGG
>CAMWSU010000169.1 GCA_947176965.1 uncultured Lachnospiraceae bacterium | reverse complement strand
TAAGGCGTGGGACTGCAACTCCCTGATCATCGGTTCAAATCCGTTAGTCGCCTCTTAAAAAAGATCTCGATTTTTCGAGGTCTTTTTTTCTTGCGTCGCTAATTCGCCCTGTTAGATATGATGTTGTTTAAGTAACATGAGAAAGTTCAAAGCGGGAAACAAAAATTATAAAAAATCATACAAAAAATCACGCGAAGATTCATGCAAAAATTCATATGAAAATCTCTGTATCTGACTGGAAAAAAATGGAAGGTTATGATAATATAGTACTATATAATCATAGCATCATGGGGACATGTCTGATTCTGCTAAATTTTACTTGGTACGGACTTGGCGAAAGGGACTTTTATGGATAAAAAGAGAATCGCCAACATTGTGATTCCGGTTGTGTTGGTGTTGATCATCGGGGTTGCCTTATATAAAGTGATCACGATACAAATGGAGTATCGTGAGGCAGAGGATGAATATAGTGATCTAGCGGCATATGTCGTAGAAGAACCGATAGAGAGTATTGCAGTACAGGCAGAGACACCCGGTGCGGCAGCGGAGACATTAGCGTTTTCACAGGAAGAAATTGTTCTGAATACGGAAGATGTTTCTGAAGATACTGATGAGAATCGTTCGATAGACGGGGAGCAAAGAGCGGTATCGACAAATGGGAGTTCGGTCGTACGTGTTGATGAAGAGGCGCTGCGAAGGATTAATGAGGATTATCGAGCGTGGCTGCGTATTCCGGCTTTGAGATTAAGTTATCCGCTTGTAGAAGGACCGGATAATGATTATTATCTCCATTATACATTTGAAAAAAAATATAACGCAGCGGGATGTTTATTCATTGACTGTGAGACGGCTTCGGATTTTAGTGACCGCAATACCTTTATCTACGGTCATAATATGAAGAATGGTTCCATGTTTGGCTGTTTGAAACGTTTTCGTAAAGAACAGGGGCTATGTGCATCCAATCCCTATTTTTACATATATAGAGGAGAAGCGGTTTATCAGTACGAGATTTTTGCATATTATACAACGGAGTACACGAGTGACCGTTATCGACTCATTTATACCGAAGAAGAATATGATGACTACATTGCGGAAGCGTTGCGCTTAACAGAATATATTCCGGTTCATGATCTGGATTTTTCCGAACGCCCGAATATTGTTACGCTGAGTACCTGTGCGGGAACGTATGGCACAACGGAAAGGATGGTCGTACATGGAGTTTTAATCAGTGTGAGTGAGGCGGAGTAGAAAGATTAGGCGCATTTTGGGAAGATAGAACATGTTTTTTTGAAAAAACAATGACTCTTTCGAACTGATTTATGTTCGAATCAGGTCTTTATATACAGGAAGAGTTACTGTAAAACAGGATCAAAAAATGTTATTAGAAAAGGGGGTGTAAACAAGATGAGGAAGCTAAAGAGGCTGTTAATTAGTCTCGTAGTAGCAGCGCTTGTGATGGGAAATGTAGCGGCATTGATGACATTCACGTCAAGAGCAGAGGAAGATACTCAGAGCGTGGATGAACAGCTGAGCGATGAAGCAGTTTCGACGGACGGCTCGGATACGGAGAGCGAACCTACCGTAACACCGGCTCCGCAGCAGATCGTGACCGCGGGAGGCACGGCACTGGAGGGTGCACAGGCACAAGCAGTGAAGGATTTCCTTGCAGCATTGGAAGCGACGGAAGATTTTGCGGTATACGCGGATACGTTTCAGTCGGGATGCGATCATGTAGAGGGTAACATAGCGGTCAACCATCTGGAAAATGAAAACTTTTTAGTGAAAGTGGAAGTACCGGAAGGAATGGAAGGCGGAGAATACTCCTACATTGGTGAAGCAAGCGGATTGGTGGGCAGCACGGGTACTACTGTACTGCATGGTGATGCTGATCTGGAAGGCAGTATCAATGATGAAGACGGCGCTAAGCCTGCGGTAGGAACACAGGATGCGGATGACACGGTTCTCGTGGATGTCAGCTCTGCGATCAATATCGAGGATGGTACCGTGGATGTCGAAGAACTTGCAAGTGTGCTGGAAAACATTGATCAGCTGGATGTTGATGCAAACGAGGTTGCAGAGACAATTCAGATCAATGAGAACCTGAACAGAATTGCCGATGCAGCGGATGCAATGGATCAGGCATTACAAGACATCAAAGTAAACGAGACGGTTGCAGAAGAAGGAAAACCCGTGGATGCTGCAGCTTGCCAGGCAGTGGATACCGTAACAGATATGCTGGCAGACAACACGCTTAGAAAAGGCGATGTGGTAGTGATTGATATTTCGGTAGCTGCACTCACGGAATGCGCACATGCAGAAAATTCTTTACAGGGTAGTCTGAGCGCACTTTATCGGGCAAACAGAGAAGTTGGTGCAACCTTGTTAGTCAGAGTGAACACGGAGGGAACCGATACGGTTTCGATCACCGTGCCGATGTATCAGGATGAACATGGAAGCGCAAATGGTTATCTGATTTGGGATTTTGGCACGTTTTCAGGAACGATTAATGCAAACAGCTGTGTAACGGCGGGCGTGATCGTGGCACCGAATGCAGAGCAGGTCGTTGTGACAGGCTTGTTGGAAGGTCGTGTTGTTACGGATACTTATGTCCGCGAAGGCAGTTCGGAAACGCATCAGCCATGGACAACGCCGACACCGACGGATACGCCGACGCCGACACCGACAGATACGCCGCCGCCGACAACGACAGAAACGACGGAGCCGACACCGACCGAAACACAGGAGCCG
>CAMWSU010000168.1 GCA_947176965.1 uncultured Lachnospiraceae bacterium | reverse complement strand
AATCTCTTTCGTGCTCTTCATGTTGCTAACGGTCATTTCAAAGGTACTCAAACCTTCCATCGAGGAAGCCGCAACCTCCTCGCTTGTCGCTGAAAGCTGAGAAATATTGTCCGAAATCGTACCGGTTGCGTCCAAAATCCCGGCGATGATCCTCTCTGTATTTTCAATATTTTCTGTAAGCTCCGTAACCTCTTCCTTCACTTTTTCAAATTTGGTTCTTGTATTTTCGATCAGCTCATTCTGTTTTATAACGGAAGCCGCAGAGTTTCCGATCATTTCATTCGCATGTTTGGTATCTTCATTCAATTCGCCGATAATCTTTGTAATATTATTGGAGGCCTCCTTCGTTTGCTCCGACAACTGTCTGATTTCGTCCGCGACAACCGCAAATCCCTTTCCTGCTTCACCGGCACGCGCCGCCTCAATAGAAGCATTTAACGCAAGGAGGTTGGTTTGACTGGAAATATCCAATATCACGCCCACAAAATTCTGCACCTCACTTACCCTGGCAGTCAGTCTTTCAATCACATCTACGGTATTCTTGCTCGCTTTTTCTACATTATGTGCCTGCTCTTTCAGCTCATCAACAACCTCTGAACCCTCCACCACTGTTTCATTGGTACTATGCGAGACTTCCATCATCCTCTTTGTACCCGATTCCGCCTGATCCATATTCTTCTGAATATCCGCACACATAGCCGCCTGATTCTGAATTGCCTCTGCCGTACTTTCCGTGCTGTCCACAATATTGCTCATGGCAAAATTACTGGTTTCAATACTGTCTTTCAGCTGTTCCAGCATCTTCATGGCGCCTTCAAAATGTTTGGAAATGTTCTCTGCAACAAGAACCATTTTCCTATTGCTCTCCTCCTGCTTATTGGCACTCTCCCTAATGCTGACCATATTTTCTTCGTTGAATTTAATAAGAAGCATGATCACTCGGATTGAGGAAAACGCTGCAAGCACCAATATGATCAAGGCAATCACAAAAATTTCCAGATTTTCATTGTCATTATTCACCGCAGTCAAAATAAGCCGCACTGCCGTTACTGCGATCGTAACCACATTTCCGCCTATCACAAGCCTTACATTCAAATAGACGATGGACGCAAATATAATAGGGATGGAGTAGGACCATGTACCAGCCGTCGTTCCAAATAATCCTACAACCGCATAGACCAAAGCCGCACTAACCATCATGATGACGCCGCACTTCTTTGTTTTTTTTGCTGTGACATAAAAGACGATGGAAACGACCAAACCAACCAGCGCTGACAAGAATTGTACCCACGTTCTCCAAGTTGCCGTACTGGACATTGTAAACAACAGCATGGAAACCGCAATATATCCGAGTATGATCACAACCACCGGAAATACGGTACCGTTTGCTCTTTTATACTGTTCCTCTGTCATAACCCTCTCCTCCTCATAATTAGAAAATTCCCCGTTTCAGTTCCATTGTAACACTTACTGCACATCCCCTAAATGGGAACATCTATGCTTCACTCTTCCGTATCTTCTATGGAATCCGCATCCCCTTTTGCTTCATATCCCGTCGTGCGCATGCTCGCCCTGCTGTAGATCCCCTTGGAGGAAGGTGTGGCGGAACGGCTGAATATAGTGCGGTCAGACGGTACGGAACCGCTTTCGTAGCCGTCCGCCCGAAGCTGCTTCACCGCCATACTCATATAGACAAACCCGATCGCCAATCCGATAAAGAGTCCCATCGGAAGCTCCAACCGAAACATCCGCAGGACAGCTACAACGAGCTCATACAGCACTTTGGAGAATACGCCGAGCTTAAAGAGATCCATGAAGCTAAACCGCATGTTCCAAAAGCCTTTCATCGACCAGCCGAGCAGCATGAGCAGCAATGCGCCTAAAAAGTACCAAAATAAGCATAAAACATAATTCATCAGACCGGATACGACCATCATCATATAGATACTCGGAATAAAATCGCGCAGCCCCTCTCTATCAAGCTCCTTGATCGTCAGATCCGCATAGCGATATGTCGTCTCCTGCCCTGAGGTATAAAAAATCATGTTTGTTTTTGAAAACAGATACACACTTGCATATGTATCCGTATACTCGGCAAGCTGCTCCCCGGTAAATTCCTCAAAATTGCTGTTTGCGATCACAAGTGTATATCCGTCGTCATATTCAACCGGTTCAGACAGTGTTAAAACTTCATCCTTCAGCGTAAATTCGGGAACGTATTCGTCAATGATGTCCGCATAGCTCACACCAAATACCTGAGAAATGATAAACGGCAGATAATAGCTCACAAATGTCGTGATGAGTGAAAAGATCAATACAAACGCAATGACCCGCCCTGTGGACAGACGCAGAAATCGTTCATATTTTTTAGGCTGTGCGACCGCGGTCGCGATCTGTCTGAAAAAACCAAACTTCTTTGCTTGTTGTTCCATAAAAATCCCCCTGATAGCTTAAATCGTTCTGTAATCCGGCATATTTGCGTCATGCGCCAGAATATCCTTCATGACCGGTGTCAGCAGTTCTTCCTTTGCAAGAACCACATCCGCACACTCCGCCGCCTGTTTTAAGAGCATGCTGTCCTGATAAATGTCTCCGAGCCGAAACGATAAAATACCGCTCTGACGGATACCGAACAGGTCGCCCGGACCACGCAGGCGCATATCCTCGTTTGCAATATGAAATCCATCGTTGGAATGCACGAGAATAGTAAGCCGCTCCTCCGTCTCTTTCGCGCTGCTGTCCGTCATAAAAATACAATAGGAC
>CAMWSU010000167.1 GCA_947176965.1 uncultured Lachnospiraceae bacterium | reverse complement strand
GCACTCGTTCTCTCAGCGGATCGGGGAGAAGGCAAGAGAGGTTGCGGAGTTCTGCGGATTCTCCCAGTGCATGTGCTATTCGTTTGAGAGTCCGAAGGTGTTTGATAAGCTGCTACTGCCGGAGGACAGTCCGCTGCGCAAGACCGTGTCGATCTTAAATCCGCTCGGTGAGGATTTCTCCGTTATGAGAACCTTACCGTTAAACGGTATGCTGACGTCGCTTGCAACAAATTATAATAGGCGCAATAAGGACGTGCGGCTTTATGAAATGGGAAATGTATATCTGCCCAAGCAGGTGCCCGTGACAGAGCTTCCCGATGAGCGTATGATGTTTACGCTCGGCATGTACGGGGAAGGCGATTTCTTTAGCATGAAGGGTGTCGTGGAGGAATTTTTTGAGTATGTCGGCATGCGCGAAAGAGTCGAATATGACCCTGAGGCGGGCAAGCCGTATCTTCACCCGGGTCGGCAGGCGCTCATTCGTTATCAGGGAAAAGAGCTCGGCTATCTCGGAGAGGTGCATCCCCAGGTGCTTGATGCGTATCACATCGGAACGCGAGTATACGTCGCGGTGCTGGATATGACGGAGCTGACTCCGCTTGCGACGTTCGAACGCAAATATGAGGGACTTACCCGGTTTCCGGCGGTTACAAGGGATCTCAGTATGGTCGTGCCGAAGGAGATCAGAGTCGGTCAGCTGGAAGAAGTTATTTTGCAGCGCGGCGGTAAGATCCTTGAAGGCTGCGAGCTGTTTGATCTTTATGAGGGAGAGCAGATCGGGGAAGGCTTCAAGTCCGTTGCCTACTCGCTGACGTTCCGTGCAAAGGACAGGACGCTGGAAGACAACGATGTGAACGGCGCAATGAAGAAAATTCTGAACGGTCTGCAGAATATGGGCGTGGAATTGCGGTCATAAAAGAGTTTCCTACGGAAAATCTTTGAAAGAATTTGCATATGCAAATTCTTTTGGACTGAGAAATGCCCGGAGATCATTCTTATGGAATTTGAAAATTCGGGGAAGAATCATAACAGGAACAGAAAGAGAGGAATGTCAGGATGGAGCACAAAAATACATGGACGACCTATGATAAGAAGCAGTTAAAGGAGTGCGAGCAATTTTCAAAGGAGTACCGTGATTTTTTGGACAATGGAAAAACGGAACGCGAGTGTGTGGATACGATCGTAAATGAGATCGAGAAGCATGGCTATGTGGAGATGGAAAAGCTTGCGGCAGAGGGAAAAACCTTAAAAGCGGGGGACAGAGTTTATTCCGTGTGGATGAATAAGACCATTGTTCTGTATCAGATCGGGGAAAATCCGATGGAGCAGGGCATGAACATTTTGGGCGCGCATATCGACTCTCCGCGTTTGGATGTGAAGCAGAATCCGCTCTATGAGGATGGCGGATTTGCTTATCTGGATACCCATTATTACGGCGGCATCAAAAAGTATCAGTGGGTGGCGCTTCCGCTTGCACTACACGGTGTTGTGGTAAAAAAAGACGGAACGACCGTCATGGTCAATATCGGCGACAGGGAGGATGATCCCGTACTCTTTATTTCCGATCTGCTCGTTCATCTTTCTCAGGAGCAGCTTGAGAAAAAAGCAGCGAAAGTGATCGAGGGAGAAGCGCTTGACCTGATCATCGGAAACCGCCCGTATCATGAGGAGAAGGATAAGAAAAAGAGTGACGATAAAAAAGATAAGGAAGACGCGGTGGAAAAGGATGCGGTGAAGAAAAGCATTCTTGCCTTATTAAAAGAGTACTATGACATGGAGGAGGAGGATTTTATCTCCGCAGAGCTGGAGATCGTTCCGGCCGGAAAAGCGCGTGAGGCGGGCATTGACCGCAGCATGATCATGGCATACGGTCAGGATGACCGCGTATGCGCATTTGCATCCTATCGCGCCATGCTGGAGCTTACCCAGGTGAAACGTACGGCATGTTGTATCTTGGTGGATAAAGAGGAAATCGGCAGCGTCGGCGCAACCGGTATGGAGTCTCACTTCTTTGAAAATTCCGTAGCGGAGCTGATGCAGCTTTGCGGAAATTATTCGGAGCTTGCGCTTCGCAGATGTCTTGCGCATTGCGACATGCTTTCCTCCGATGTATCGAGCGCTTTCGATCCGACTTATGCGAGCAGCTTTGATAAAAAGAATGTTGCCTGTCTCGGTGACGGTATGGTATTTAATAAATTTACCGGCGCAAGAGGAAAATCCGGCTCCAATGACGCCAATGCGGAATATATCGCGCATATCCGTGAGATTTTTGAACGGAACAAGGTGAATATACAGACGGCTGAGCTGGGCAAGGTCGATCTCGGCGGAGGTGGAACCATCGCGTATATTTTGGCGCTTTACGGAATGAATGTCATTGACTGCGGCGTGCCCGTGCTGAACATGCACGCACCATGGGAGGTGACGAGCAAGGCGGACTTATATGAGATGAAGCGGGGCTATGTGGCATTCCTTGAGAATGCAGAATTATAAGCATGAGAGCAAAAGAATTTTCTGCGGAAACGGAAACGGTCCCGCAGAAAATTCTTTTATACATGGAGAATGTAATATGGAACAATTACGAAAATCCGATTATGACTTCAATCTGCCGAAGGAACTGATTGCGCAGACCCCCTTAACGGATCGGGCAGCGTCAAGGCTGCTCGTATTACATAGACAGTCGGGGGAATATGAGCATAAAACGTTTCGAAATATCAAGGATTACCTGCAGCCGGGAGATTGCCTTGTGCTGAATCTGTCTCATAA
>CAMWSU010000166.1 GCA_947176965.1 uncultured Lachnospiraceae bacterium | reverse complement strand
CAGGGAGCGGATGAGCTCAGCGATGACGACGCGATCGACGCGGCGTTCCCTGAGCAATAAAAAAGGAGCTGCGCTCCTTTCAGAGTTTGCGGAACGCAAACTCTTTCAAAGAATTCGCCTCCGCGAAATTCTTTCGGGAGCAGTTCCCATAGGGAATTGTCATGCACAAAAACAGGGCGATATGCATAATATCATAATATGAAGAAGCTGATAGGCTTTGTCTTGATCTGGATTTCCGTCGGGATGATATTTATGATGTTTCTGCCGAGCCTGTTTTGGGGAATTTTATTCAGTGCCTTGTTGTTTTTTGTTGGGTATCGGTTATTTTCGTGTGATTGCTGATGGATAGGAATTGGGACAAACAAAACGAACAAAATTTCATAGATACGGAGCGGATGAAGCTGGATCTGGAGCGGCGGATGTTAAAAGAGCAGAGCGCGCTGTTTGATCAAAAGCTCGAAATCCTAAAAGAGGCCTATATTCAGCTTGATAAGGACAAGCGAAAGGTTGAGTGGGAGAAGCTGAAATTAAAGGCGGAGCAGGAGCATCAGGAGCGGTCGTATGACAGGTATGCCGACGAGGGCATGCGGCAGGAGACGGATGCTTCCGTGTTCTTTAAGGGCGTGACAAATCAGCTTGCCTTAAAGAAGCGTTATCGCGACCTGATCAAGATTTTCCATACGGACAACCTCTATGGAGATAAGGAAACGCTTCAGGCGATCAACAGGGAATATGATCGTCTTCAAAAGCGCTATGACGCACCGTGGCGGCAAAATTCGGGATAAAAAAGAACGCTGCGCGTTCTTTCGAAGAATCCGAAAACGGATTCTTCCGGAATCTAAGAAATTGCCTATATTTACATTTTTTCCAAGAAAATGAAATTTACCTATTGAAATATGGAATGGTTTCTGTTATGATACCATTGTTGTGATTTTTTAGAAATACATCGTGTGGGAGGTGTTAAGATGGCTAAATGTGACGTTTGTGGTAAGGGTGTTCATTTCGGAAATGCAGTCAGCCATTCTCATAGAAGATCGAACCATATCTGGAATTCTAATGTGAAGAGCGTAAGATGCAAAGTAAACGGCGCATCGAAGAAACTGCATGTTTGCACGAGATGTCTGAAATCCGGTGCAGTAGAAAGAGCATAATTGCAGGCAGGAAAGAGTTTCGCTTTGCGAGACTCTTTTTTTTCGTAAAATAATTTTACTTTTGCTTATTCATGTGTATAATATACATAGATACAGCTTGAACAGGAATGGAGGGTTACTATGAAGGGTACGATGAACACACATCTTGGCAACATTGTGATCGACGCGGAAGTCATTGCCCAATATGCGGGCAGCGTTGCTGTTGAGTGCTTCGGTATCGTCGGCATGGCGTCCGTCAATGTGAAGGACGGGCTTGTGAAGCTGCTTCGCAGAGAGACGATCACACACGGTATTCAGGTTACGGTCAACCATAATAAGCTTTATCTTGATTTTCATGTGGTCGTTGCATACGGCGTCAGCATACTTGCCGTATCCGACAATCTGATCGATAATGTAAAATACAAACTGGAACAATTTACCGGACTGGAGGTTGAGGAGATCAACATCTTTGTCGAGGGTGTCCGTGTGATTGATTAAGGAGGATAGAGTCGTGGCTTCAAATTCTGTGGATGCTAAGATGTTGACAAAGATGTTCTTAGCCGGAGCTAAAAATCTGGAAAGTAAAAAAGAATGGATCAATGAGCTGAACGTATTCCCTGTACCGGACGGAGATACCGGAACCAACATGACGCTGACGATCATGTCTGCGGCAAAGGAGGTAACTGCGCTCGGAGACAGTACAGATATGAAGGCGATCTGCAAGGCAATTTCCTCGGGTTCCCTGCGCGGTGCGAGAGGAAACTCCGGTGTGATTTTATCCCAGCTGCTCCGCGGCTTTACAAAGGTTGCGGCTGATTTTGACGAGCTTACCATTCCTGTGCTTGTAGAGGCGATGGATAAGGCTGTGGAAACGGCATATAAGGCCGTTATGAAGCCGAAGGAGGGAACAATCCTCACAGTTGCAAAGGGAATTGCCGTAAGAGCGGGAGAACTCTGCGATGAGGGCGTGACAGATCTTGGTACTTTTATCGAGGAATGCATTACATACGGTAATGATGTCCTCGCACGTACACCTGAAATGCTTCCGGTATTAAAGCAGGCCGGAGTGGTTGACTCTGGCGGTCAAGGATTAATGCAGGTCATGGCGGGAATTTATGACGCTTATTGCGGAAAAGAACTGGATCTGACAATTCAGGATGCACCGATACGGAGTGCTTCTGCAGGAGGCGGAGCTCTTTCTCCGAATCTTCAGGTGCAGGCGGATATGGAGATTAAATATGGCTACTGCACGGAATTTATTATTCTTTTAAGCAAGACGTTCAATATCAAGCATGAGATTGACTTTAAGGAATTCTTAGAGTCCATCGGCGATTCCATTGTACTTGTGGCGGATGATGAAGTCGTTAAGGTGCATGTGCACACGAACGATCCGGGACTTGCCATTCAGCGCGCATTGAAGTATGGTCAGCTTTCCAATATGAAGATCGACAATATGCGTATGGAGCATCAGGAAAAGCTCTTTAAGATGAGCGAAAAGGGGCAAATGCAGGAAATTGAGCAGGAGAAGCCCGAAGAGCAGGCTGTGGCAGAGCCGCCGAAAGAGGTCGGATTTATCGCTGTTGCCGCAGGCGACGGCATGGCAGAAATTTTTCAGGGACTTGGCGTTGATTTCGTGATCTCGGGCGGGCAGACGATGAATCCCAGCACGGAAGATATGAT
>CAMWSU010000165.1 GCA_947176965.1 uncultured Lachnospiraceae bacterium | reverse complement strand
GGAACATTTCCATGATGGAAGGCCACTTCTTCAGTGTTTGGTTTTGAGGGTACAGCGGGATGCGGTACTGGGATTGATATTTAGGCGAGACTATTGTACAGCGGAATCTGCTTCTGCTGATATGTGCGATAGTCCTTTTTTATATTCGATAGACGGGAAAATATTCATTCTGATAGAAAGTTATTGGAAAAATTGGTGTTCCGGAAACACTTTTTTCGCAATTTCTGTAAAAATAAAAAGATTTCTCAATCGTTCCTGTCACAAAACCCTTTTTTTTATGAAATAAGTATGTTATAATTGCTTCATTAATAGAAAACTATTCGTTTGGAGAGGGTGCATATGGATACAAAAATTCTTTTGGAAAACGGAACGAATGAATTAGAAGTGCTGGAATTCTTATTAGCGGGGAATTCATACGGAATCAATGTCGCAAAAATTCGCGAGATTACCCCGTATCAGGCAATTACGCCGGTTCCCAATGCACATCCGAGTATTGAGGGTGTTTTTATGCCGCGTGATACGATGATTACTGCAATCGATCTTAAGAACTGTCTGCAAAGAGGTGTTTCCGAGGCGGGTGGAATCTTTATTATCACAAACTTTAACAAGTTAGACATCGCATTTCATGTAGATTCAGTTGTTGGTATACACCGAGTTTCATGGCGCGATATTATTAAACCGAATGCAACGATCAATACCGCAGAAGAGGGCGTGTCTACCGGAATTATTAAGAAAGAGGATAAACTGATCATTATCCTCGATTTCGAGAAGATCGTAACGGACATTAATCCTGAGGTAGGTTTGAAGATTACGGAAATTGATGAACTTGGTGAGCGTACGAGAAATGATGTACCAATCCTGATCGCAGAGGATTCAGCTCTCTTGAATAAGCTGATTTCGGATTCTCTTAAGAAAGCAGGGTACGGAAATCTGATTAATACCGTTAACGGTCAGGAAGCATGGGATATTATTTGTGACTGCAAAGAAAAAGGCTCATTGGATGAACATGTGCGCTGTGTGATCACGGATATTGAGATGCCGATTATGGACGGTCACAGATTGACCAAGCTGATCAAGGATGATGAACAGACAAAGCACATTCCGGTGATTATCTTCTCATCGTTAGTCAATGATGATATGCGCAGAAAGGGCGAGGAACTCGGAGCAGATGCGCAGTTATCAAAACCTGAGATCGGTAATCTTGTCAGAGAGATTGATCGGCTTGTATTTTGAAAAAGGCATGCATAGAATACATCAGGGAAGATTTCCTAAAAGAAACGTATTCCGTTCCTTTTGTGAGCATAGCGATAATATGGCGAGAACATAGTGCGTTTGTCGAGTAGAAATTCTATTCCGCAGAAGTGTGATGCATAATTGTTGGAACGTTATTTGTTCCATTAAATGCTGAGCGGAGCGCTTTTGCTTCACAGAAATTGATTATGAGGTGATAAATCGGGATAGAAGCTATCCCGATTTATTTTTCATGGTAATGGAAAAGCTGCGAAACATGTTTGTTATTGCAATAGATTTGGAGGAAATTCATGGACGCGAATGAAGATTATCTGGACAGCTTATTGAATTCCGTGCTGTCGCAGGATTTTGGCGGCGGAGAAGGCGGTTTGGACAATGCACAACAGAATAGCGGCAGTGAAGCGGAGTTAAAGGAGATTAATGATCTTCTGAAGAAGTCCGACCAAAATCAAATGCCGGATGCTGAGATGCTCGCAATATTAGAGCGGGCGGAAAGCGAGATGCCAGAGGGAACTTCCGATCATGATGTACCGGACGTGTTTGATATTTTCAGTTCGGAGAGCGTAGAGCTTGCGGAAGATCCTGCAGCGGGAGAAATGTCAACACCAGCGGACAGCATGCAGGGCGGAGCCGATGGGGAGGCTTATTTAGATGCGCTCTTAAACGGGGCGGGAACTGTTGGTATGCCGGAGGAAAGCGGACAATCCGGGAGCGGAGAAACTTCAACAGAAGAGAATTTACTGTCATTAGACGACCTGCAGGGTGAGGAAGAAACGATGCCGGCGGAAGAGGCGGCAGGGGAAGAAAATTTGCTGTCGTTAGATGACCTGCAGGACGAGGAAGAAACGATGCCGGCGGAAGAGGCGGCAGGGGAAGAAAATTTGCTGTCGTTAGATGACCTGCAGGTTGAAGAAGCGATGCCGGCGGAGGAACCGGCAGCGGAGGAAAGCTTACTGTCATTAGACGACCTGCAGGGCGAGGAAGAAGCGATGCCGGCGGAGGAACCGGCAGTGGAGGAAAACCTACTGTCGTTAGACGACTTGCAGGGCGAAGAAGAAGTGACGCCGGCGGAGGAGCTGTCAGGACAGGAAAATCTGTTTTCGTTAGACAGCCTGCAGAGTGAGGAGGAGCCGTCGCTTATGGACAGTCCTCGGGATGAAGACGACCTCCTATCGCTTGATAGTCTGCAAAGTGACGAAGGGATGTCCTTTGGCGGACTTTCGGGAGAGGAAGACATGGGATATGAGTCGTCTACGGAAGAAGACGATGCGATTCAAAAAGAGATTGATGAACTTCTTGGTCTGGCAGGTACTCCCAGTGAGGAAAGTTCTGCGCAAAATGATGCCGTATCCGTGGATGATGCCTCTGATGTGGTGAACGGCGGGGAGGACACATCCTCAAAAGCGGACAAAACAGAGAAGAAAAAGAAAAAACTTTTCGGGAAGAAAAAGGCAAAAGAAGCCGCAGAGACCGCTGCGGACGGTGTACAGGACGGCGTGTCTGCGGGGGTGGAAGCAAACGATCAGACCGGCAGCGTTTCGGGAGATGCGGCTGATGAAATGATGACGGAGGGTGGTCTGTCGTCGGC
>CAMWSU010000164.1 GCA_947176965.1 uncultured Lachnospiraceae bacterium | reverse complement strand
TACTTCCTTTCCGGATTTACCGCTAAGTTAGCTGGTACAGAGCGTGGAATTACTGAGCCTACACCGACCTTCTCCGCTTGTTTCGGACAGGCATTCTTAGAGCTTCATCCGACCAAGTATGCAGAAGAATTAGTTAAGAGAATGGAAAAGAGCGGTGCAAAAGCTTATCTCGTAAACACAGGCTGGAACGGAACTGGAAAGAGAATTTCCATTAAGGATACCCGTGGAATCATTGATGGAATCTTAAATGGCGACATCAACAATGCTCCGACAAAGAAGATTCCGCTCTTCAACTTTGAAGTTCCTACCGAGCTTCCGGGTGTTGATCCTGCGATTCTTGACCCGCGCGATACTTATGCAGATGTTTCCGAATGGGAAACCAAGGCAAAAGACTTAGCAGACAGATTTGTTAAGAACTTTGCGAAATATGAAGGCAACGATGCTGGAAAAGCATTAGTTTCTGCAGGACCTGAGAAATAATAAAACAGTTATTTCTGCGGAGGTCCAATACCCTGTTATTTTGCAGGGGGTATTTGATTGAAAAGTCAATATAGGTGATACGATAAAAGGGGCTGTTGCAAGTAGTGTGGCAGCCCCTTTTTTTCACTTTGGCGCACAAAGCGAAGATTTTACCATGGTACCGCTGTGTAAGATTCCTTAAAAAAGTCAAGACAGCATCCAAAATATTGGTTACAATAACAAGGTAGATATGTGATCCACATAGGAAATCATACGCTGGGAAAGGAGCCTGACATGAGCTATCCGGTGCATACGAAGGCGATCATATGTTACATTGAAGCCCACATCAAAGATGCAAAGTTCAATTATGAGGAATTGGAAAAACGGATCGGCTTTTCGACGGCGCATATCAGAGATTTTTTTCGGCAGGACACAGGATATTCTCTCGCGAAATATGTCAGAATGAGAAAGGTCAAATGCTCGGCGATCGAATTAATCAACACGAATAAAACCATTCTTGAAATTGCATATTCGTATGGTTTTTCAAATCCGGAAACCTACACGAGAGCATTTCAAAGACTGACCGGAATGACGCCGAGCACGTTCAGGGAACAAAAGCTCATTGTCGGAAAAGAAGAGCTCGCCACGGGGGTATACGGGATTGGGATATTAAAAGAACAGAATGTCCATGCAAAAAGTGTGCTTCACAAAGACGACAGCGCGATCTTATATGGGGTGCCGAAGGTGGCATACGGAGTATATGGCGGGAATACGCCGTATCCGATCTGCCTAAAGGCGTGTTCGGAATATTTGGGTGAAAACGTGACCTACCATTTTACCATGGCAACGAGCGTGGCAGCGTTTCGGCTGGTATGGAACAATGAATTCTGGGATTTAAGCAATGTGGATATCTTTCATGCGTTACAGGAAACAAATGACGTGTATCGGCTTGGGGCGGAAGCGCTTGGGAGAGAATTTTCTTTTTTGGAAAGAAAAAAACATACGTCAAAAAAAGAGTTTATTTCCTTTATCAGAAAGCATATTGATGAGGGATACCCCTGTATCGCATTGGGGGTGATAGGACCGCCGGAACCATGCATCATTACGGGGTATCGGGATGCGGGGGAAACTCTGCTGGGATGGAATTTTTTTCAAAATGATCCGGAATTTGCGGCAAATTTTGAAACGGATGAAAGCGGCTATTTTATCAGCCGGAATTGGTGGAATAATACCGATACGCAGGCGGTCATGTGCATGGGTGCCGTCGTGAAAGAAAAGCTTACGACAGGGAGCATCATTGAGAATGCGATAGCGGCACTGGATGGAAGGGTTGACCGCTGTTACGCAAAAGGCATAAGTGCGTATGACGCATGGAAAAAAGCATTGCAAAAAGAGCATGGGTGCGCGGCGGAAGATAACTATTCCTTCTTATACGAAAAACTATTATGCCATAATGACGCGATGAACTGCCTGACAGACGGACGCAGGTGCGCGGCGGCTTTTTTTCAGGAGCAGGCGAAGTGTTCGCCGGAGCATGGCGATGAGTACCGGAAAATCGCAAAGAAGTTTAACCGATGTGTGAAAGCAGTCGAGACAATGCGGGCGCTGTATGGGAAAGAGGCGGATACGGATGGCATGCTCTGCGCGTTCACCGATTCCGATATCAGGAAAAAAACATGTGAGCTGATTGCGTGCGCGCGAAAAGCAGATACAGAGGCACTGGCAATGATGAAACATGTGGTTTCAAAACGGAAGCCTTGTCAATAAAGGAGGATGTTACCTATGATGCCGGATGCGATGAGATTGACGCAGGTAAGTGAGAATAACCTAAAACAGATTGATGTGGAAATTCCCTACGGAAAACATACGGTCATTGCCGGTGTAAGCGGTTCCGGAAAATCCACGCTCGCATATGATGTGATCTATGCGACCGCACAGCGAAAATTACTGGATTGCATGTCCGAGCGTGACAGCCCGTTTTTCAGGAAGATGAAACAGCCGAAGGCGGGAAGCATTGAGGGACTTTCCACTGTCATCAGCCTGAAACAAATAAAACCCAATCATAATCCGAGATCCACGATCGGCACCTATACAAGTATCGGCTCGTACATGAGAAATCTGATGGCGCTGCTGGGACAATGCAGATGCCTTTGCTGCGACACGATTTTCTCTCAGTGCGGCTTACCCGCTCTGGTGAAGGATTTGGAAGCATTGGAGCCGCATACCATCGTTGAAGTGCGGTTCCCTTATTTTTTTACCGGAAGGAGTGACCGCGGACAGCAGATGGAGGCGCTGCGCCGGAGGGGATATCGTGATATTGAAGTAAACGGGGAACGGATGAGTCTGCGCGATCTGATTCAGATTGATGAGAATGTGGAATTCATCATGGTCGTGGAAGGCAGGTTTCAAATAAACGGAAGGCTGAAAAAAAGTGATGTCAACTGCCTGAAAAGTGCGGGCAGGCATGGCGATAAATATATTTCCATCGGATTGAGCGGAGAGGATGTCGGGGGAATTCGAAGCTTTTATCAAAAACACGGGTGTCGGGAACATCATGTGATCGCAATGACGATGGAGGCAGCCGATTTTTCTTACAACGACTTATCCTGTGCCTGTCAGGAATGCATGGGCAGCGGGATCCAAAAAATCGTGCATCCGGCAAAGGTCATCAGGGATTCAAGGAAAACCCTGCGTCAGGGTCCCTTTTTTCCGGAGGTTTATTCGATGAGTCATCCCTATTCTTACATGA
>CAMWSU010000163.1 GCA_947176965.1 uncultured Lachnospiraceae bacterium | reverse complement strand
ATTTACAAAACGGGAGTCTTGGGTTACAAACGGGACTCTCGTGCTACTATTCACCAGAGTAAAATAGGAAAATCAAAAAAATATACAAAAAATGAATAAATTAGAATCTCACATAGGTAAAAATTAATAAAAATGAATAAAATTTCAAAAATTTTTGTAAAATTTGCCTGTTCGTAATGATTGACAATCGCACATAATTGCGGTAATATGAGTACTGTTGATTCGTGTTGTAGAATTGCATAGTCACAGATCAGGCATAAGGGGGTGCACGCGGAAGACGTCATCCCTTTTTTGGGAATTTTGGAGACGGCACTATGGCACGGAAATAGGTAAAGGAGGAGAAATTATGAAGAAAAAGTTGATCTCGCTTCTTCTTGCATCCGCAATGGTCGTATCACTGGCAGCATGCGGCGGCAATGGAGACGGCGAACCTGCAACAAACAATCAGACGGGCGACGGAACGACGCCGGCGCAGTCTGATGACCAGTCGGGAAATGATGATAATCAGACACCGGTGGTGGATGAGAATGCGTCATACACCTATAATACGGCGACAACCGTATTCCCGACGAACTGGAGTCCTGCATTGCAGCAAACAAGTGAGGATGGGGATCTGCTGACCTATTTAAGCGCACCGCTGTATACATTTGACTACAATGATACAATGGACGGTTATCAGCTGGTACCTTGTGTAGCAACCGACGAACCGACTGACGTGACGGCGGATTATGTCGGTCAGTGGGGCATTGAGGAGGGTGACACTGCCCGCGTATGGAGTTTTCCGCTTCGTGAGGATGTGAAGTGGGATGACGGCACACCGATCACGGCACAGGATTATGTGAGAAGCGCGCAGCTTCTGCTTGATCCGGTCGCAAAGAATTTCCGCGCAGACATGTTTTATCAAAGCTCCTTAAAGGTTGTCAATGCAAAGAATTATCTGTACGGCGGACAGCACGTTTACGTGACCCCGATGATCGTCGATATGGCGGATGAGGAGTATATTCCGGTTGACAGCTTTGAGGTGAATGAGGACGGACTGCTTACCGTGGACGGTAAGGATCTTGCAGTTGACTTAAATAACGGTTCGAGCTGGGGTGCTTCCCTTGGTGAGTATTACGAGGAGGGTATGTATGTCAATGCGGACGGTGTGGACGTGTATGCGGAGATTCTTGAGCCGAATGCAAATGCGGACGGATATGTGCCGGTAACGCAGGAGGTTTATGAGGCAGTCAGCCTTTGTATCGCACAGCTTCACGGTTTTGCGGATGCGGATGCTTACGCGGCCGCAGCAGGTGACTATGCGTATTTAGAGGCGCAGGAAATGATGAATTACGGCGAGACCTATGAGGCAATTGACTTCTCAGAGGTCGGCTTTGCGGCACCTTCTGATTACGAGCTGATTGTCGCGTTGGATAACCCGCTTGAGGGCTTCTATCTCCGTTATGCGTTTACGGATGGATGGCTGTTAAAGGAGGATCTGTATTTAAGCTGCGAGAAGGTCGAGAACGGCGTATATACCAATACCTATGGTACGTCTGCGGATACAACGGCTTCTTACGGTCCTTATAAGTTAGTATCTTTCCAGCAGGATAAAGAATATGTCCTTGAGAGAAATGAGAACTATTTTGACTTGGACGGTAAGTATCAGACGACAAGAATTGTGATGCACTGTGTTTCTGAGGATGCAACGAGACTGCAGATGTTCCTGAACGGAGAGCTGGATATCTATGGTCTGACTACCGATGATATGGAGAACTATGCAACAAGTGATTACACTTATTATGCAACGGGAGCATCCACATTCTTCGTAGCAATGAATCCGGATTTGGGTGCACTTGCGGCAAATCAGGCGGCATTGGGCAATAACTTCAATAAAACGATCCTTACGGTAGAAGAGTTCCGTCAGGCGCTTTCCTATTCGCTTGACCGTGCATCCTTTGCGCTTGCGACAGCACCGACGAATTCACCGGCATTCGGTGTGTATTCCAACCTGATCATCTATGATCCGGAGGTTGGCTCCACTTACAGAAGCACGGATGAGGCAAAGCAGGTTCTTGTAAACTTCTGGGGACTTGCCGATGACATCGGTGACGGTAAGCTCTATGCGGATATGGATGATGCGATCGATTCTATCACAGGTTACAACCTTGAGATGGCAAGAGAAAAATTTGCTGAGGCATATGATATTGCCGTAGAGCAGGGACTGATCGATGATGATGATGTGGTTCAGCTTACGATCGGTATTCCGAACACGGCTAATTTCTACACGAAGGGTAACGACTTCCTTGTAAACTGCTGGACAGAGGCGGTTGTTGGTACGCCGTTTGAGGGCAGGCTGACCTTTGTGCTGAATGACACGGTCGGAAACGGTTTCGGAGATGCGCTGAGAAATAACGAAGTCGATATTTTATTCGGTGTCGGATTTACGGGAAGCGCGCTTGACCCGTATAACCTGATCCAGTGCTATACGACAGATCCTCAGCTTCGTTACAATGTATGCTGGGATACCGCTAACGATATGATGACGGTTAACTTAAATGGAAAAGACTGGACAGCATCCGTTGCGGACTGGACGTATACGATCAGCGGTGAGAAGATCACGATCACGGATGCGGACGGCAATTCAAAGCAGTTTTCCGCAGGTGTGACCGATGGCAATTCACAGGAGCGCTTCGAGATCTTAGCAGCGCTTGAGGGTGCCGTACTGGAGAGATACGAGCTGCTTCCTCTGCTGGATGATGCTTCTGCACAGTTAAAGAGTATGAAGATTAACTATGCAACCGAGGATTATGTATTCGGCATGGCCTTCGGTGGTGTTGAGTACTACACCTACAACTACACGGATGACGAGTGGGCAGCATTCGTTGCAGAGCAGGGCGGAACCTTAACCTACAACTAAAAAAGAATGCTAAAATGCAAGAAAGTTTCCAAAGGTTTATAGTGTACGGAAGGGCGGCGTGCCGTCCTTCCGACCTTTGGTTATACATAGGACGGGTTGTGTTTGGACAGGATTGCTGAAAAAGCGGAATCTTTCAGCAGCGCTGTCTGAATACAAATAGAAGAGTGGAGGAAAGCGATGTTTAAGAAAAACAGTATTTTTTGGTACATACTAAAGCGTATCGCATTAATGTTCTTTGTCCTTTTTGCAATTCTCACCATGTGTTTTGTGCTTGTCAAGCTTTTGCCGGTCACGGATGCGGCGCAGTTCGGCAAAGACATGAATCTGATTCTCGCAAGGCGGGAAGCGCTCGGCTATAATAAGCCGATCCTCGTTCAGTTTTGGATTTTCATAAAGAGAAGTATTTTTGGCGGCGACTGGGGCATCAGTGAGACGCTTTACCGCAATCAGGAGGTATGGACGGTGTTCGTCTCCAAGCTTCCTGCGACGCTGTTGGTCAATATTTACTCCATGATCTTCAGTGTGCCGATCGGTCTTTTGCTTGGGA
>CAMWSU010000162.1 GCA_947176965.1 uncultured Lachnospiraceae bacterium | reverse complement strand
ATCTGCATACACCCATCCTCCGGGCAGGGACCATGTGCCGTTTGCATCTTTGACCAAAAGGATTTTTTCGCCGCTGAAAATGGCTGCGCGCACATCCAGCTTCGGCGTCTGATAGCCGGTCTCATTGCAGAACAGGTCTTTCACCTTCTCCAAGGGGATGTCCGTCTGTTCGCTCATCATCTCGGCGGCGATATTGCGAATTTTCTCGTAACGCTCTAAGTCAAATGGATCCTTTCCGTAAAACAGACCGGCCTGTGCAATGCTTTGTAAAGAAACAGCCCATTTCAGCCATTTTTCTTTGTTGTCCATAGGGATCTCCCTCCTGTTATCTTGCTTTGATCGACAAATTATTGTATCATAAATGGTAACAGTTCAAAAGAGGCAGGAGAAAACGGATGATACTGGAAAAGAAAGAAACAATCAAGATCAAAGAGCGCAGAGACAGAAAAAGAGCGAAAAGAGGACGGAAGATTCTTTGTCTCATAGTTCACATGATACTGCTTGTGCTGACATTTTTATTGCTGCCGCTCAATCTCTTTGTTGTCAATTTCCCCGAATGGATCGTCGTGCTCTGCGGGGGCGCGGCGCTGGCACTGTTGATCTTTTATCTGATCGTGTTTCGAACCAAAGTGGTCACTAAGATTTTGCTGCCGGTATTATCCGTCGTGATCGTGGCGCTCTGTGTGCTTGTGGCTTATTGCTGCCCGTATTGGAATTCCTATTCCTTTAAGCAGGTCGATACGGTGTGGTTGAATTATGATGAGGAATTAACTTATAAACAGGCGGCGGAGGACTTAGCGGCAGCGATACGGCATCTTGAGCATGTGCATCCGATGTTTCGAGGCGGCTTAACGCCCGAGATACAGGAACGGTATGAAGCTGCACTGGGGCGCTTAAAGGAGATGTCGGTGATCACGGTAAATGATCTGCGGCGGGAACTCCAGACGATGCTCAATCCGATTCACGATGCGCATACCACAACCTATAACAGCTGGCCTGAGGACCGTTATCTGGCGGATATTCCGATGATGCAGCAGGGAGGATACACCGTATATTCCGTAAACGGCAGAACAACGGAGGAAATTGTGGAGGCGGCAGCGCCATACTATTCTTATGAGACAAAAGACTGGATCACGGTGGATGTCGGCAGTCTTGCCGCACTTTCGTTTTGCGGCTATGAGGAGCCGTTTACCTTTGTGTGGAAAAACGAAGAGGGGGACATGATAACGAAAACCTATACCGCGGACGATTTTGTTTTGTGGGAATCCTTATTCATGTCCGATGATGCGAATGACGGGGGGCAGGCTGCGGAGACGGAGCGCCCGTTTGTCTCTTATGAGATTGACGAAGAAAAGTCCCTCGCCATCCTGACGCTTACAGCCTGCAATTATAACGATGAATATATCCGTTGTGTGAAGGAGATGTTTCAGGAAGTAAAAGAAAAACACATTCAAAATGTGGCAGTCGATCTTCGCGGAAACGGCGGAGGGAATTCGCTTGTCGCCAATGAGTTCATTAAATATCTGCCGGTTATGCGGTATCGTGATGTGCCGTGTGACTGGCGGTGGGGATGGTTTGTTGTTTCGTTTGACGGCGAGGTAAAAAATAAGCAGTACGGGGATCTGCTCTTCGACGGCAAAGTCTATGTGCTGACCGACAGCGGTTCGTTTTCTTCTGCAAAGGATTTTGCACTGATCATACAGGATAACGGGCTCGGGCATGTCATAGGAATCGCTCCGGCAAATGCCGTGAACGGCTACGGAGATGTAGCGGTGTTTTCGCTGCCGAACAGCGGGCTGCTCATGCAGATTTCCACAAAGAAATGGTACCGCATTGATGAGACGAATACAGACGATTATGTGGTGCCGGATTTTCCGGGAGAGGATGCGATTTCGGTACTGTATTCGGTTTTGGAGACGGAAAGATGACAAGAAAAGAAGTGTTTGCTTATAGCAGGAAAGCTTATCGGATCGAGCCGGATTACCCGTTTCGCGAGGATTTCGATTCCGCTGTGCTGCGGCATCGGGATACAAAAAAGTGGTTTGCGCTCGTCATGCATGTAAAGGCGGATAAGCTGGGATACGAGGGAGAGGGGCAGATCGACATCCTTACCATGAAATCGGATCCGATGCTCATTGATTCCCTTGTGCTGCGTCCCGGCTTTCACAGGGCATATCATATGAATAAAACGAAGTGGTTCAGTGTAGAATTAAAGGATACGGTTTCCGCAGAGGAAATCAAAAGCCTGATGGATCTAAGCTATGAACTGACGGAATAATCTACGAAATGGAGGGGTGGAACAATGTGTATCGTAACAATGGACGGGGTTCAAAAAGAATATCCGCAGGGCATCACCTATGAGGAGATCGTGCGCGAGGGTGAGAGCGAGCCGGGAGATGAGGCGGTGCTTGTCAGGGTAAACGGTAAGGTACGGGAGCTGTGCAAGCATTTGGAGAGGGATTGCATCATAGAAAAAATCCGGCGCAGCGATACGATGGGGCACAAGACCTATGTGCGTTCCGCTATTTTTTTGTTTGTCAAAGCGGCGACCGATACGATCGGCGCGGAACATATTGAGGAATTAAAGGTAGAATTTGCAATCGGTAAGGGATATTATATTTCCGCCAGAGGGGACTTCACGCCCTCGGAGGAGCTTGCAGGGCGGATTGAAAAAAGAATGCGTGAGATGACGGAGGCAAAGCTGCCGATCATAAAGCAGACCTATCCGTCGGCGGAGGCGGTCGCCATGTTTGCCGAAAACGGCATGAGTGATAAAGAAAAACTGTTCCGCTACCGTCGAAGCTCGTCCATCAACGTATATACGCTTGACGGCTACCATGATTATTATTATGGATTTATGATGCCGAACACCGATTATATCCGCTATTATGAGGTATTATGCCATGAGAACGGTTTTATTTTGAATCTGCCCGACATGGCGAGCCCGAAGGAGCTTGTTCCCTTTGCACCGCAGAAAAAACTATTCGACACGCTTGTAGAGTCGGGGCGATGGAGTCATTTGTTCGGACTTGACACGATCGGCGATTTGAACGATCAGATTTGTTACGGAAATATCAGCGACCTGATCCTTGTGCAGGAGGCACAGCAGGAGCGCAGGATCGGTGAGATCGCGCAGGAGATCGTGAAGCGGGGCAATGTCAAATTTGTGATGATCGCGGGACCGTCCTCGTCCGGTAAGACGACATTTTCTCACCGTCTTTCGATCCAGCTGCGGACGCTCGGCATGAATCCGCATCCGATCGGCGTGGATGATTATTTTGTCAACAGGGAAAAAACGCCGCTTGATGAGAACGGCGATTATAATTTTGAATGTCTGGAAGCGATCGACGTGGAGCAGTTCAATGAGGATATGACGAAACTGCTTGCGGGGGAGACTGTGGAGCTGCCGAGTTTTAACTTTAAGACGGGGCAGAGGGAGTATAAGGGCAATTATAAGACGCTCGGCGAGGATGATATTCTCGTGATCGAGGGTATTCACTGTCTCAATGACAAGCGCTCCTATCCGCTGCCGACGGAAAGCAAATATAAGATTTATATC
>CAMWSU010000161.1 GCA_947176965.1 uncultured Lachnospiraceae bacterium | reverse complement strand
GGGGCGGCTTCAGGAAATTGTTCATCATCTCATTTTTGCGCGATACCGGCTGAATAAATTCGGGATGCGCCTCAATATGTTCGATCAGCCGGTCGGCATATTTACTCATTTTGAAAAAATAAGCTTCTTCTTTTGCAGGCTTCACCCCGCGTCCGCAGTCGGGGCATTTGCCGTCCACAAGCTGCGATTCCGTCCAAAACGACTCACAGGGCGTACAATAAAGTCCCTCATACGCACCCTTGTAAATATCACCCTGATCATACAGGCGCTTGAATATTTTCTGTACCTGCTTCTCGTGCGGTTCGTCGGTCGTCCGAATGAATTTATCATAGGAGGTGTCAAGGCTGTCACAAATGTCGCGGATCTCTCCCGCCACCTTGTCAACAAATTCCTTCGGCGTAACGCCTGCCTCCTTTGCTTTTAATTCGATCTTCTGCCCATGCTCATCCGTTCCCGTCTGAAAAAAAACATCATAACCGTCCTTCCTCTTGAATCTGGCGATACTGTCCGCCAGGACGATCTCATAGCTGTTGCCGATATGTGGTCTTCCCGACGTATAGGCGATCGCTGTCGTGATGTAATACTTACCCTTACCCATGTTGATCCTCCTTATCCTAAAAATTCTGATAAAGCAAAAAAGCCCGCCTTCCAACCAGATCAGAAGACGAACCTGCTAAAGTCCGTGTTACCACTTCTATTCGCACATCCCCTGCGGGAAATACCTCATCGGGTATGAACCCTCATACCCTGCCGCCGTAACAGGCGGACCTGTCGCAGCCTTGCCGATCTGTTGCCGCCATCCGGCGCTGCACTCATCCTAATATACCCGTATTTTATACGATTCATGCAAAAAAGTAAATACCTATCCGGCACATTTCTTTCCAGACTTTGGCTGCTGGCCGCATAGAAAAAGATGAACTCGCATACTATTTGTATGTATCACGCGTAAAATACAGTATGCGTGTATCCGATTTTGAAGTCTGCATATCCTATAATGATAGAGAAGACAGAGATTTCTATTCTCTACTAAAACAAAAGCAAGGACAAATCACTTATGAAAGACCATACGTATAGAAAAGAATTCTGCAACCGACTCACCCGGCTTAGAATGGACAAAGATGTTTCCGCACGGGATATGAGCCTTTCCCTCGGTTTAAGTGAAAGTTACATCAACAAGATTGAAAACGAAAAAACGCTTCCGAGCATGAGCACGTTCTTCGATATCTGCGATTACTTTCATATCACGCCCATGGAGTTTTTCAATATGGAAGAAGCGTTTCCGTTTGACATCGCTGCTGCCGTGTCAGAAATGAATCGCATGAGCAAGGAGCAGGTTTCACGCCTGATCGCGTTTATGAAAGACATTAATCATCGGGGGTAAGGTTCAAACACATGCTAAGCAACGCAAATATACCGTTCAGCAAAACCTTATACCGTTCTTCACTTTGGCAGAAAGTCCTCAACTAACGACAGTGCAATAAAGGGCATTGGTTGAGGACCATTTTAAGCTTTACGCTTAAAGCCATCTATTCCGAATGCACTTTTACTTCCTTATTTCTTCGTATGCAACGTAAGATGAGACTAGCGATACTGCCAATCATTATGAACTCATAAATTTTTCCCATCAGAAATTGTGCAATTGAAACCACTCCATAACTTTCATCTGACGGGAGGGAGAAAAAATATCTGAATGAAAATTCCAAATATGCCAATTGCCGCTTCACAGAAGTACAGTTTTCAATAGACAATTCCCTTTCCCATTCCCATAGCGAAAGAATTACATTTTTATAAGTCAATGTATCATATGTGGCATCAAACTTCAGGTAATAGGATGTAAATATATTTGATAAGCATAATATAGATCCCAAACCGATCATAACTATCATAAATTTGTAACCAGTGTCCCCTAATATCCATTTTGCCAAAAAAAGATGATATAAATATCCCAATAACATTAATGATAAGATCATCAAAATTGATTTATCATCTGGTCCAAATTGAGCGGCATGTATAAAGCATGCGTATGTAATACCCCCTAACGCTAAAATATTACACCAAAGCAAGCATTTCTCCGCCGTAACATTAATATTCTTATTAAAAAAAGCGAAAAAAGTAAGTATCACATTGGCAATAACATAAACGATCAAACTGTTCGATACAAGCTTTTTCACGGAAGAAAACGTTATATCCGGCTTCAGCACAATGCCGGAATCAGGCTCTCCGGATATAGCTGAAATCCCTCCTCCAATTTCTATTGATTTTTCCTTACTATCAATACGGTCGATTAAATTGGATAACTCAATGGAACAGTGATATTTCCCTTCAACTTCATAAATACTAAAGAAAGTGATATCGGCATCAAAACCTTCCAGTGCAATGTCTTCCTTCGTCAAATGCATTTCATCATCATTGCCTGTTTCTATACACATATGTAATATACTTTTTTGTTCTACCAAAAAATGATCGCTCCATATTACGATACGAATGTCTTCTTCATCGAGCAGAATTTGATATTTATTATAATAATCACTTATCTTTTCAATTATCATTAATAACAGGAATATATTTATTAACACCTTAACGCCTGTCCTCATGAAAATTCCTCCCATGCTTTATACTTACGCATCCTACGTTTTATTCTGTTTCTGCCATCATTATTTAGATTTGATTCATAAACCGCATCTAACGTTTACTTTATTTAATCGCTCATTAAACCACAAAAAAATGGCCTCCTGTATTCCTAATATAATTATACCATACAGAAAACCATTTTTCTTTTATATATTAAATTGTAAACGTCTTACTCCGTCCGATCTTCCATCAATTCCAATCGGGTCTCCACCGGAATCACCACGATGGAATCTGTAGAAAGCGACGAATAACCGTTCGTCAGCACCGGTAAGACAAACGCACCCTGTCTGCTCACTCCAAAATGCAGATGCGCGCCGGTACTGTTTCCGGTGCTTCCCACCGCAGCGATCTGCTGCCCTCGCTCAACGATGTCGCCCGCCTGCACCTCAACGCTTTCACAATGTGCATAATAGGTCAATTCGCCGTTTGCATGAATGAGGATCACATAGTTCCCATTTTCCGTATCAAAGCCCGTCCGATACACGCAGGCTTCCGCTACAGCATAGATCGGCGCTCCTCTTTCTGCTGCAAAATCAATTCCCGAATGAAAAGAAATCTCTCCGCTGATCGGATGCTCTCTGCATCCATATGCGGCTGACATCATCACGCTTCCGTCCTCAATCCCATCAAGTGGAAAAGTATACGCCACGTCCAACAGTCCGCTCTCCCCGAATCCCACACGCGGATTACATAAGAGTGCGCAAACGCCGTCTGCATAAATCGCCGGGACCGCCTGATCCGCATAATAACGGTAACCCTCGCTGTCCTCCAAACAGATTTCTCCCTCAGGAAGCGATCCGTTCAAGACCCGCGTACTCGCACTAAGCAGAAATTCGGTTGTCTTCACCTCCGCACCCAGCGCGTCCAGGAGTTCCTGCACTTCAACAGGATATGTCCCCCAAGCTGCAAGTCCTGCCTCCTGATCGGTGCCATTTTCCACATGTTGATCCTCTATTTCTTCCAAGTTCCGTTCATGTTCCTCTTCAAACTGCCGGTTCAGCTCCTCCAGCTCCCGCTGCATTTCCTCCTGCCGCTCCAGCTCCTCCACCCGCGCCTCATACTC
>CAMWSU010000160.1 GCA_947176965.1 uncultured Lachnospiraceae bacterium | reverse complement strand
TCATAAAACTCTGGCAGAATGCCATCACTTCCCTGTCGGATTTTCCCTTCGGGTCGAAATCACAGCCGCCCTTACCGCCGCCGATCGGAAGTCCGGTTAAAGAATTCTTGAATATCTGCTCAAACCCAAGGAATTTGATAATACCAAGATTAACGGAAGGATGGAAACGAAGTCCTCCCTTGTAAGGTCCGATCGCACTGTTGAACTGTACGCGGTATCCGTTGTTGACCTGAACCTGTCCCGCATCATCTACCCACGGAACGCGGAACTGGATGATTCTCTCAGGAGTCGTCAGTCTTTCCAATAACGCCTCCTTCTTATATTCCTCCTCGTTTGCTTCGATCACGACACGGAGAGATTCCAATACCTCCTTCACTGCCTGATGGAACTCCGGCTGTGCCGGATTCTTTTCTACGATCTTTGCGTAGACGTCATCTACATATGACATGTATATATCCTCCTTTGGTTTGATAATAAGGCCGAAAAAAGCAGCGGACACTTCCTGTCTGCTGCTCCTGACCCCTTTGTCCTTTGCTATTATATACCACTTCAACGCGCTAGCGCAAGAACTTTATACATGTATACAATAATTTTTACAAATATGGTCTCATTCTCTCTATACAGCTCTCCTCAAAATCCGCCAATTCCTGCGCCAGCTCCACGCTTCTGTCCGTCGCCGTGTCATACCGGTTCATGGCGCGCCACATTCCCGTCACGCCCTTTTGATGATTTTTGATCATCAGCTCCGCAATATGACTCGTGCTCGTATTGAGCATCGTATTCATATGAATGGAGCTGGAAACTAACGTCTGGCTGACAATCGATTCCTGACGCACCTGCTCCCCGCCCTCCATCAGACTTTCCACCGCTCTGTTTCTGATATTCTCAATAATCTTACTCTGACCGAACAGCATTCTTGACAAATCCGCATTGTCAACATATTCCGAAATGGCTTGAATTGCTTTTAAGGCCGTACTGCTTTTTTTCTGAACCTCACGCAGCATTGCCGCATCATCACTTTTCATGCATTGCGATTCCTTTCCTGATCTGAAGCGGACGTCCGCGCTTATACAGTAATAAGCAGACACGAAATGCTGAGCATTTCGCACAGAAAGAGCAGCGTCGTCCTGACCCTGCTCTTATCTTTACCCCATTTCCAAAAACTATACGCCCTCGCACGGATAACGGATGTCCCACTGTGTACGGCATTCATCCATCCACTCCATCATCCGTATGATCTCATCATGCGGCATGTCATCCACTTCGATCGATCCTTTTTCCAGCGCCGAAATACATGCCTGCACTTCATATTCAAATCCCGTGATCTGTTCCGGACGTTCTTTTATTAAAATTCTGTTCCGATCCGCATCATATACGGATACCGATTCGAAATTATTGATATTTTCTATGATCAGAAACCCTTTGGAACCATAGATGATTCCCTTCCTGTCACTGATCCCGCACATCGTACTGGTCAATACCGCCATACGCCCATCCCGGTAATGCAGGGTGGTTGCATTGGATGCATCCACACCCGTATCGGTACGCACACAGGATGACACGATATTTTCAATCTCATCCCCAAAAAACATGGATGCAAAATTAAGCGCATATACACCGACATCCAACAGTGCACCGCCCGCCAGTGCCGGATTCACCAAACGCTCCTTATCTGCAATCTGATAACCAAGATTACCGGTTAATACTGACGGCTTCCCAATCAAGCCATCCGCAAGAATCCCGCGGATCGTCTTTACCATCGGCATATACCTCGTCCAGATCGCTTCCGCTGTAAGCACGTTCCGCTCCTTGGAAATCCGCAAAATTTCCCTTGTCTGCGCCGCATTGACCATGAATGCTTTTTCGCACAGGATCGGCTTATCATTCAGGAGGCACAATTTTGCACAGGCATAGTGGTGAGAATGCGGCGTTGCAATATAAATCAATTCCACCGCCGCATCGCTGACAAGCTCCTCATAGGAGCCGTATGCCTTCTCAAATCCGAATTGTACCGCAAATTCCTGTGCTTTTTTTAACTCCCTGGACGCCACGGCATAGCATTCCACATTCGGCATTGCCATCATCGTGCGCGCCATTGTCCGTGCAATATTTCCCGCACCGAGAATCGCCATTTTCCACTGTTTCACACTCTGCACCTTCTCCGCCGGCATTTTAAGAGATACGCAGCTATTCCGTCATATTCTCTATATCTAAAAATTCCGTCTTCACATAAGCCGTCGAACCATTAAACAGAATCCGGCTCCATCCGTTCTCCTGATTCTCGATCAAATCCAGCACCGTTCCTGCGCCCACCGTTCCGAGCTTCGTCGCATCCTCGCTGGCAGAAGCACGAATATTCACACTGTTAAGGGCCCTCACCTTACCGATTGTCTCCTCGATCACCTGCAAATACTCCGTCTTGATATACGCTTCACTACCCTCATAATCAATCCTGCTCCAGCCGTTTTCCAGGCTCTCGTATCTGGTAAACCGCGTACCCGCAGCTACCGTTCCGAGCTTTGTTGCCTCCGGGCTTGCAGAGCTTCGCACGTTGACCCTGTTCGTTGTCATGACCATATCAGTCTGCGGCTCCGGCTCCACCTCCGGAGTCGGTTCCGGTTCCTCCGGCGTCGGGGTCGGATCTGCGTCTGCCTCATTTCCATCCCCATTTTCCACGCTCTGGTTCTCCGCCTCCAGATCCCTCAACGCTAACGTTACTTCATCTTTCAAATTCTGCGCAAGTGTAGAAAGAAACTCCTCCAGCTCTTTATCCGAGGCTACCGTATCGTCATATGTCACCTTTACCCGGTTAAATAAATCTTTTACGTCCTGCTGTGTGGTGATCCTGCGCATGTAATCTTTTACATTCTTATCCAGTTTATCTGAAAAAACATACATTTCTCCCGCCTCATCGGTACAGAGGAAAAATGTGTTCAGTCCCGGAGCCGGCGTATGGATTCCCCTAAACTTCACCTCATAATAGACATAGACAAGATAGGAATTTTCCACGGGACCCGGCTTTGTATAACAGCTTAAGTTCTGATAGTAGTCGATATAATTTGCTTTTTTCTGGATCCTGATGCGTTCTTCGTCGTCCGTGTAACTTCTCATGGATGCATACGTTTCCACGTCACCGTATCCGATCGCTTCATAATATCTTTGAAAAAAGCTGTTTACCTCCTCATGCGCATCCTGCTCTAACGGATACTCCTGCACCGTATCTTCCGTATTTCCGGAAACCGACGCCGACTGCATTCTGAAATTGCGCACCAAAATGCAGGCCACGACAATGACCAGCACCAGACAGATTGCTGCTGGAATGGACGTCCTGTAATTTTTGACACACCAGTTCTTTGCTCGTACAAACCCTTCCGCAATATCCTCAAACAAATATACGATTGCTGAGCGTCTTGTTTTTTTGTGCCCGAGTCCGAACTTCCCCGCTTGTGCTTCGCGCGCTCTCTCCCTGCGCTCCTCTCTCTCCAAAGAAGCAGCACGAACCGGTCTTGCCTGTCTTGACACATTCTGGCTCACACTGCGGCTTCCCTCTCCGGCTGCCCGGCTGACTCTGCGAACCTCCACCTGTCCGTCTCCCGTTGTTCGGACGGCTCTGCGGCTTTCCGTTCTCTCCTCTGACGTTATGAGGACGGCACAGCGCCCCGCCCACTATCCGTCTCACCTAGTTCGGCCGGCTCTGAGGCTTAAAAATCCGGCCTGGCTCGTAGG
>CAMWSU010000159.1 GCA_947176965.1 uncultured Lachnospiraceae bacterium | reverse complement strand
GTACCGGAGTGCATGTCAACCATACGATGCTGCGGGGAGAAGAATTCCCGTATTTCACCTTTCCGAATTTAGAAAAACTGGATTTTTTAACGCACTTATTTACGACAAGAATGGGAGGGGTCAGTAGCGGTGCGCTGCAAAGCCTGAATTTATCCTATGCAAGAGGGGATGAACCGTCCAACGTGGATGAAAATTTTGCGCGTGTTGCCAAAGTGTTAGGCGTATCCGTGCAGGATATGGTATTTACAGACCAGACGCATACTGCGAATGTCCGTGTGGTAACGGAGAAAGATCGGGGAAAAGGAATTGTCAAAAAAAGAGACTTTCATGAGATTGACGGACTGGTCACGAACACACCGGGAATCGTGCTCTGTGCTTTTTTTGCCGATTGCGTTCCGGTTTTGCTAGCGGATCCGGTTCACCGTGCCATTGGGCTGGTGCATTCGGGATGGCGTGGAACTGCTTCATCCATATCACAGATGGCGCTCGGTAAAATGCGGGACGTTTACGGGACAAGACCGGGGGACTGCTATGCTGCGGTCGGACCGTCCATCTGCGGGGACTGCTATGAGGTGAGCGGGGATGTTGCGGAAGTGTTTCTGGAGGCGTTTGGTTTTGCTGCAGCCGGCTCCAAGGAGGAAGCGGAGGAAAAGGAACTGCCTCTTTATCGAAAGCCGGGCGGAAAATATCAGCTGAATTTATGGCGGGCAAACGAACTGGTGCTTTTGGATGCCGGCGTGCCCCGAGAGCATATCTTTATCACGGACGTCTGTACCTGCTGTAATCCGCAGATTCTTTTTTCCCATCGTGCAAGCGGCGGACAGAGGGGAAACCTTGGTGCGTTCATGATGCTGAAATAGTTTGCGGAGTGCAAACTATTTTTTTTTCTTCATAATTTCTTTCGTTTTTTCAATCTTGTTTCTTAAAAATCATTTGTTTTAATAGGGGAAAGGGGAGGACAGGATGAGCCGTGTATTGATCTGTGACGATGACAAAGCAATTGTAGACGCGATTGAGATCTATCTGACGCAGGAGGGGTATGAGACGCTGCGCGCGGAAAACGGAATGGAAGCGATAAAACTCGTGCAGCAGAACGAGGACATTCAGCTCGTGATCTTAGATGTCATGATGCCGAAGCTGGACGGCATTGCGGCGCTGAAACGGATCCGGGAGTTTTCCGCGGTTCCGGTGCTGATGCTTTCCGCAAAATCGGAAGATGTGGATAAGATCGCAGGATTAACGCACGGTGCAGACGACTATGTGACAAAACCGTTTAGCCCGATGGAGCTTTTGGCAAGAGTGCGTTCCCAGATCAGGCGTTATACGCTTTTGGGCGGGGAGCAGGGGATGCAGAGCGCGGATAAGAGGCTCAAAAACGGCGGACTGGAGCTTGACGATGAGAAGAAGCAGGTGTTTGTGGACGGGGAAGAGATTCGTTTAACACCGATGGAATTTTTGATCCTGAAGCTGCTCATGGAAAATCCGGGCGTGGTATTCTCTGCGTCAAGAATTTATGAAACGGTCTGGAAGGAGGATGCATTTTCCTCCGATAATACGGTTGCGGTACATATCCGCCATTTGCGCGAAAAAATTGAGATCAATCCGAAGGAGCCGCGCTATATCAAGGTGGTCTGGGGCGTCGGCTACAAGCTGGAAAAACAGTCAAATACTCCGCCGCAAGCAGCGGGGCATCAAACTTGAAACGCCCCAAGGGGCGGGGTATTTGACTTTTCAAGGCATTCGCCAACTGTCCGTGCAAGCACGGCCGCTTGGCTCATTGCTCGCGGGAACAAATGCATAGGTCATTGCGCGGGGATTTCATACGGGATCTTATGGGATTAAAAGGGAGGAAGAGACATGCAAGAGCATGAAGAAAGAAACGCGGACATGGAACGGCGGACAGAGCAGGAAACCGCGGGGGCAGAACAGGAAATGAACGGCAGTGAACCAAAAACCGGATTTTGGAACAGCAGAAAAGTACAAAATGCGATATTTATGACCGGGCTTTTGGTCATGACGATCAGCATCGTTTGGGCGCTGCTTTTTTTGTTTACCGTGGATATAGATGGCGAGCTGTCCGCCTATGGCTTGGAAAGCATCTTAGAGGATACCATGATGACGTCCGATTATACCGCTTCGTGTCTGTTTGAAGATGCCTATCTGGAAGAAGCAGCAGCACAGGCATCTGCGGCGCACGCGAGGACACTGTTTGAGACGAACGGCAAATTTGATGAGAATAAAACGATCGATCTTGCGTATGTCTCCATGCTGAGGGGAGAGGCTGCATCGGCGACGGGCATTACCTACCGGCTCGGCGATCTGCTTCGCGTAAGAAGCACGAACATTGAGACCCGTTGGCTCATTCAGCCGCAGATCGATGCTGTTCATGACAAAAAGAAGGAGGATCCGACGGCGGTTTCTTCCTGGGAGGAGCTCAATCAGATTTTGATGGAATCCATGACTACGGGATACGGGGCGAACTATCCGCAGAAAAGATGCGTGTATTTTGAGGAGGTATTTCCGACGGATGGAAAAAGCCTTTATGTCCACGCGGACGATCTGGATACGCTGGCAGTCTATACGGAATATTTAGAAGAACTGCTTCCGTTTGTGAGCGGCATGTACGATAAGTATGCAAGGGCGGCAGAGGAGCCGGGGAATATCGGCATTGCGCTCGTCTGCCCTGCTATCGGACTGACCTATTGCAGCTTCGCGGATTATGAGGGGGTGCGAGAGGGCAGCTTTACAGAGATCAGTGAGGCGCTTTATGATTATGTGGCGCAGAAGGAACATAGCGTGGTATATCATTTTGGCGCCGGAACGATCCTTGGGGGAAATATGGATATTCCACTTTTTGAGGAGAAGTGTGGCAGCATGCTCGGTCTGCATGAGGGAGACCGGCTTTATCTGGTGCTGGATGCGGAATTTACGCAGAATGATTCCTTAAGGCGTATGAAAGACTGGTATGAGACGATCAAAATCACGGCGGAAAGGCTGATTGCCGTATTTGTCATCGGATTACTTCTGTTTTTGGTCGGGTTTGTGCGCAGGACGATGCTGGAGGGAAGAATACAAGCGCAGAAGCCACGCCTGATCGACAACTGGTTTACGAGTATTCTCCTTTGTGTGATCGGGCTGATGTTCGTCGGCGCGATGATTCCGCTGGAGATTCTTAGCGTGCTCGGGGAGTGGTATTGGAGTTATTACAACATAGGAAATACAGTCGGCATTTATATGAACGGAGGCGGCATACTTCTGATAAGCGTGCTTTCCGTGTTTGTGATCGCATCCGTGGTATTCTATTGCTTTTTTGAACTGGTCAATCGCTTGAAAAAGCGTACGATCTATAAAAAGAGCCTGCTTCGTTTTGTACTCTGCCAATGCAGGAAAGCCGCGCTTTGGAGTTTCGGCTGGATTAAGAAACTATTGATGCTTGTGGACGGCAAGGTCAAATGGGCGGTCGGCTATGTGCTGTTTCTGATCGTCAATCTGTTCGCGGTGCTGCTTACGGATGAGTCGCTTGTACCATTTGTGCTGATGATGATCGCCGATCTTTTTATCGGCGCTCTAGTCATCGCATATTTCCGCGAGCAGGATAAGTTGAGAGAACACATGGAGGCAACCGTACAGGGCAGCCGGGGAGAGCCGCTTGCGGACGAACGGTTCCACGGAAATAATAAGAAGATGGCGGAGCTGATCAACGATATGGATACGGGCATTTCCCGCGCAG
>CAMWSU010000158.1 GCA_947176965.1 uncultured Lachnospiraceae bacterium | reverse complement strand
GTGAAAAACACCATATTACGGTCACGGATGCCGGTTTTATTTATCTGACCGAATCCGGGCAGGGAATTGCTGAAATGATCTACGAGCGCCATGAACTGCTCTCCGCATGGCTGTGCAAGCTTGGTGTTCCCGAAAAGATTGCGACCGAGGATGCCTGCCGTATTGAACATGTGATCAGTGCAGAAAGCTTTGATGCATTAAAAAAGCACGTGTTATAATACACGTGCTTTTTTAATGCACATAAATTGCCTTTATTTCGCGGAAAGTTCCGCTTCATATTTTGCTTCAAAATCACTGACCTTCAGCGGCTTAGAGAAATAATAGCCTTGGAAAATATCACATCCGGCGTTCGTCAAGTATGCCACCTGTTCTTCTGTCTCAACACCCTCCGCAACAACGGTAAGTCCCAGCTGCTTCGACATGGAAATCATCGCATTCATGATCGTTCTGCTCCGATCACTGTGCTCCGTCACACTTAAGAAGCCCATATCCAGTTTTACCACATCGACTGCAATGTCTTTCAGCGTATTCAACGAGGAATAGCCGCTGCCGAAATCGTCAATCTCAATATCAAAGCCATATGCCCTTAACCGCTCTAACAAAGAAAGCTGCTGCTTCAAACCTTCCATGATCGCCGTCTCGGTGATTTCCAGTTTCAGCTTCTTGGGATCGATCTGATATTTCTCAACCAGTCCGGTGAACGTTTCATAGATGTCCACATTATAAAAGTCCTTCGGAGAGATGTTGACGGAAAGGTGCAGATGATCCTTCCCCTGCTCCTTCCACCGTTTTAACTGTGCGCAGGCAAGCTCCCACACATACCGGTCAAGCTTATGAATAAATCCGGTCCGCTCAAATACAGGAATAAAATCACCGGGCGGAACCATTCCTCTCTGCGGATGATTCCATCTCACCAGCGCTTCTCCGCCAAGAAGCTCTCCCGTCCTTGCAACCTGAGGCTGGACAAAAATCGTAAACTGCCCCTCGCTGATCGCTGTGTCAAACTCTCCGATCAGCATTCTCTCATGCTGCATTGCATCACTGGCCGCATCGTCATAGTAAACAACAACTTTCTGATAATCATCTTTCACTGTTTGTACGGCAAGGTGTGCCCTGTCACACATAACGCTGACTTCTAAATCCGGCTCCGTGATCGGATAGACACCTACATGGATATGCATCCGATAGACTGCGCTCGGAACCATCGTTGCCAGTTCCTTTATGTAGTCGTTAAACAGCCATTCCCGGAAATTTTCTTCGTAGAGACAGATTGCAAAGCGATCCCCGCTTAGCCTGCCATAAACGCTTCCCTCCAAGGCTTCCCTTCCCAAAATCTCCGCGATCCGCTTCAAAACCCGATCTCCCTGCTCTAAGCCGAACAGTTCATTGACCAGTTTAAAATCCTTAATATCGGAGCAGATCATATAACGCCTGCGCTCCGGCTCCTGATTCAGCTTTTCCCTTACTGCTTCATAAAATCCGGTCTTATTATAGATCCCGGTCAACTCATCATGCGTTGCACGATAACGTTCGTACTCAATCTTGCGCAGTTCCTCCGTCCGGTCCTGCATCAAAAAATAACACCCGACATAATTCTTTCCTTCGTCTAACAGCCTTCGGAACTTCGACTCAAAATATCGGACTTCCCCATCAATCGTATATTCCTCATGCCATGTCCGGTCCTCAAGCTCCCCTGCCTGCTTTCCCGCAAGCCACCCGGCAAAGAAACGCTCCATACTTCCGTTTTTGTCCTTCCCCGCCACTTGGAGCAGACGATATGCCATTTGATTGGCATACACACATTTTCCCTCCAGATCAAAGCACATGATACCGCCTTCCATTTCTCTCACAACAAAAGATAACAGGCGTACCACAATAATTTTCGGAACATAAAACAGGGAAAAATAGCAGACTGCGATTGCGATAAGGCTATAAGCGATCACGGAAATATCAAGTGAAAATTTCGTAAAACGATATCCGACATTTAACACTAATACGCATATAAAAGAATATAATACCATGCGATATTTTCTTCGGTACAGCTTCAATGTCTGCCTGACCTTCATAATCAGGAGCACCAGAACCAAAACGACAAGCGCATACACGATTACTAAGTGTACCCGATACATCGGCTGCTTATCTGCAACCGCAAAATAACGTTCTCCTCCGATGAACAGCTCCGTCTGCTCCACCTTGAATACATGGTGCGTAAACACATTCACGACCATGGAAACCGTATCTAAAAGAGCTCCGGCATAAATGAGAATCTTGCCCACTCTGTTTTTAAGCACGATCTCTGTATATTTTTCCGCATACATCAGCAATACGATCACGAGCCAGTCCGTGAACGCAAAATACAACCCGTATGCGAGCGTCGCTGCGCGCGAATCCTGCACAACCACTGCAGTCACATAGCTGACGATCGTGACCGCCGCCATTGCAAACAAATAACGGATGGATGGCGTGACCGCATTTTTGATCTTTTTCAGTAAGATCATCCCTATCATCAACGTCAATGCCAATGAAAGGCAGACCCCCGCAAATACCTCTATCATCCGTACCCTCCCTTAAATTTCCCATCCGAAAAAACTTCACGGGAAACTTTTTTCAGCCATAGAAAATCATACCATAACCGGCAAAATTTAGCAAATTAATGTAAAATTTTCTACATTTTGTTTTTGGGGTCGTCCTATTTTGACAAAAAGCTTCTGCTACCACTCATACGGCGTCTGCTGATAGACGTAGTAATTCAGCCAATTGCTGTAAAGGATATTGCAATGCGCCCTCCACTGTAAATTCGGTTTTAAGGATGGATTATCCTCAGGGTAATAATTTTTCGGTACCGTGATCGGCAGCCCCCGCTCCAGATCCCGGCGATATTCCCTATCCAATGTCACACGATCGTATTCAGGATGTCCCATCACAAAAACCTGTGCGCCCTGCTTTGCCATCAGCAGATAGATTCCCGCCTCATCGGACTCCGCCAGAACCGTAAGCTCCGAACAGTTTCTGACATCCCCCGCATGGATTTCCGTATGTCTTGAATGCGGCGCCATAAATATGTCGTCAAAGCCTCTGACAAGCGGGATCTTCCGATTCATCACGCGATGCGGATAAATGCCGAACAGTTTTTGGTCAAGCAGATGCTTTTGAATTCCGTAATGGTGATAAAGCCCCGCCTGCGCCCCCCAGCAGATATGCAGCGTGCTTGTCACATGGGTCGTCGTCCAATCCATGATATGGCAGAGCTCCTGCCAATAATCAACTTCCTCATATTCCATCTGCTCTACCGGCGCTCCGGTAATGATGAACCCGTCAAAATTCCGTCCTTCGATCTCATCAAAGGTCGTATAAAACTGATTCAGATGGCTCTGCGGCGTATTCTGTGCAATATGCGTCCGCACATTGACAAACGTGACATCCACCTGCAGCGGCGTGTTGGAAAACGCGCGCAAAAGCTGCAGCTCCGTATCCTCTTTTAACGGCATCAGATTTAAGATTCCCACTTGAAGCGGGCGGATATCCTGATGGCTCGCGCGGTTTTCATCCATCACAAATATATTCTCATTTTCCAGTATCTCTTTAGCTGGCAAGTCACTCTGTACTTTAATAGGCATTTTCCTACACTCCCGTCTGTTTATATTTTATTTATGGCTCCATCTCCAGATATTCTGTCATGAACTGTTCCTCCGTGAGAATCGGGACATTCAGTTCTTTCGCCTTTTTATTTTTGGACGAATTGGATG
>CAMWSU010000157.1 GCA_947176965.1 uncultured Lachnospiraceae bacterium | reverse complement strand
ACTGCATACGACATCATGCCTAGTCTCGTGGGCTCGCTGATGTGTATACGAGACAGGCTCTGTGATTTTTTTGAAATACTTTTTTATTTTACAGAAAGGATAGGAAAAAAGCAAGGTTTGGATAGGAAAAGAAAAAGATTTGTGTTATACTACATATAATTCACTGAAAAAACGAGAACGAAAGAAGCAGAACGATACGAATAGGAATCGGAAGGACACTCTATGAGACATGAGATTGAGGATAGAAATTTTTTGGATGTCAAAAAAGGCATCCCATATCCGCTTGGGGCGACGATCATTGAGGATCGGATCAATTTTGCCGCGGTTATGCATACACAGAATGAGTGCGGTGTGATTCTTTATGACAGCAAGAGCGGAAACAACTGTAAGATTCCGTTCAGGAAAGAAGATCGGATCGGAAATATCTGCTGTCTGTCCGTTGTGAGGAATCGGAATCTTTCCTATGAATACAATTTTTATGATGGGGACGAGATCATCACGGATACTTATGCCAAACGCATCATTGGGAATGAACGTTGGGGCGGGGCGGTCGCGAAGCGTGAAGAAGAAAAGCACAAAGCGGAACCCCGGGAAGACGGAAGACCAGCAAAGAAACAAACAGGCTCAAAACCGCAGCTTCGTGCAGGAATCCCGGAGCATGAATTTGACTGGCAGGGGGACGCGCCGCTTCGGATTCCCTACGAGGACAGCGTTTTCTATTGTACCCATGTGCGGGGCTTTACGAAATCTCCGAATTCAGGAGTAAAGAAAAAAGGAACCTTTGCGGGTGTGATCGAAAAAATACCGTACTTAAAGGAACTTGGCGTGAAAAACATCGAGTTCATGCCGCTTTACGAATTTCCTGAGACAGGCTGGCAGGAAAAGGATGTTACGATGCAGTATGCCGCCAAACATTATATGGATAAGCCGGATGAGGAAGGAGCGCGTATCAATTACTGGGGTTACTGCGACGCGTACTATTTTTCACCGAAGGCGTCCTACGCGGCGACAGGAGACTGTGTGAATGAGCTAAAGCGGATGATCAGGGAGCTGCACAAGAACGGAATCGAAGTCATCTGTCAGTTTTATTTTCCCGATTCCTGCAAGCAGGGCTATATTTTGGAGGTCATCAAATACTGGGTGTTAGAATACCATATAGACGGGATTCATCTGATGGGGAACGGTATTCCCGTGACACTCCTTGCGACGGAACCTCTTTTGAGCAACACAAAGCTGATCTATTACGGGTTTCCGTATGAGCAGATTTATGAGAGAAACGAAATACCGGAATACCGCAACCTTGCGGCCGCAACGGATGCCTTTATGATGGATACCCGCAGATTCTTAAAAAGTGACGGCAGCCTTCTGCAGGCAATGATGTGGCATTTTGTCACGAATCCTGCCAAAAACGGCGTGCTGCATTATGTTACGAATTATTATGGTTTTACGCTGCATGACCTGGTATCCTATGAATACAAGCATAATGAAGCAAACGGCGAGGACAACCGGGACGGCTGCGGCGAGAACCATAGCTGGAACTGCGGTGTCGAGGGCGCAAGCCGGAAGTCTTCTATCATAAAGCTGCGTATGCGCCAGATGCGCAACGCGATGGCGATGGTCGTACTTTCGCAGGGAACGCCGTTCTTTATGGCGGGGGATGAGGACTGTAACACGCAAAAAGGGAATAACAATCCGTATTGTCAGGATAACGCAGTCGGCTGGAAGGATTGGAACCATGGTGTTATGGCGGACAGACAGCGCGGCTTTGTCCAAAAATTATTAGCGTTTCGGGCAAAGCATCCCGTATTCCGCAAAAAGGGGGAGTGCAGCTCTGTGGACAGGCTTTCCTGCGGTTATCCCGAAATTTCCTTTCATTCCGATGAGGCATACCGTATCCGGCCGGAGAGCTACAGCCGGCATATGGGGCTGATGTATGCGGGTACTTATGGAAATCAGAAGAACGAGAAGGATGAGGATATTTACGTTGCCTACAATATGCACTGGACAGAACACCGTTTTGCGCTGCCGAAGCTGAAAAACGGCTATGCATGGCGCCTTGTCATGGATACGGCGTTTGATGAGAGTTTTGCTGTGGACGAGTGGAAAACGGAGGGCTACACGACGGCGCAGGGCAGGAGCATTCAGGTGCTTGTCGGCATGAAGAACGGGCAGAGCAAAGAAGAAGCGTCCGCAAAGACAGGGCGTGATCAGACGGGAAGAAAGAAGAAAGCGGAGAGTGAAATGGAAACATGAGTAAATTGTGGAAGCATCTGAAGACGATCACGATACACAAGCTTTTCGTCATGCGGCATTGCTTTCGTTTAGGACTGTATAAACAGGGCCTGACGCATGATCTGTCAAAATACATGCCGACGGAATTGATCGCGGGGGCAAGATTTTATCAGGGCACACGAAGCCCGAATGCCGGCGAACGCGAGGCGAAAGGATATTCGCTTGCGTGGATGCACCATAAGGGCAGAAATCGTCATCACTATGAGTTTTGGACGGATTATAATATTGTGACAAAGCGTGATGAGCCGATGCCGATGCCGATCCGGTTTGTTTTAGAGATGCTTGCGGACCGCATGGCAGCGTCCAAGGTATATTTAGGAGATGCCTATACGGATTCCTCACCGCTTGCCTACTACATGCAGGGGAAAGATCACATGCAGATTCATCCCAAAACAAAGAAACAACTGGAGTTCCTGCTGCGCATGCTTGCGCGGGACGGGGAGGAAAAGACGTTTTCCTACATCCGCACGCGGATCATGAAGAAACGCAGATAGGAACGCACGGATGCGGGGCATGGGAACAATGACAGAGGAAAAGCTGACAAGGCAGGAACCTGCATGCTTTCGGTGCATATAGTAATAGCAAAATCATAATGGAGATCATAGAATGAATTCCATTTTTTTGCTCTTACTTTTATTAGGCTGCTGTAATCACAGCGACGGCGATTGCGGCTGTGAGGAAGATCGACCATGCGGCGGGTCGAATCGCAGAGACCGCAGAACGTGCGACTCTTCTGAACGTGAAGACCGCAGAACGTGCGGAGCGCCGGAGCGCGGAGACTGTCGGCCATGTGGTACACCGGGACAAAATGCAAGACGGGAGGAAAACCCGTTCTCGCCGTTTAACAGAGAGCAGCGTGATGATCAGGATTATCCCCCTTTCCGGGGTAACAAGGGACCGTGCGGCTGCGAGGACACGCAGGACGCATAAGGGTATCAGCCCGTCGTAAACGGCGGGAACAATCAATGGAGGAAGCGAAAATGAGCGCGGATAAGTATGTTGCGTATGTATCGACCTACACGATGGAGGGCAATCACGGTATTAAGGTGTATGATGTGGATGTGGAAAAAGGAAGAATGACGGAAAAAGACGAGGTAGAGATCACCAACTCCTCCTATGTGACAATTTCCCACAACCGCAAATTTTTCTATTCGATCACGGATTTTGGAGTGGAGTCCTTTTTGATCCGTGAGGACGGAACCTTGCAGCTCATTAACCATGCGTCCATCAACGGTATGCGCGGCTGTTATCTTTCCACGGATTTTGAAGACCGTTTTCTGTTTGTGGCGGGCTATCATGACGGTAAGATCACCATGCTTGCCTTAAATGAGGACGGAAGTATCGGAAAGATCACGGACGAGATTTATCTGAAAGGCTTGGGCAGCATTGCGGAGCGTAATTTCCGGCCGCATGTCAATTGTGTAAAAATGACGCGTGACAACCATTATCTTCTTGCCGCAGATCCCGGAATGGATCATGTGAACGTGTATCGCGTTGATTTCCAAAAGGGAAAATTAAAACCTGTGGATGTCATCCGCAGCGAGCAGGAGTCTGCGCCGAGGCATCTGTGTTTTTCGAAAGATGGGCGCTTCCTCTATATTGTGCATGAATTGAAAAATTATATCGACGTATACCGGTATGAGGA
>CAMWSU010000156.1 GCA_947176965.1 uncultured Lachnospiraceae bacterium | reverse complement strand
AGCGGCCGTGCTTGCACGGACAGTTGGCGAATGCCGCGAGGGTCAAATACCCCGCCCCTTGGGGCGTTTCAAGATTGATGCCCCGCTGCTTGCGGCGGGGTATTTGACTCTTTCGCGCCGCACGTGCCATGTTCGCCGGCTTCTTCCTGCAACAGCCGCCGCACCTCGGAAAGTCCGATCCCGCGCTCTCTTGCAATACGCGCAAGATCCTCATATTCGTATTTTTTCCGTGATACGCCGTAGCCGCTTACCGATTTGACGCGCACATCCCCGTACGGCGTTTGGAGGGTTTCCATTTTGCGCTTCAGTATATAGCGGCGCGTTGCCGTTTCCCGGATGCCGATCGTGCTCGTATGACGAAACAGACATTCCACAAGCGACGGCTTTCGGGATTCCGTACACACGACGCGCAGCAGCGTGCCCGGACGATTCTTCTTCATGCCGACAGGTATCGTGTAAACCTCAAGCGCACCGCTCTCATAAAGACGCTCGATGGCAAAGCCGATGTCCTCCGCCGTCATATCATCCACATTACAGGAAAGCTCCAAAACGATCTCTGATATTTCCTCTGCTTCTTCCACCATCACATGCATATCATTTGTTGTCTCAAAATTTTCATGCTCCATCCTGTCATCCCCGCTCATCTGCCCGTGTCACACCGTTCCCGCATCCGGCTCATACGCCGCGCGCCACACTCCGATCTCCGGCTCATTACCGCTCTCCTTCCTTTTCCTGCAGCACACTGTGCAGAATTTCCAAAAGTACCTGCGGCATAAACGGTTTCACCAGATAACCTTCTGCATCCAGCGCATTTAATTGCTCGATCGTCTTATAAGATTTATCCGACGTCAAGAAAATGACCGGTGCAGTCAATTTCATTTGCTGTCTCATCTGCCGGTAAACCGTAAACCCGTCCATATCCGGCATCTGCACATCCAAAAGAACCATGTCAAATGATATTTTGCCCATTCGCTCTAACGCGATTCTTCCCGATGTCTCCTTATAGAGCTTATAGTCCGGCTCATCTTTTAGCGCAAGTTCTATCTGTTCTAAGCTGTCCGTCTCATCGTCTATCGCCAAAATATTCCACTGTAAATCTGTCCGGTGGCGCATCTGATACTCCGTATCCTCGTCCATCATCTGCAGCATGATCTCCGCAATGTGGGCGTCAAACTGACTTCCCTTCCCTTTTTCAATCTCCGCACGCACCTTCTCCTGCGGCATGACCTGGCGATAACTTCTGTTGGATGTCATGGCGTCATAGGCATCCGCCACCCCAATGATCCGTGCGACCTCAGGAATATCCTCTCCCACCAACCCGTTCGGATAACCATTTCCGTCATAGCGTTCATGGTGCCACTTCGCACCCTGTACAACCATATCGTTTTCCTGAATGTCCCGTAATATGTAATAGCCTGACACGGGATGAAGCTTAATATACGCGAATTCCTCGTCCGTTAAACGCGCCGGTTTCGTGATGATTGCATCGGGAATATGAATCTTACCGATGTCATGCAGCAGTCCTGCATGATAAATCTTATTCTGATAATCCTCATCCTTTCCCATACGTCTTGCGATCTCCGCCGCATACTTTGCCACACGCTGGGAATGTCCGTTTGTGTAGCGGTCCTTCGCATCAATCGCCCGCGCCAGCGTGCGCAGGGTCGTCTCATTCATCCTTTCTATGTTTCGCCGGCTCTCCTCCTCATTTTGCATATGAACGTGGATGCGTTTGAACGCCAGCGTACAAAAAAACAGGATGATGATAAAAACAAAAACGCAGATCAGCGCATTCCGCACGATCATACGACGGACAGATTCAAAAAGTCTTGTAGTATTTACGATCATCACAACATGCCAATCGTCCATAATCGTATCTGTGAAAACCGTACATTTTTCACCATAAATGCGCGTCTTAAATGTAGTACTTTTCTCCTCATATACCTGAGACAGCAGTTCTGCCATCTCCTCATCCCGCAGATAATTTCTCCCACGCTCCGCCAAATTGGTGTGCGCCACGACCAATCCCTGTCCGTCAACAACAAAGCCGTAACCCATACGATTGAGCCGGACATTCCGTGTGATCATCTGAATCTGATCAAGCACAATATCAAAGGAGAGCACACTCTCATTATCACAGAGCATCTGACTGACGGACATCATAATCGTATTTGTCTGCGCATCCAGATAGGGCGACACTACCGTCGGCTCGCCCTCCGCAGCCTGTGCCTCCAAATACCAGACACGCTCTTCCGGCACATAATCCTCATCCGGCACCCATCCGCTGCCATCCAAATATTCCCCGCCAAACACACCGTAGATTCCCGAAAAATTCGGATCAATATCCTGCTGATAACGCTCCGATTCCGCCACAAGAAATTTCTCGATCTCCTCCGCATCCGCACCGTTCTGCATCATATACTCCACGGTGATCGCCGTTACCTGCAATACATCCATTCCTTTTGTGAGATAGCCCCTCAACTGCTCCGACACCTGCGCCAGCGAACTTTCTCCGACTGCGATCATATCGGAAACGGCGTTGGAATAAAAGGTAATAAAGTTATAGGCCACCATTCCTGCAAGCGCGAGCAGCGTAAAAAGAATCGTTAGAATATATTGCTTCTTTTCTCCCGTTTTTTTCTTATCTTTTTTTTGCTTTTCCTGTTCTATCTGCTTCCCCATACCCTATCCCCATAGTTATATCATTTTTATTTATTGATTATAGCATATCCACAGGCGTTTCTGCAAATTTCTTATATATTAAAAAGGTATTGCCGGATATTCACCATCCTGCAATACCTTTCTCAATCTTTTCTTTCCGTTTACTGCAATACCTTTTTCAATTCATCCATAAACGTATTCACATCCTTAAACTCACGGTATACGGATGCAAAACGGACATAAGCAACAGCGTCAAGATCCTTGAGCTTTTCCATAACGATCTCACCGATGACTGCACTCGGTATCTCCCGATCCTCCCTGCTCGAAATCTCGGTTTCTATCGCATCGACCAGTTCACTGATCTGACGGGCGCTGACCGGACGCTTATGGCAGGCGCGCAGTACGCCGCCCTCGATCTTGGCGCGGTCATAGGTCTCCCTGTTATTATCCTTTTTGATAATGATGAGCGGAATCGTCTCCACCTTTTCATACGTCGTAAATCGCTTATCACACTCGTCACATACACGACGTCTCCGTATCGAATTGTTATCCTCCGCCGGACGCGAATCGATCACTCTGGTATTCTCATGACCACAAAACGGACACTTCATTCTTGTCTCTCCTTATCTTCAACGTATCTTTGGATGATCGCAAACGCTCTTCCCGATATATTGAAAACGGTCCTGCATTGTGCAATCGGCTATGGCGGATACCATACAATGTATCTACCTGCCATAGGTTTAGTATATCTTGTGGTTTCCAGAATGTCAATTGCTTTCAGACTCTAAATATTAACCAAAATAACCTCCGGTCCGATCTGACAAATGTCCTTATAGCAGATGGCGATCGAACTCTCACAATTGATCAGGCTTAACCATTTATTACAGCAGCCCGGAACGATAATCTTATGGATTTGGCCACTGCACTCGTCCAACTCCAAGTCGCAAATGTGCCCAAGCTTTTTGCAGTCACGCACACTAATGACTTCTTTTTTTCTCAGCTCGCTATACGTCATGCCGCACTCCAAAACATCCTGTTACCATAAGATATTCATTCCCCGCCGTTAGTTTCCGTGTCGAATGAGCTGTCTTGCGATTTCCTCATAGGTTGCTCCGACAGGAATGACATGCGCTCCTACTGCAAGCTTCTTGTCATATCCGTTTGCACAAAGATACCGGTCAAAATCCGCTGCATTATCGATCAAACCTGCCTGCGCCACTTTACGGCTTACGGTATCGGAACCCTCCCCACTGTTGATCGTAATAGTTACCGTATCCTGTGCTGCCTGTGTCGGCGTCGGCGTTGCCGTCGGTGTTGGTGTTGCCGTTGGTGTAGCTGTCGCCGTAGGTTTTGCCGTAGGCGTCGGTGTAGCCGTCGGTAATTCCGAAGGCGAGGAGGTTGCTGTCGGGGGAAACGTCG
>CAMWSU010000155.1 GCA_947176965.1 uncultured Lachnospiraceae bacterium | reverse complement strand
CTCCTCCTCCGAAAGCACCGGTATGCCAAGTTCGTTCGCTTTTGTCAGCTTCGAGCCCGCCGCCTCTCCCGCCAAAGCATAATTTGTTTTTTTGGATACCGAACCGGTCACCTTCCCGCCGTGCTTTTCGATCAGCTCCTGCGCCTGCTTTCTGTCTAACGTCGGCAGCGTACCCGTGATGACGAAGGTCTGATTCAACAGGCCTGTGCCCGCTCCTTCTTCCTTTGCGGATTTCATGTTGACTCCCGCCTCCCTGAAGCGCGCGATCATCTGCCTGTTTGCTTCTTTTTCGAAAAAAGTAAGAATACTCTGCGCCGTGGTCGGCCCCACATCGGGAATCGCGGTCAGCGTCTCAAAATCCGCCGCCATCAGCTCGTCCATGTCCGCAAACTGTCTCATGATACCTTTTGCCGTCGTCTTTCCGACATTGTCAATGCCGAGGCCGGTCAAGAGCTGATCGACGCTGTTGTCCTTGGATTCCTCGATTGCCTTTAAGATGCGGTCCGTGTTTTTTTCTTTCCCGACCAATTTCCGCTCGATCAGTTCTTCGCGCCGATCTTTCAAATAATAAATATCCGTATAATCGTGGAGATACCCTTCCTCGATCAGAATTTTCACATAGGACTCTCCGAGTGCTTTGATGTCCATGGCATCCCTGCCCGCAAAATAAGCGATCGTGCGCAAAAGCTGCGCAGGACAGGAGGGATTGACACATTTATAATCGGCGGTATCGCTCTCTTGAACGATCTCCTCACCGCAGACCGGACAGCTTTTCGGAATGCGGAATACGCTGCCCGTAGAGCGCACCACTTCCTTGACACGTGGGATGATCTCTCCCGATTTATAGACAAGCACCGACGCGCCCAGATCAATGCCGAGCTTGTCGATATAGTCCTGATTGTGCAGCGTTGCGCGCGAAACCCATGTTCCGCACAACCGCACCGGCTCCTTGAATATCGCAGTCGGCGCGATCTTACCGGTTCTGCCGACCGTCAGCTCGATCTCTCCGATGACGGCCTCCTTCTCCTCCGGCGGATACTTATAAGCGATATGTCCCGCCGAATATTTACTTCCCGCAGGAAAATCACTTCGATACGCGATCTGCTCAATCTTCACGACCGCGCCGTCAATATCATATGCGTACTCGCCGCGCGCCTCCCCGATCTCGTCAATCGCCGCAAGAATTTCCTCATCCGTCTTACAGCAGCGATGCGGCACGACCGCAACCCCCGCCTCCGCTAACCGGGCAAGTCCCTGCGTGTGCGCCTCCATGAGCAGTTTGCTCTGTGCACCGCCCGACGCATCCTGCACATTAAATACAAACATCCGAAGACCGCGCTTTTCCGTAACGGAAGGGTCAAGCTGGCGCAGCGTGCCCGCCGCCAAGTTGCGCGGATTTGCCGCAAGCTGCTTTCCCGCCTGCTCCTGTTCCTCATTATAGCGTTCAAAATCCGCATGCGTCATATAGACCTCGCCGCGCAGCTCCACATAACCGTCCATATCAATGGTCTCCTGCACGTCAGGGATCACGCGCGCATTTAAGGTCACGTCCTCTCCGACCAGCCCGTTTCCTCTTGTCTCCGCAAGATTGAGCGCGCCGTTCTCATAGCGCAGTGTCATCGACAGCCCGTCAATCTTATGCTCGACGGAAAAAAGCACGTCGGGATGCATTTCACGCACCTCATGCACCCAGTTCAGCACTTCCTCCTTGGTAAACACATCCTGGATACTGAGCATCGGAACACGGTGCGTCACGCTGACGCCCGACTCGCGCTTAACTGCGCCGCCCACCTTATCCGTGTGACTCTCCTTGCTCCGCCACTCCGGATGTGCTTTTTCCAACTCCCGCAGCTCCAAATTGAGCATATCAAATTCATAATCGGATATATCGGAAGCATTCTCCTCATGATATTGCCGGTTGTAGCGGTTCACAAGCGCTACCAGCTCCTCGTAGCGCTCTTTTGTCTGTTCTTTTTTTTCCTTCTCACTCATGCCCTTCCGTCTCCGTTTCTGCCCTGTTCTGTTCCATAGCCATCCCGATTGCTTCGATCTGCCCGCTTCCTTTTGCGCATCTGCATCAGTTCTGCCTCTCCTGCTCCGTTCATGCGAATCCGACTGCGCTGATCTGCCCGTGCAGGCCTCTGCTTTTCTACTCCATTTACAGCATCCCGCAGGCCTTGATCCGACCGCACAAGCCCCGCCTGTCTGTACAGCTCCATAAGCTCCTCGCCCTCCACGGCGCGGTATGCTCCCGCGCGCAGTTCCCCTAATCGGATATTCAGGACGCGGACACGCCGTATGGACACCACATGGTAGCCGAATTTGTGAAACATTCTGCGAATCTGGCGATTCAGCCCCTGCGTCAATACAACGCGGCAGGTGTACTTTCCCATGCGCTCAATCCGGCACGGTCTGGTGCGCTGTTCTAATTCCTCCAGATACACGCCCTCCGTCATCGTCCACAGATGCGCATCGGTCACTTCCTTATTGACCTTGACGATATATTCCTTTTCATGCCGGTTCGCACCCTGCATCATCGCATGGATCAGGTCGCCGTCGTTCGTCATCAGCATAAGTCCCTCGGAATCCTTATCCAGTCTGCCCGCATAGGTCACGCGGACGGGATATTGCAGTACGTCCGTGATCGTTTTTTCAGCATGGCGGTCCTTCTCCGTGCAGGTAACGCCGACCGGCTTATAATAGGCAAGCACCACCTTTTGATTCTTTCTCTGCACCGGCTTTCCGTTTACCGTTACCGATACGCCGTCATGCACCGACGCGCCGAGTCCCGCCACCTTTCCGTTGATGGCCACCCGCCCCTCGGCGATCAGCTTATCCGCCTCCCTGCGGGAGCACACGCCGCTCTCCGCCAAAAATTTATTTAATCGGATCTGTTGTTTTTCTGTCATGTCCTTCTCCCAATTTACCCCGGGGTACGCAGTCCTTTCGGATAATGATTTTTAATCTGGGCACCGCTTGCCTTTCCCCAGCCAAGCGCATATCCTTCAAAGGTCAGCAAAACCCATCCGCGCAGTTCTTCCTTTGTCATGATGGTTTCTCCCCGGAAATAGCGCTCCGCCTCCTCCAAGGATAGTTCCCGGCTGCGCGTTACGTCCGGCGCGCTCAGTGCGCGCGCCAGCGCATGTGCCGGTTCAAAGCGGTTCTTTTTATATTCGCCCAAATGCAGTCCTGCGCGCTCCACCTTGAGATTCTTAAAATCCCGCATCTTGGACGGCACCAGATAAAGCTGTTCGCCGAACGTGACGGGAATGCCATCCGGCACGAAGGTAAGCGTCTCTTCCGCGAACTGCTCCCATAATGCGAGAATCTCTTTCTTTTTTGTTTGGGGCACACGGGGATAGGACTCGTCCACCTGATCATCTGTATGCGGTTCCCCCCGCTTCATCAGTCCCGCCAAAAAATGACCTTCCCCCGTCAGCCGGTGCGGAAACAGGCGCAGACAACGCTCGATATGCAGGACCTCGTTCTCTTTATCCGCATCAAAATCCGACACGCCGCCATAGGTCGCCGCCCATTCGGGATGCCCATGCTCCATTCCTTCATAGAAAGGAAGCTCTGTCAATTCATATTCGGGATGCCGCCTTAAAAAGCGTATGATCACGCCCTCATTCTCCATCGGCGCGAACGTGCAGGTCGCATAGAGTAACATGCCGCCCGGCTTCAGCATCCGGTCGGCACTCTCCAAAATGGCAAGCTGCCGCTCGGCACATTGCATGACCCGCTCCGCGCTCCACTCCGCACGGGCATTCTCATCTTTTCGAAACATTCCCTCGCCGGAGCAGGGTGCATCCACCAAAATCCGATGAAAAAAACACGGAAAATGCTCTGCAATCCGCGATGGCTCCTCATTCAATACAACACAGTTGCGGATGCCGAAACGCTCCACGTTCTGCGACAGGATTCTTGCCCTTGATGGAACAATCTCATTGGATACCAAAAGCCCGCTCCCATTCAATTTTCCCGCAAGCTGCGTCGTCTTTCCGCCCGGCGCCGCGCACAGATCTAAAATGCGTTCCCCTGGCTGTACGCCAAGCGCCTCCGCTGCCGACATCGCGCTCGGATCCTGAATGTAGTATGCCCCTGCCTCATGGAGCACATGCTTTCCCGGATGCAGCTCTCTTTTACATGCATAGCCTTCTTTCGCCCAGGGAATTTGATGAAGCAGGAATACGCCTGCTGACTGCTCAAACCGTTCACGTTCTGTTTTCAGCGGATTGTAGCGCAGCCCATAGGCGCTCTCGTTTTCATAACTGTCAAGAAACGCCGAAAATTCCGCGCCGAGCATGCCCCGCATGCGCTCGATAAACGCGGGCGGAAGTACAGGCTTAAGTGCATCGTTTGTATTCTGCGCACCGCTTTTATCCTGCTTCAAGGATTGCGTTGAATTATTTGTCTTTGCTTTCTTTGTCATCTTTGTATCTCTGCGTTTCTGCCATAACCTTTATTCCCGCGAGCAATGAGCCAAGCGGCCGTGCTTGCACGGACAGTTGGCGAA
>CAMWSU010000154.1 GCA_947176965.1 uncultured Lachnospiraceae bacterium | reverse complement strand
CGATAGGGTTCCTTTTTTTCAAAAAAACACGAAAGATCGGCTGTATGGGACTGCCTGCGCTGGTGGTTTCTCATCTCGGCAACAACGTGCTGCTCAACACTCTCGTCCCAAGGGTTCGACCGTAGGATGCCATCCCGGAATTGATCCCGTTAGTCAAAAAACCGATTGATTTTTCTTTTCCGTCGGGGCATACGGCAGCGGCTTTTTCGGCGGCGTGCGTGTTTGTCAGAAACCTGCCGAAAAAATTCGGGATACCGCTCATTGTGCTGGCGGCAGTGATCGCCGTATCGAGGCTTTATGTCGGCGTGCATTATCCGAGCGATGTGCTTGTCGGATTGATCAGTGGGATCGTGCTCAGCTATGCGGCGGAGTTCTGCGTGAATAAGTGTTGGGACAGATGGGGAAAAGCGGACGCAGAAAAAATATCATAAAGTGCTTGACATACCATGCGGACTGCGCTACAATACCTATAAATTCCATAGGAATTATAAAATATAGAAGGGAAGATGCAAAGATGAGATACATAACGGGATTTCGATGTTGCGGCGCATGCTTCAAAAGAGGAAACGGATCGTCAGGAAATTGATCGCAATAGGAATAGAACAGGCAGTTGCCAAATACCAAAATAAAAAAGAAAAAGGAGCATGAACCATGAAAGTATATGAAAGAATTACGGATTTGATCGGCGGTACACCGCTTTTGAAACTGAACAATTACATTGCGGAGAAGTCCCTTGAGGCGGAGTTGTATGTCAAGCTGGAATATCTCAATCCGGCAGGCAGCGTGAAGGACAGGATCGCCCGCGCAATGATCGACGATGCCGAGGAGAAGGGATTGTTAAAGCCAGGTTCGGTCATCATTGAGCCGACGAGCGGCAATACGGGAATCGGTCTTGCCGCTGTTGCCGCGTCAAGAGGGTATCGGATCATCCTGACGATGCCGGAGACGATGAGCGTGGAGCGCCGCAACCTCTTAAAGGCATATGGAGCGGAGCTTGTGCTGACCGAGGGGGCAAAGGGCATGAAAGGCGCGATCGCGAAGGCAGAGGAATTGGCAAAGGAGACACCGGACAGCTTTATCCCGGGACAGTTTGTAAATCCAGCAAATCCGGCGGTACACCGCGCGACGACCGGACCGGAGATCTGGGAGGATACGGACGGAAAGGTGGATATTTTCGTGGCAGGAGTCGGCACGGGTGGAACCGTTACGGGAGTCGGCGAGTACTTAAAGAGCAAGAATCCGAATGTGAAGGTTGTTGCTGTTGAGCCTACGGGGTCCCCCGTGCTTTCCAAAGGGACAACGGGTGCGCATAAGATTCAGGGGATCGGCGCGGGCTTTGTTCCCGATACACTTAATACGGAAGTTTATGACGAGATCATTACGGTGGAAAACGAGGATGCGTTTGAGACAGGCAGAACGCTTGCAAGAAAAGAAGGACTGCTTGTGGGAATCTCATCGGGAGCTGCTGCATGGGCTGCTGCAGAGCTTGCAAAACGTCCCGAAAATAAGGGCAAGGTGATCGTAGCGCTGCTTCCCGATACAGGCGACCGCTATCTTTCCACGCCGATGTTTGCGGAGGAGTGACACCGTGCGAAGACGCATATGAAATACTGTGAGGAAGTTTGAGGAAAAAGACCTATCTGCATGCTGCATGCAGGTAGGTCTTTTTGATATCGCTTACATTGTATTGCGGGTGGGCTGCTTATCTGAGGTTTCCGTCCGCCAGATCCTGCAGCGTGATCCCGCTTAAATAATCGTCAATGACCTTGTTTAATCCCTGCCATAACGGGAGTGTCAGGCAGTCGGCGCTTCTTTCACAGGTGGCGGGATTGTCCGACACGCAGGCGACCGGAGCTAAGCTGCCCTCGGTCAGTCTGAGGATTTCTTTGACTGTGTAATCCGAGGCGGGTCTGGCGAGACGGTATCCGCCCTGAAAGCCGCGGCTGGTCAACAGAAAATCGGCATGACCGAGAAGCGGAACGATCTGCTCTAAATATTTTTTGGAAATCTCCTGCCGCTCGGCGATTTCTCCAAGCGATATATAGCCGTCGTTCTGATGCTTTGCTAAGTCCAGCATCATACGAAGCGCATATCTTCCTTTTGTAGAAACACGCATAAGGCGTCCTCCGTTCCTGCTCTTGACAGAGCATCATAAGAATATTACTATAATACCATATATTTAGTAGGCTTTCAAGCAAGAGAAAGGGAGGTTTTTTATGACATTACAACAGCTGCATTATGCGATCGTGATCTCGGAAACCGGATCCATGAACAAAGCAGCCGAGCTATTATATATTTCGCAGCCGTCGCTCACCGGAGCGGTGCAGGAGTTAGAGAAGGAGCTTGGCATTACCGTGTTTCACCGGAGTGCAAGGGGTGTGACGCTGACCAATGACGGTCAGGAGTTTATCGCCTATGCCAGACAGGTTTACGATCAGTATGAACAGCTGGCGGAGAAATACGGTCCGGAGGGGAATATCAAAAAGAAATTTGGTGTTACCACGCAGCATTATTCTTTTGCGGTGAAAGCGTTTGTGGAGATGGTAAAGGGGTTTGATACCTCCAAATATGAATTTGCGATCAGAGAGGCGAGGACGCGGGAGGTCATTGACGACGTGGCGAACCTGCGCAGCGAGATCGGGATTTTGTATTTAAGCGATTTCAACCGAAAGGTCATTACGAAGATCCTGAACGCGAATGAGATTGCATTTCATGAGCTGATCGATTGCAAAGCCTATGTCTATCTGTGGAAGGGGCATCCGCTTGCGGATAAAAAAAGCATCTGTATGGAGGAGCTTGGCGGTTATCCGTTCCTCTCCTTTGAACAGAATGGGAATGAGTCGTTTTATTTTTTGGAAGAAATCTTTACCATGAACGAATATTCCCAAATGATCAAGGTAAATGACCGGGCGACCGTCTTAAATCTGATGGTCGGCTTAAACGGCTATACGTTGTGTTCGGGGATCATCTGCGGTGAATTGAACGGTGAGGATTATCGGGCGATCCCGCTTGAGGACGACGGCACGGACAACATGACGATGAAGATCGGGTATATTGTAAAAAAGAACCGGATCCTCAGCAGCCTTGCGACCCTGTATATTGAAAAGATAAAGGAATATCTACGCGGGTAGCTATAGCTTCAACCTATAACCTACTATATCTATATGATATTGGAAAAACGAGAACGATTCGTGTATGATAAGTTCATTCCAAGAAAAGAGAGGTTGAGGTGTTATGAAAAAAATCATTGTTTGGTTACTGATCACGGTGCTTAGTCTGTCTGCATTGACGGGCTGCGGAGGAAAGAGCGATTCCGTTACGATCGCAGTTCCGAATGATCCGACCAACGAGGCGCGTGCGCTTTTGCTACTTCAGGAGAAGGGCTACATTACCTTAAAGGCGGATGCGGGCATTACCGCCACGGTTCAGGATATTGAAGAGAATCCGCACAACATTCAGTTTCAGGAGGTGGAGGCGGCGCAGGTTCCGAATGTGCTTCAGGATGTGGATTATGCGATCATCAATTCCAATTATGCGATAGAAGCCGGACTCAATCCCGTGAGTGATTCCCTTATCATTGAGGGAGCGGCATCCTCGTACGGTAATGTTCTTGCCGTAAAAGAGGGAACTGAGAATTCGGATGCAGTGAAGGCTTTGGTGGCGGCGCTTACGAGCAAAGCGGTGGCGGATTACATTGCGGAAACCTACGGCGGTGCAGTTGTCAGCGTTGTGGAACAGCCGGGGGACGGCTATGATGCGACGGTGGATTATGATGCACTGTCCGGAACAACGATCTCCGTCGCCGCATCACCGACACCGCATGCGGAAGTCTTAGTGATCGCGAAGGAAATTCTTGCGGAAAAGAATATCACGTTGGACATCAAAGAGTTTACCGATTACATACAGCCGAATAATGTTGTGGAGAGCGGCGAGGTGGACGCGAACTATTTTCAGCACGTTCCGTATCTGGAGGATTTCAATGCAGAGAACGGCACTCATATCGTCGTGGCGGCGGTCATCCACGTGGAGCCGATGGGACTCTACGGAGGAAAGCAGTCCTCACTGGATGCGCTGACGCAATAAGGTAAAATGCATGGGGCTGCCTGAAAAGTGTGCGGGCATCATTCAGAAAGACGGGAGAGCAGCATATGATCGAGATTCAGAATTTGACAAAGACTTTTTCTACCTCGGACGGAAATGTCGAAGCGCTCAAAAATGTGTCCCTTTCCATTGCGGATGGCGAGATTTACGGCATTATCGGTATGAGCGGTGCCGGAAAAAGCACGCTTGTGCGCAGTATTAATCTTTTGGAGCGTCCGACAAGCGGAAAAATCCTGATCGACGGCAGGGACATAGGCAGTCTGAAGGAGGCGGAATTAAGAGAGGAACGCCGCAATATCACGATGATCTTTCAGGATTTTAATCTCTTAATGCAGAGAAATTGCCTGAAAAACGTCTGTTTTCCGTTAGAGCTTGCGGGCGTAAAAAAATCAGAGGCGGTGAAGCGGGCAACGGAATTACTCGGACTGGTCGGGCTCTCTGATAAGCTG
>CAMWSU010000153.1 GCA_947176965.1 uncultured Lachnospiraceae bacterium | reverse complement strand
GTCGATAGACATTATACCAGCCCGAATGGGCATGTACTATATCATGTCAATATCTCATTTTCCAAAACATGTTTCGTGGCGGCAAGTCTGCCGCACGCATGAGCTTTCGTGCAAAGGAAGCGTCAGGGAAAGTGGCAGGCAATAGAAAATGCCTTCGCAAATGCTGATTGTCAGGAACCAAAAGAACATCCGCCAGTGTGATGGAAGGATGTTCTTTTCTTGCGATGAAACAATTGTATAAAAATTTTTTGAAAAAAAGTGAAGTTACATCTTGTCAAAACGATAGAAAGCCGATATAATAATATTCGTTGTGACAGGCTTCCGTGGCTCAGTTGGTAGAGCAACGCATTCGTAATGCGTAGGTCGCCGGTTCGAGTCCGGCCGGGAGCTTCAAAAAGTTCCGCTTTATGCGGAACTTTTTTTGCGGTTAATGAGTCTGTCAAATAAGTCGATGATGACAAAAAGCAGAACCGCGATCAGGCAGAGAAGAACGAGCGAGGTAATGACCATGCTCATTTTGAAGGTCTGTGTGCCGTAGATGATCAAATAGCCGAGCCCGCATCTTGCAGCGAGGAATTCTCCGATCACAACGCCGACGAGCGAAAGACCGATATTGACTTTCATCGTACTGATGATCAGCGGGATGCTGCCCGGTAAAATGACTTTTCTTAACACATCGCGTTTGGTTCCGCCGAGCGCATATACAAGACGGATCTTACCGTCATCCGTCTGCTTAAAGCCGGTGTAGAGGCTGATGATCGCGCCGAAGAGAGCAACGCTGATACCGGCGACAATGATCGTCTTCATGCCGGTGCCGAGCCAAACGATAAAGAGCGGCGCGAGCGCGGATTTCGGCAGACTGTTTAATACGACGAGATAGGGTTCAAATATCGTGGATAATCTGTCAAAATACCAGAAAAGCACGGCAATGACGAGACTGATGAGTACCACAAGCGCAAAGCTTAATAAAATCTCCAGCAATGTGACACGGATGTGCATAAGGAGTCCGTTATTTTTTATTAAAGTCCGAAGACTTTTAACGATCAGGGACGGCGAACGGAAAAAAAACGAGTCCACCATGCCGAGCGCCGTTGTTACCTCCCACTGAATGAAAAAGAACAGAAACACGAGAATCTGTATGCTTCTGTTCAACATCCGGTTTCGTTTCCATTTTTTTTCATATAGAATCTGTTCGGGTGACTGTCTATTGTTCTTTTCCATGAAGTTCCTCCCATAATTCATTGAAATATGCGGAAAATTCAGGAGCCTTGCGTGCGGCGGCTGCTCCTGTTCCCTGTTTGGTAAGATGAATGTCCATCACGCGCAGCACAGTTGCCGGGCGTGCGGAAAGTACTAAAATGCGATCCGAGAGCGCAACTGCCTCTGACAGATCGTGCGTGACAAGGATCGCGGTCTTTTTTTCCTGTTTGATAATATCTACAATATCGGATGAAACCGTCAGCCGCGTCTGATAGTCTAACGCTGAAAACGGTTCGTCCAGCAATAGCAGTTCCGGATCACAGACGAGCGTCCGTATGAGTGCCGCACGCTGACGCATGCCGCCGGATAATTCGTTCGGATAGCTGTTTTGAAACGGTTCCAGTCCGTACTGGCGAAGCAGTTCTTTTGCCGCCTCGCGCCGCTCCTTTGTATTTTTATGACGCAGTTCCAGGCCTAACAGAACATTTTTGTAGATCGTGCGCCACTCAAACAATTGGTCGTGTTGTAACATATAACCGATTCCGGAAGGATTGTTTTTTAAGGTGTCCGCAAAATGAAGCTCGCCGGACTGCGGTTTGATCAGCCCCGCGATCATGGAAAGCAGCGTCGTCTTTCCACATCCGGAAGGTCCGACGATGGAAAAAAATTCTCCCTCATGGACGGTAAAAGAAATATTTTTTAACGCCTGCGTCTCACCCGATATGGTATGATAATGATATTGAACATCCTGAAATGAAAGAAGCGTATTCATAGCTGACCTCATAATGATTATAGTTTATAGTATGAGACCTCGTTAAAAAGTTCCTACCATTTTATTGAAAAAAAGCAGTAAGCATGCTACAATATGCAACATAACGTATGATTTTGGACAAGAAAGGGAATAAAAATGGCTCAGCTGTGGGGCGGGAGATTTACAAAACAGACGGATGACCTTGTGTATCGCTTTAATGCATCCATTTCGTTTGACCGGCGCTTTTTGGAAGAGGATATTGAGGGCAGCATTGCGCATGTTGTCATGCTGGCAAAACAGGGAATCCTGACCAATGAGGAAAAGGATCAGATCGTCAAGGGTCTCGGAGACATTCGGAAAGAGGTGCGTGACGGACAGCTTGCTGTGACGGACGAGTATGAGGACGTGCACAGTTTTGTCGAGGCAAAGCTGATCGAGCGGATCGGTGATGCCGGCAAGAAAATGCATACAGGCAGAAGCCGCAACGATCAGGTGGCGTTGGATTTACGGCTCTATATCCGCAAAGAGATTCTGAATGTGGACGGGCTTCTGAAGGGACTTCTGAACGTCCTGCTTCGCATTCAAAAAGAGCATCTTACGACCTATATGCCGGGCTTTACCCATTTACAGAAGGCGCAGCCGGTCACACTCGCGCACCATATGGGCGCCTATTTTGAAATGTTTAAGCGTGACCGCGGCCGTATGCATGATATTTTTATGCGGATGAATTATTGCCCGCTCGGAGCGGGGGCTCTTGCGGGTACGACGTACCCGTTGGACCGCAGTTATACCGCCTCCATGCTCGGCTTTGAGGGACCGACCCTAAACAGCATGGATTCGGTTTCCGACCGGGATTATGTCATTGAATTTCTTTCGGCGGCAGCTACGATCATGATGCATTTGAGCAGGTTTTCCGAGGAGATTATTATTTGGAACAGCAACGAGTATCGGTTTATTGAGCTGGATGACGCCTATTCGACCGGGAGCAGCATTATGCCGCAGAAGAAGAATCCCGATATCGCGGAACTTGTACGCGGCAAGACCGGACGGGTGTATGGTGCGCTTGTCAGCATCCTGACGACGATGAAAGGGCTGCCGCTTGCGTATAATAAGGATATGCAGGAGGACAAGGAGCTGACTTTTGACGCGGTTGATACGGTTAAGGACTGCCTGACCCTGTTTACGGGCATGCTCTCTACGGCGGGATTCCGCAAGGAGGTCATGGCAAAGAGCGCAACGGGCGGCTTTACGAACGCGACCGATGCTGCGGATTATTTGGTTGGAAAGGGCGTACCGTTCCGGGATGCGCATGGTATCATCGGAAAGCTTGTATTGACTTGTATCGAGAAGCAGTGCAGCATTGAAGATCTGACGCTTCCGGAATTCAAGGAGCTTAGCCCGGTCTTTGAGGAGGATATCTACGATGCTGTCAGCTTAAAGACCTGCGTGGAGAAACGTTTGACGCTCGGTGCGCCGGGCATAGAGGTGATGAAGCAGGTCATTGCGGATAACGAGGCTTATTTAGGGAAACGCTGATTAAAGCGTTTCCCGCACCGGATTTGCGCCGCGAAGCGGCAAATTCCTCTGCAAATCCGTGTGCATCTGCCAGAGGCACTAAGGAAGTGCTGATTTAATCAGCACTTCCTTAGCGAAAGACAACTGTGAGACATAAGGACTGATCACAGGAGCAGTTCAAGGATAAAATGATAAAAGAAAAGCAGATTTGCATAGAACGAAAGGAGTCAGTAAAGAACGATGAGTGACAAATTACGTGTAGGTATTTTAGGCGGTACGGGTATGGTTGGACAGCGGTTTATTTCTCTGTTGGAGAATCATCCTTGGTTTGAGGTGACGACCATTGCGGCAAGTCCCCGTTCTGCTGGAAAGACGTACGAGGAGGCGGTCGGCGGACGCTGGAAGATGGATACGCCGATGCCGGAAGCAGTCAAAAAGATCGTCGTCATGAACGTCAATGAGGTGGAAGCGGTTGCCGGACAGGTGGATTTTGTTTTTTCCGCTGTTGATATGACAAAAGAGGAGATCAAAGCAATCGAGGAGGCATATGCGAAGACCGAGACACCTGTCGTATCCAATAACAGCGCACACCGCTGGACACCGGATGTACCGATGGTCGTTCCCGAGATCAATCCGGAACACATGAAGGTCATTGAATTCCAGAAGAAACGGCTCGGCACGACAAGGGGCTTTGTAGCGGTAAAACCGAACTGTTCCATTCAGAGTTATGCGCCCGTGTTGACGGCATGGAAGGAATTTGAACCTTACGAGGTTGTTGCGACGACCTATCAGGCGATCTCCGGCGCAGGCAAGACGTTTGCGGATTGGCCGGAAATGAACGGAAACATCATCCCCTACATCGGCGGCGAGGAAGAAAAGAGCGAGAAGGAACCGCTGCGCATTTGGGGCGAGGTGAAAAACGGAGTGATCGAGCCGGCGTCGTCACCGGTCATCACCTGCCAGTGTATCCGTGTTCCGGTATTAAACGGTCACACGGCGGCAGTATTCGTCAAATTCAAAAAGAAGCCGACCAAGGAACAGTTGATCGAAAAATTGGTTTCTTTCAGCGGCGTACCGCAGGAGTTAAAGCTTCCGAGTGCACCGAAGCAGTTTATTCAGTATCTGGAGG
>CAMWSU010000152.1 GCA_947176965.1 uncultured Lachnospiraceae bacterium | reverse complement strand
ATATCCACATCAGTCCCCGGCGTCCCCTCCGGAATTTTTGCCTTACCATTGACCGCAATATCATTCTGCGCCGCAATATTCATCTTTCCGTTCAGAATCGCATCAATCATTACCCTGCCTGTCTTAATCGTGGTATCCACCTGTGTGAGATCATGATTTAACTCACGCAGATATTCGTTCACTTCCTCATACTTGCCCAGTGCCATACTTGCCTGCAATGCCTGAATGTGGTTGTGATAATCATGCCTCCACCCCCGCATCTTCGTATACATTGACTCCACCTCGTCGCAATATTTCTGAAGCAAGTCGCTCTGATAGTCCTCAATTCGTTTGTCAATCCATTTTTGAAAGAACATAAATACCTCATATATTAAAACAATCGTATCATTTCTTTTCCGATCTTTTCCGCCATCCCACGGCTGATAGGAACTTCCTCGCCGTTTTTTAGAAGCACACTGCTGCCCCCAATCCTTGTGATGTGGCACAGGTTGACGCAGAACGAACGCTGACATTTGAAAAAAAATTCATCAAGCGCTTCTACTGTCTCGGCAAAAGACCGCTTCATCCGGTAATTTTCTGCGAAAGTGTGAATCACGACATACTGCTTTTGGGCTTCAACATAAAGGATCTGCGAAAGAGGCACAAAATCCGTCCTGCGGTCATAAGTCACGCACAGCCTCTTTTCCGTTTTCGCAAGATTAGAGGCAGCTTTATGAAGCACCTCATGCAGCTTTTCAGAAGAAACCGGCTTCATGAGATAGTGCAGCGCAGAGACCTCATACCCTTCTGCAACAAAATCAGGATATCCGGTAATAAAGATAATCTGAACCGCATCATTCCCCTGACGTACCTTCTTGGCAAGGTCAACGCCGTTCATCTCTTTCATCTCTATGTCAAGCAGAAGAATGTCAAAGCCCTGCTCCTCTTCATATTGAAAAAGAAATGCCTCCGCAGACGGAAATGTGAAAATTCTCAGGGAATGCCCTGCAGATTCCGCCCAGCGTTCGACTAAAGCGGCCACATATTCCGTATCAGCGGAGTTGTCATCAATAATAGCTATCTTGTAATTCATAAAAATACTCATCCCTGCTTGTCATCTGAAGCACGCCGTCATTCAGCTCCCATATCTCCAGAAAATAGTGAACGCCATCTTTACGGACCTCTGTAACCGGAATTTCCCTGCGGACCAGGACAAGCGTATCATTCGAATCAAGGAACGGACTTATCGGGATTTGTTGTCCCTCCTGCGGCACCCAAACCTCCAGTTCCGGGTACTCCCAGCCCAAGATATTATTCCAGTCTTCAATCTCCCGCCGATCCATCCACAGATGTCCGCTTTCATCCGGCCGAAAATAGTCCGTCGCGTACCGACCCGCGCTGTCCCATTTATAGTCACAGGTGATCTCCCCGGCCGCCGGATCCAGCTTCGCGCCCTGACATATGCCGATATAACGATACTGTTCTTCCTCCTCATCCCATGTCCAATAATAATAGGGAATGGTGTTGTTGGGCGCCCACCCGAACCTCGCTGACCCCGTAATGACGTTCTCTTCGCTTTTTCCCCACGACCTCAAGCGTGAATGTCCTGCCGTCCGCAAGGGGCGCTTCCACCGTCAAAAGAACATGATCCTCCCACTCCGATGCATCCTCCTGTGCCATAGCGCCGTCATGATTTTCGGCTTCGGGATCCCCCTCTGAGGACAGCATTGTATCGCCTGCGTTTTCCTCAAAACTCCCTTGCTCCACAGCCAGATTTTCGGTCCCGGACACAGACTGCTCCCCGCCGCTCCCGCACCCGGCACAAAGCAATAAAAACAAGAACATAAACGACAGCATGAAACGTCTCATGATACTCATCCCTTCTAAACCATTAAGTGATGCTTCTTTTATCTGTGCTGCTACATCCATTTTTTCAAATCATCGCTGCTGCATTTTCCGACGAAACATTCCACATTATGAAAGTGCTCGGGCACCAATGCAAACGCTGTTATTCTAAAATGTCCCTCCACAATCACAAAACGTTCTAAATCAGATGTTAATAAGATTGGTCTTGCAAATTTCCCGCCGCTTTTTATAAATTCCGCAGCTTTCACAAACCCTGCATTGCTCTGATGATAAATTTCAATCCCGTTTTGAATTGTCTGTGCAGCGATCAAAGGAGAATGTGTCCCTTTCGATAATTCATTCCAGTAACTATAATTGATATATCTGATGTTACCGAAATCATCGCTCACAAAATTGCATAAACTCCATTGAATTTCGTTCGGGAAATTCTCAAATAATTCGCGATTTAAGCCGTATCCACGGAATTCTCCGAGCAGCTTTTTTCTTGCGGTATTTTCATTCGTGTTATTCAAGTCTGCACATAATAGGATGCTCTCATCCAACGAAAGCGCTTTCATAGCCTTTTTGATGTGTTCTGAAAATCTCTCGGAATGGTATTCTGCCCTTAAATATTCTGAGATCATTTCTTCCTCAGAACTTGTTCTTAAAATGTTCACGTTGCATCTGCCCCCTATTGCAAATCTAAGCCGTCTAGATCGCCTATTAAACGTTTTTCCATTTCTTTGTCACCAATGCTTATAAAAAAGAGCAGAGAATCCAAAGCGGAATAGATATGGAACGCACTTTCAAAAGAAATAAATTCAGATTTGCGGTAAGCAGTTCGGTAATGTTTCAAAAATGTATTTCTGAACAGTACGCAATCCTGCTCGTTATAATTCAGTTTCATCCAAAATGTCAATCGGGAAATGTCCGCCATCCAGTTGAACGCAGTCGCATCGTCCCAGTCGATCAGCAATATTTCGCCATGATCCTGCATAATGATATTTTTCTTTGACAGATCGCCATGACAGAGGACGGACGGCAAATCTTCAAAATCACGCATTGTTCCCAAAAACTTTTCTTTCATTTTACTGAAACGTGATTCTGAAATTATTTCTTTTAATCCGTTATCCAACCTGTCAAATTCGTCCTCAAAGAAATCTGTCATGCTTTCATAACAGGCAATCCCGCTGCCTATATATCCATAATTTTTGATTTTTATATTATGAATGGAAGTAACCAGTTCCGCCAATTTGACATAGAGGCGGATTTCCTGCTCTCTGTCAAACACTTGTTTATCAGCCGCGATTCCCTGTACCTCTCGCTCGATCAGATAACCGTTCGGGTATATTGGATCCGTTCGACTATATGCGATCAGTTCGGCGCAGGGAATGTGATTCTGAATTAAGAGTTGATTTACAAACGGAACTTTGCCGTCTTCGGGCCAGTCCGTGCTTCTGAACAGTTTCAAAATATAATGCTTGTCCGATACCGTAAAGGAATATACGAAATTATTCGTAACATTTTCAAATTTTCTTATTTCCTCGGCGCAGCGTCCAAAATTGCTCTTAATGATTTGATTGACTGTTTCAAGTGTGATATCAGTTTCCATATTCATAAAATCCTCCTATATGGGAAGGACTAAAAACAGATAACCCTCCCCGGCTGTTTGCATGTTTGTTTATTCATAATCAAAATCCCTCCTTTCATCAATATTTGCATATCAAAATGCTGATATAACTATATCACTTTTTTAAGCGCTGTCAATGTCGGAACGGCGCTCTTCACATACACCCTACTCTCCCGAGATCAACGCTCTCGGTGCAATCTTCTTAATCCGCAGAGACATGAAGCACGCCGCCGCAAACGCAAGCAAAACAAGTCCGATCCCAGCAAAGATATTGAACATGAGCGGAACGGTAAACGTACATTTAACGATTCCTAATCCGCTAAAAAATAAAGCTGTCAGTGGGTTGATGATCTGTGCGCAGACAGTGATTCCCACCGCGACGGAAAGAATGACCGCCGGCATAAAGCTGAACGCCGTCTGCACTATCAGCTGTCCCGTTGTATAGCCCAACGCCTTTAAGATGCCGTAATCCCTCTTTTTCCCGTTTAAGACCGTTCGTACCAGCAGATACATGACAAATACAACGACAATACCGCTTACGATCAGTATGGCGGTCACGATCACCATCACTAGCGCAACATACACGCTGCCAGAGCCCTCAAGAATCGCCCGGATGTTCAGTGCCGTGTTGATATCGTTCCCAAAACGTCCGATTACCCCGCTGTTAAATTCGTCAATGTCCGTATCCTCCGTGAGATCGATATAATAGGTCGCATTTAAGAGGGTGCCGATCCTTTCATATCCCTCACGGGTCATCGCGCAGTCCTTTCCAAGCTGACTCGTGACCTGTGTTAATCCCGTAATCAGATAAGTCTGCTCATTTCCTTCGGCCTTCAAAATAATCTCATCACCGACTTTTAACCCGTTTTCCCTTGCATATTTTGCGGCGATGGCAACCTCATTATCGTACTTGGGAAAGCGTCCCTCAATGATGATATTCTGATTATTGAACTTCGAAAAATCATCGTAGATCATTCCGGGCAGTAAGCTCCCATTCACATGCTGTATATTTACAGTGGTATGAAGATGCATTTTTTCCACACGGCTGTCGTCCTTCATGACGGATAAAAACTCGCTCTCCCTGCTCACATTTACGTCAATACCGGAATCCGCTGTCTCTCCCACGAACATATCAACAAACGGCTGGATATCTATGATCACATTTTCAAACATCAGTCCCGAAAATACAATGATGAGCGATAACACAAGCATCGTAATCCCGATCGTGATATTCTGTTT
>CAMWSU010000151.1 GCA_947176965.1 uncultured Lachnospiraceae bacterium | reverse complement strand
AACAGCTCAAACAGCAGCAACAGTTCTAACAGCTCCAATAGCTCCAACTGCAAATAAGGGCGCAGAGCGGCGGCGGAAGCCGCCGCTTTTGGTACATGATCACCCTATGTTGAATTCTTTGAAAGAGTGGCATCTGTGTAACAGATGTCACTCTTTTGTTGACAGATGACAAAGTGGGCTATATGATAAATCTATGAGAAAATTTGAGTTGATCGTTCCCTGTCATTTTGGCTTGGAATCGGTGTTAAAGAAAGAAATCATTGATCTTGGATATGACATTTCCTCCGTGACGGACGGAAAAGTTTCGTTTTACGGCGATGCAGAGGCGGTCTGTCGGGCCAACATTTTTCTGCGGACCGCGGAACGTGTTTTGATTCAGATCGGTCGCTTTCGGGCGACGACCTACGACGAGCTGTTTGAGGAGACGAAGAAGCTGCCGTGGGAAGAATGGATACCCGAAAACGGCAAATTCTGGGTGGCAAAGGCGGCAAGTGTAAAAAGCAGGCTTTTCAGTCCCTCGGATATTCAGTCCATCATGAAAAAAGCAATGGTGGAGCGGATGAAGCTAAGTTATCACAGAGAGTGGTTTCCGGAGGACGGAGAGCGCTTTCCTTTGCGTGTTTTTTTGATGAAAGATGAGGTGACGATCGGGCTTGACACGACGGGGGATTCCCTGCATAAGCGCGGCTACCGTAAGCTTGTGGCAAAAGCACCGATCGCGGAAAATCTGGCTGCGGCGCTCATCATGCTCACTCCTTGGAATAAGGACCGGATTTTGGTCGATCCGTTCTGCGGCAGCGGTACGTTCCCGATCGAGGCGGCAATGATGGCTGCGAACATCGCGCCGGGAGAGAACAGGAGCTTTACGGCGCAGGATTGGGGGCATCTGATCACGCGCAGACAGTGGTATGACGCGGTGGACGAGGCGCGCGAGGGTGTCAATTTGCAGATTGAGACGGATATTCAGGGTTATGACGCGGATGATGAAATGATCCGCATATCGAGGGAGAATGCAAAGCTGGCGGGAGTGGATTCCCTGATTCATTTTCAGAAAAGGGACGTAGCCAACCTCAGTCATGCCAAAAAATACGGTTTTCTCATCACGAACCCGCCTTATGGAGAGCGGCTTTCTGCAAAGGATGAGCTTTTTGACCTGTATCGGACGCTCGGGGAGCGTTACCGGAATTTGGATGAATGGTCGCTCTGTATGATCACATCTTATGAACAGGTGGAAAAAGCCATCGGGCGTAAGGCGGATAAAAATCGTAAGATTTATAATGGAATGCTGCAGACTTACTATTATCAGTTTATGGGGGCAAAGCCGCCGAAAAGACCGAGGGAGCGGATGACGGATGTATCATAAGCTTGTGAAATGGTCGGGAATCATCGGGATCACGGCGATGGTACTGGCGATCGCCGGCATGCTTGTTTATTCATGGAAAAAGCCATTGATCTATGTGCGGGCGGAAGAAAATGAGGCGCAGAGCCATAAGACGCAGACGGGGCAGGTTGATTTTGAAGAGCTGACGCCGACGGTCAGGGAAGATGCGGATAATCTTTGTATTCCGGTTGCCGCGGGAGTGACACAGGAGGCCATTCATATCGACTGTGACTATATGAATCATATTTTGACGATCACGATTGAGGGTATGGGGACGTCAGATTTATCGGACGGCGTGTATGGCAGTCTTGACGGCATCAACCGCATACAGACGGCGGAGTGGGACGGACAATTGATCTTGATGGCGCTGATGGAAGATAGTTACGAATATGGGGCAATCTTGGAAAATCAGAGACTTATGCTCACGTTGAAAATGCCGAGAGAACTTTATGACCGCATTGTGGTGCTTGATGCGGGACATGGCGGCGCGGATAAGGGGATTGAGGAAAACGGCGTTACGGAGAGCGAACTTGTGCTTGATATTGCGGGGCGGGTTCGGGAGTTGCTCTCGGATGAGGGAATCCGGGTGTATATGACGAGAACGGATCGGGAGAACCCAGGCGGCGTGGAGCGGGTTGCACTGGCAAACGGGGTGCGCGCGGACATGTATATTTCCCTTCATCTTGCCAAGGGAGAGGACTACGGTATCTCTGCGCGATACAACGGGACATACTTTACACCGCTGCTGACGAATGCTGAGCTTGCCGATCTGCTTGTACGTTATACGGCTCAGGCTGTGAATAATCGCGGCATCGGCGTGTTTGAGCTTGCGGAGCAGGCAGATGATGAGCAGGAAGCGCAGCCCGATGAGACGCTTTATCACGCACAGGTGCCTGCTGTCTATCTTGCGCTGGGCGCACCGGGCAGCAATGCCGAGGCTGCGCTTCTTAAAAGGGATGATTACAGACAGGATCTGGCGCAGGGCATTGCCCGTGCCATTCTGGAGGCTTATGCGCAGAAACGGGAGCGCTAGATTGAAAAATCAAAGATTTTTCAATCGGCGAGGTTTGTGCTGGCGTCCAAACTCGCAAAGCGAACTTGTTCGCTTTGGTGTTTTGTTCGCTTTGGTGTTGACAGCATGGAGGATTAGTGTGATGCAGACCATCATTTTTGCAACGGGAAATAAGGATAAGATGAAGGAGATCCGCATGATCTTAGGCGGCATGGGCGCGGAGATCCTGTCTATGAAAGAAGCGGGGATCGTACTTGACGTGGAGGAGAACGGCACAAGCTTTGAGGAGAATGCGCGCATTAAGGCGACTGCAGTGGCCCAACGTGCGAAAGCCCTATCCATTGATGCCATTGTGATGGCGGATGATTCAGGACTGGAAATTGATTATTTAGGTGGTGAGCCGGGAATTTATTCCGCGCGGTATATGGGCGAGACAACGTCGTACGCCGTAAAAAACCAAAATTTGATCGACCGTCTTTCGGACGTGCCTGATGAGCAGCGGACAGCGCGTTTTGTGTGCGCGATCGCCGCTGTTTTGCCAGAGGGGGAATATTTGGAGACGCGGGGCATCATGGAGGGAAGGATCGGTTACGGCGAGAGCGGGGAAAACGGCTTCGGCTATGACCCGATCTTTATCCTGCCCAAATACGGATGCACGACGGCGGATCTTGATCCCGAAGTAAAGAATGAGGAGAGCCACAGGGGAAAGGCGCTGCGTGCCATGCGGGAAAAGCTGCAGCAAATAACCTGACGACTCTATGATAGAAATACAATGGGGGAGAGCATGCGAATACTGATTGTGAGTGATACGCATAGGAAAAATGAAAACTTTTTGGAGGTTGTCCGCAGGGAGAAGCCGCTTGACCTGCTCATCCACTGCGGGGACGTGGAAGGGAGTGAATACGTCGTCAGTGAGGCGGCGGACTGCCCTGCGTATATCGTCATGGGGAACAATGATTTTTTCTCCGATCTGCCGCGGGAAGTCGTATGCGACATCGGTTCCTATCATGTATGGATCACGCACGGACATAATTACTATGTGTCCATGGGGAACGAGACGATCAAGAAGGTTGCGAAACAGCGCGGGATGGACATTGTGATGTACGGGCATTTGCACAAGCCGGTCGTGGATATGGATGACGGGTTGATCGCGCTCAATCCGGGAAGTTTATCCTATCCGCGCCAGTATGACCGCAAACCTTCTTATATTTTGATGGAGTTGGATGAGAGCGGGAAGGCGCATTTTGAGATTCGGTATGTGTGAGCGGGTCAAGGGATGTTTTGGGGCATGTGATGGAAAAGTGGGATTTATATAACAAATACCGTCAAAAGATTGGGCGCGATGGTATTCGGGGAGAGGAACTTCCCGAAGGCTGTTATCATCTGGCTGTACATGTGTGGATACGAAACAGCAGGGGAGAGTATCTTATCTCGCAGCGCGCGGCGGACAGGCAGACATTTCCGCTTATGTGGGAATGCGTCGGCGGTTCTGTGTTAAAGGGAGAAAGCAGCATAGAAGGCGCGCTCAGGGAGGTCAAAGAAGAAGTCGGGCTTGACTTAGAACCGAAAGCGGGGAGATTGCTTTTTTCCAAAATACGCGGGAATGCTGTCAGATATGAAGGGAAGGCATGCAATGATATCATGGATGTGTGGCTCTTTTCCTATGACGGGGAAGTGCGGCTTGCGGACGCTGCGACTGACGAGGTGGCGGATTGCAGATGGATGAGTGCGTCCGAGATCAGAAAGCGGTATGATGAGAAAGAACTGGTGCAGACGCTGGATTATTTTTTCTGTGTCATGGATGCAGATGAGCCGGATTACAGCAGTATCATCGGGAGAACGGTAAGGGGAACCGTGGACAGACCATTGGGAACAACGCATCCACGGCATCCGGATATGTGCTATCCGATCAATTACGGTTATGTGGATGGCGTGTTTGCCGGTGACGGAGCAGAACAGGACGTGTATGTATTCGGAACGGATGAGCCGTTGACGCACTTTGAGGGAAAGGTGATCGCGGTATATCACCGCTTTGATGATGTGGAGGACAAATGGATCGTGTCTTTGACAGGTGAGGATATTGGGGATGAGATGATCTTAGGAGATATTGCTTTCCAGGAGCAGTTTTTCTATGGAAAGCTTTATCGGTAGCGTTCTGCAGAGAATGGATGTTTTGAAGAGAGGTCATAGGAGAATGCCGGAAGTTGACAGTTGACAGGAATGCTGCTTTTCCTTATAATACACTTGTTATGATGTTTTGCGGGGTGTGGCTCAGCTTGGCTAGAGCGCCTGGTTTGGGACCAGGAGGCCGC
>CAMWSU010000150.1 GCA_947176965.1 uncultured Lachnospiraceae bacterium | reverse complement strand
CCGTTTCTTTTTCCCAGATGCTCATCACTGTTCCCGAACGGATGCCATCCACATCTCATGCCTTCTATTTTCATTCGCCCGGCATAGGAGCATTTCTCCAGTCAAGCAGATAGTAATCCGCAAGCTTTTCTATCTCCGCCCGCTGACGCTCCGAATATTGATCATACACACCGCAGGTAATCATATGAGCCTGCTTTGCACTCCTGATCGCCGGAAGAACATCGTCAAAGACAATACACTTTTCCGGCGGCACTCCAATCTTATTTGCCACAAATTCAAACACATCCGGATATTCTTTTCCGTGCGCCACTTCATCCGTGGAGCATACGGCGTCAAATAACTCTAATATGCCATTGTTTTTCAGGCAGGGGATTGCCAGCTTTATGGTCATTCCCGTAGCGACTGCCAGCCGGATCCCCGCCTCCTTCAGCTTCAACAGATAATCCAACGCGTGCGGCAGCAGCCTGACGTTATGCGCATACTCGTACACCGCCATTTCACTCCACTCCTGCATAATGTCTTCTGCCTTTTCCTTCAGCCCAAATCGCGCGATCGTATAATGCGCTGTCTCCTTAAAGCTGAGGCTGCTGATCTTCGCCGCATAATCCTCCGGTACGGATAGATTCCGTTTCCGCAAAAAAGAAATATCAATCTGCTCCCATATTCCCATCGAATCTAAAAGTGTTCCGTCCAAGTCAAAAATCGCCGCTTCAAATTTCATTTACGATTTTCCTTTCGTAAAACAAGCTCTTGGTCAAATCATAAAGGAACCGGCAGATTCCGTCAATAGGAAACCCTTCCTTTTTGACACCTATCTAAAAAAGGACATTTCTCTGCATTTTATCGCCAGAGAAATGTCCTTACCGTATTACTTATTACATGCCAAAAATCCCGCCTGCTTACAATTTGAACTTACCTACTTCGCCGTTCAATCTCTCGACAATTTCCAAATTCGAAGCTGCTTCTTCTCCTATATCGCTCACATCATTCGTCAGTCTTACCGCCGTTTCCGTTACATTGGATACTCCTATTGCACTTTCATTTACCGCGGTCTTCACTTCTCTCAACGCTTCCCTGATTGCGTCCATATTCAGCTTTAGCTGCTCACTTTCGCTCGCGAAGCGCTGCATCATCTCATTCATATCTCCAACGTTACTCTGATAGCTCTCACTGGTCTCCAACAACTTCTCATAGCCGCCGACCGCAGTTGTATTCATGAATTTGACCATTTCTTCCGCTTCCGCTGCCAGTTCATCTACTGTCCGGATCACATCACTTGTCACGTTCTGTATCTCTGTTGCAGAAGCCGCGGAATTAGATGCCAACTTTCCAATCTCATCCGCAACGACCGCAAAGCCTTTGCCTGCTTCTCCCGCCCGCGCAGCTTCAATACTCGCATTTAGTGCTAAGAGATTGGTTGCCTCGGTAATGCTGATAATATTCGTTGTCAATTCTCTGATTTTTTCTACATCCTTGGATTTTTCGATTTTCTGTTGAACTTCTCCCGCCATCTCAGCAACCTGATTCATTGCCTCCTGCTTTTCTTCTACTGCACGCCGATAGATTTCCGAAGCAGTCTTCATGATTCCGTCAGAAGAGATTCTTCCGGCTTCCGCCTGTCCGTCAATACTCTCTATAGATTCAAAAATCTGCCGGATCGACTCATTGACCCGGTCTAACGAAGCACTTGATTCCTCCATAGCCGCGCACATTTCTTCCATCACAGAAGAAACATCCGTGACTTCCTCTTCCGCATGGGATAATTTGCTCGATACCGTTCGCGAAGATTCTTTTAACTGCTGCGAATTTGCAGAGATATTCAACATGATCTCCCGTATATGCTGAAGCAGCTTATTGACATTTTCCGCGATCATTTCCATCTCATCGCCGGTATGAACATCTAAGGTCTTTGTCAGATCCCCCTCGCTATGTACCAGTTCATATATTTTGTCGTCTACCTTACGCAGTCTCCTGATCACTTTGCCGACCATGAGATTCAGAACTACCAGCGCAATGATCATGCAGATCAGCGAAATCTGTATGACCCGCGTCAATGCCAGCTGTAAGCGCTCCACCACACCTGCCGCATCATAATCGCAGCCGACAATTCCCACAACCTTCCCGCTTGCGTCTGTCAAAGGCATATATGCCGAAATCAGATCGCCGTCATCCGTAGAATCAATATAATCTTGTACATACATGTTGCCGTCAAAAACAGATTTCAGTTCCTGATAGGACGACTCAAAAACAGTACCATAAGTATTTTTTCTGTTCGTATTGTCCGCATCCATTCCGTAGTATACTCTATTTCCGTCCGTATATAGGGTGTACAGATATTTGATCCCGCAGCTCTGCTTCAATTCCAACATCGTCTGCAGCAGGGCATTCATTTCCTCGCTATTCTGTGTCTCCGCTGACATTTCTGCCACCAGTTCTGCGTCGATCACTTTTGTGGAAATGACTGCCGCCATCTGCGCTTCCTCAACGCCCATCTCAACCAATCCCTCTTTTGTACGTTGATAGGAATTAAATCCCATCACCGCACACAGCAATATGATCGCCATGCTTGTCGGAAATAGGATTTTGGCACGGATACCGATTCCCCTCGTTTTTCTTTTTATCATGTCCCTCATTCCCCCTTTATATGATCGGCTCCCTGCGCCGTATCAAATAAGACATATAAGACCTTTGTCCACCGTTTCTATTATAACAGAAATTGGAAATAATCTATATGCTTAAATTCATTTTTTATATTTTTTCATCTGTTGCCCGTGCCGTTCTCTTCCATGCCTCCGCAAGCTCTTTGATTGACCGATAACGATCTTTCCGGTTGTCGCTGACTGCCCTTTTAACAACCTCAAAGCTCTCATCCGATAGCTGCCATGCCTCGCGGGTACGCTCATAATTGCCAAACAGAGCGAACCCCATGGCGCCGGCGGTATAAACGTTCGTAATCTCGTCAATCACCGCGCCGAGCTGATATTCTTCGGGTGCCTGAAAAAGCGAACTGCCCCACATCCGCCCCATATCATTGATACATGGATTTTTTCTGAAAAAATCAATATCGCAGATCGTTGTACAATGTTTGTCGGGATCATACATCACACTGCCGTCATAAAAATCAACCGCCACATATCCGCTTGCTGCGACATATGCCAGAAAATCAAGAACATCACAAAACACGATCTTTCTCTCTTCCACCGGCATCTGCATAAACCTGCGGTGCTCTGCCGGATACATTCTGCCCATACAATCTCCGTCGGCCCACTTGAAGATCATTGCAAACCCACCGGCAATCTCCTCCGCCCGAACAAATTCAATGAGTTTTTCATGCTTCAGTTTCTCGTAGACAGGCAATGTCGATCGCAGGCGTTCGATCGCATCCTCCCGCGTTCCGGTATATGCCTCCGTCGGAGCTCCTGCAAATTTCACAAAATATCGTTCGCCGTCTTTCTCCGTTCCAAAGCAAATATTGCCCGAATCCTGATCGTCAAATACTTGAAACACCTTCCCGTATCGGCTTAAGAACCCAAAATCAAACGGCTCTTTCATTTTGTAGGGAACCCCGTCAATATACTGCAAATAATAGCCCGAAAAATACCACGTCGGAACCGGATTTTCCATGTTATCATACCACGCAAGAACGTCCCTTGCCTGATTCAGCATGGTCTGCACTTCGCTGTTGCCATAAGGGATTGCCCACGGGACGGATGATAACTGATTGCTAAAGATATAAAGTGCAAGGAGCTTCCAAAACGCAAGCGGTACTTCGCCGTCAAAATATCCATTGACGATACCCGACGCAAAAATCGGCACAGTTTGCGCGCACCATACAATGCGATTAAATTCCTCCCACGGATCGCCGTAATCAAGGCGGTCAAAGTCAATGATCACAATCCTGCCGTTTTCGATCATCATATTACCGATATGATAATCACCATGTTGAAATACCTGCGGCCTGTCCGCAAGCAGGCGGCGGTTTGCGTTTATATAGTCGATCATACGCTCCGCACCGTCAAATTTGATCGGGCAATTCTGATACCTTTGGATATTGCGGTCAATTTTGGCATTAAATCTCTGCGCCCAATCCTGCCTTCCCTCCGGTGCAGGAATAGAATGGATTTTCTTTAAGATCCTGCCCGCATCCAGTCCGAGCGCAAACTGTCGTGAATCGGCAAACTTCGGTATGACTTCGTTTGCGTCCTCACCGTCAATCCACGACTCCAAAATATAAACGCCTTCCTCACAGTTTCCGGATGTAATCGGTTTTGGCATGGGCACTCCCATCGAAACCGCCTCTTTCTGTATGCGAAACATTTCCGCATAGTTTGCGCCTTTCTCTTTGGACGTCACTCTTAGAAAATAGTTTGTGCCGTCTTCTGCCGTGACATGATATTTTTTATCATGGGACCAGCCTTTGTCGATCAATATTTTTGAGATGAATGAATGCTGCAAGCGATGATCCTCCTTATACGATTTCTTCTTTCAATTGTAACAGATCTGCGATAGCGGCTGATGTGCCGAACGCTATAACAATTCCATATTGATGGATTTATTTGTGAATCCGTAGTCTGTATACATCTTATAGGCGGCTTCATTTCTGGCGTTTACCTGTAGCTCAATCCCGTCATATCCCCGCTGTTCTTTTAATTCTTTCAAGAAATCAAAAAATGCGTGCCCGATTCCTTTTCCACGATATGCTTCATCCACGGCCATCGAGTCAACAAAAATAATATTTCTTGTCACCTGAACCGGATTCTCAATATGACGATACATGATC
>CAMWSU010000149.1 GCA_947176965.1 uncultured Lachnospiraceae bacterium | reverse complement strand
GCCTCCCGGTAAGCGGGATGCGCCAGAATACGATTGACTCTCTCCATCAGTGTTTTTCCTTTTCCCGTCAGCCGCTTCATGCCTTGCCCAGCATTGAAAAAAATGTGTGCTCCAGCTCTGCCCGCTCCTCAAAAGCGCCGCGCTTGGCGATCGTGACCGTCTGTGAGCCGGGCTTTTTCACGCCCCGCATCGTCATGCACATATGTTCCGCCTCCAACATCACCATCACGCCCCTGCACTTGACATACGTCATGAGCGCATCGGCGATCTGTGCCGTCAGTCTCTCCTGCAATTGCAGGCGGTGCGCATAGATCTCCACCGTACGCGCCAGCTTGCTCAGTCCCACAACCTCGCCGTCCGGAATGTACGCCACATGCGCCTTTCCGAAGAACGGCATCATATGGTGCTCGCACATGGAATAAAACACAATATCCTTTTCCAAAACCATCTCTGCGCTGTCCGTGTGAAAGGTCTTTGACAGCGGCAGCTCGGCCTTCTCGCCTCCGCCGCTTAAAATCTCCTCATACATCCGCGCGATCCGGTCAGGCGTCTCTTTTAGCCCCTCCCGTTCCGGATCTTCACCGATTCCCTCAAGCAGCATCAAAATCGCTTGTCTGATCTTATCCTTATCCATGCCGTCATCTCTCCCGCATGCTTAACATATTTTTTTCGCACCCATTCGTTTCTCCCTGTCCCGGATCACCTGCTCCAGTCTTCCGAGATACGAAAGTGAACCGAATGCAACGATGACTCCCTCGGGCGGAGTGAGCAGATACGCCATCTCCACCGCCTCCTCCAAGCTGTCCGCTGCCGTCACATGCTCATTAACCTTTCTGATGGCCTGCGCAAGCTCGTAGGCGGGCAGCGCCCGCGGATTTTCCGGCGGCGTTACCGCAATGAGCTGCTCTGCCAGCGGCGCCATCCGCTCGATCATCGTTCCATACTCTTTATCTCTCAACACACCCATTATAAATACTTTCGGCTTATTTGTAAAATAGAAAGACAGGGAATCCGCCAGTTTTTCTGCGGCATCCGCATTATGAGCGCCGTCTGTGAGCACATAGGGCTTTTTTTGCAGAACGGTCATCCTGCCCCTCCACTGCGCCGAAAGCAGCCCCTTCCTGAGCGCCGTCTCAGAAACCGAAAATCCCCGTTCGTTCAACACCCGTACGGTCTCCACCGCAAGGCATGCATTTTCGATCTGCCACATGCCGCCGAGCGATATCTTTAAGTTCCGGAAACCTCCGTAATGGAAGCTTTGACCGGTCAGACCATACCGGATACCGGACGCCGCTTTCCCATCCGCAAGGAACAGGGGTGCATGCTTCTTTGCCGCCTCATCCGCGATCGCCTGCGCCGCCGCTTTCTTCTGCGCCATGCTGACGACCGGGCAGCCCTCCTTGATGATTCCCGCCTTATGTGCCGCAATTTCGGCAAGCGTGCCGCCCAAAAACTGCATATGATCCATGCTGATCGACGCCAACACGCTCACAAGCGGCTTTTCGATCAGATTCGTCGCGTCAAGCAATCCGCCCATGCCGGTCTCCACGATCGCCACATCACAATTTTTTTCAGCAAAAAAACAAAAAGCAAGAGCCGTCTCAACCTCGAACACGGTCGGATGTGCACCGCCCTCCGCCGCCATTTGCTCCGCCGCCTCTGCAACGCGTCCCAACAGCTTTGCGAACGTCGTCTTTGCGATCATTTTTTGATTGATCATGAACCGCTCGCGGTAGTCCGTCACCGCCGGAGAAGAATAGCTTCCCACGCGATAGCCTTCTGCCGCAAGGATGGCTGTGAGATAAGCAAGCGTCGAACCTTTCCCGTTCGTGCCCGCAATATGTATGACAGGAACACGCTTTTGCGGGTCTCCGAGCCGCCTGCAAAGCTCGCGAATGCTCTCCAAGCCCGGAACGATGCCCCGATAGCGTGATAATTCCTCAATATATGCCATTGCCTGCCGATCATTCATATCCTTTCGTACCTTTCTGACTTTTCTATAAAAAAGCACTCTGCTTTTCCTTTAACCAGTCCACCGATTCCCTCAGCGCCCTGACCGTCTTCGTTTCCAGTACACAGCGGCAGCCGTGCCGCTCTGCGATCTGCAGTCTCTGTGCCAAATCGATCTCCCCCGTGCCGAGCGCTCTGTGATTTTTTGTGCCAAGTGCGTCGTGAATATGAAAATGCAGAAGCCGCTCCTCATGCTCCATAAGAAACGGTTCGTCCTTATCCTGCACGCTGTGGGAATGCCCGATGTCCCAAGTCAGCCCGAATGCCCGGCTCTCCAGCAGATAGCGGATTGCCTGCTTTTCATAGTCCCGATATCCATCGGTATTCTCGATACAAATGCGGATGCCGGCGTCCCCGATTTCCTCCTCGCACATACGCCGAAATCGCTTCCACGCCTCCCGGTATTCCTCCTGATAGACTGCAAACAGCTCTACCTTCTGCTCCGGCAGTGTAAAATACACCCCATGATTCATATGCATGTTCAGGATGGGCGCGCCGAGCGCCTTTGCCGCCGCAATCGTCCGCTTCACCGTGTTGAGATATGCCTCCGCCACTTCCTTATTAAAATCGCAGACATTCAGGTTCTCATCCAAATGAATCGTAAACTCAACCTGATAGCGTTCCTTTAATTCCAACAACTTTTCGGTATGTTCCAGCCTGTGCGTCTGATAATCGGGCAGGTTCATATTCAACTCCACGAAATCCAAGTCCAATTCCCGGCATAACCGCATGGTATCTTCCAAATCTCTGATCTCAATTAACGTCGGCATCCCGAACTGCATCTGCTTTTTCTCCTTCCATACATGTCATAACTAGACAATTGCGAAACGCAATCAATTATGTTCATGATTGTATATTTTGTACGTCTCGCGCACTTCATTTGTGTTTTTCGCAATGGCCTAATGTCATAACATGCCATACATCATTGCCTTCAAATCCGCATTTTCTATAGACGTTTTCGGGATTTGTAATATTATCACACTCACCCGATACCGTAGCAAAGTCTGCAAAAGCGCTCATTGTTCTTAATGCCCTGCTCAACAAAGCGGAAGCAATTCCTCTGCCCCTATATTCGGGCAGTACCTGAAGCCATTCTATGATCGCCTCACCAACTTCTCTGTCAAAATCGCATATGATGGAACCAATCAGCTTTCCGTCCGAAACAGCACCGATCCATAACTCAGGGCAATAAACCTCCGTGTCCATCCAGCTTTTCACAAAATCCTCGGATACGCGAATCTCCGAGTGCGTATAGGAACGGTTGATCATATCCACAAGCTCGGCGCTTCTATCGAGCGAAATCACCTCCAAACCAATTCCCGCTTCCTCGAACTTCGGTATGTTTGACAGATGATGTATCAATCGAAAAAACCTCTTATCAACATCATATTCAGGATGCTTTTTGTCAAAATCGCTGTTGTGCATAATTCTCATGTCAGAGGGTATCGATATCCTTTTTGCTTTCCAGTATGGAATGGAAAGGACTTTACAGGGATTATCTTTATATGCTTCTATGGAAATCATCATTCGCCTTTTCTCCAAAACTTATAATTGTATAAATCATATAGAGGGATGGGACAAACAAATTGTGCAAATTCTTTGCTTTCAAAACAATGATAACATATGGGTGAAAAAAATATAAGCGGGAAACCATATTCAAACGATACAAAATTCTACTTTTTCCCGAATTATGCCTTCCTTTTTTGATCATAATGCTGAATTTTTTCTCCTTTATCCTGCATTTTCTTAGGAAAATTTTTTGTGAGAAATGCACATTGTCACATCATTCATCCTCTGCTACACTGTCCTTAACTGAAATGTCCGTGACACGGACATACGGCTGTGGGTTCTTTACATGCGGCTGCTGACTGCATCGCATTCTTTTTCTCACTTCTGTTTCTATTCACCGGCAGGCACCCTTGAAGCACGACGGCATACGGCTCTGATACCCGTAACATTAACAGCAGCGCTTCGAGCAAACGGCGTGTTTCATCTCGGTTTCCTGACCACACTTCTTGAAAGGAGGACGTTCATGTCCCAAAACACTTCATTTCTTACCCTGCTTCCCCCGTCACCATATCTTCCGTTATCCGATCGCAGCGGGAAGCTGCCGTTCACGCTCACCAACGACTATATGTTTAGAGTTGCATTTCAGATGGATGAGACAATTCTTCGCTCACTGTTGTGCAGTCTGCTCGACTTAGCGCCCACAGAGGTTCATTCCATTGTCATCAAGAACGCCCTTGTTCCCGGCGCTACGATTGAGGATAAAGATACCGTCCTCGACATCCGGCTGATATTAAACAACAACAGCCTCATCAATTTGGAGATGCAGATCAAAAATGAAGGAAACTGGCCGGAGCGCTCCCTGTGCTATCTGTGCAGGGCTTTTGACAACCTCGATAAAGGCGCTCCCTATCTGGACGTAACGCCCGCTCACCATATCGGCATCCTGAATTTCAGCCTGCCGCATGTGCAGAAACAATTTTATAGTCATTATTTTATGATCAATGAAACAACACAGGAAATATTCAGTGATAAGCTCCGCCTGTCCGTACTCAACCTGACGCAGACGGCGCTCGCAACCGAACACGACAGGCAGTCCGGTCTCACCAGATGGGCCGCCGCTTTCAAAGCAACCACATGGGAGGAATTTCAAATGTTAGCCGAAGAAGATGTTCTGTTTCAAAAAGTATCCGATGCCCTCTATCTGCTCTCTGAAAACAGGGAGATTGCCGAACAGTGCCGCCGCATGCACGAGGCAGAGGCAAGACGCAAGCACTGGGAGAAGCTTGAGGAAAACTATGCTACGCTGGAAAAGGCTTTCGAGGAAAAGAAAAGAGCTCTCGCGGAACAGGAAAGTGCTCTCGCGGAAAAGGATAATGCTCTCGCGGAAAAGGATAATGCTCTCGCGGAAAAGGATAATGCTCTCGC
>CAMWSU010000148.1 GCA_947176965.1 uncultured Lachnospiraceae bacterium | reverse complement strand
GCTTCCCCTCTCCGTCATAATTCCCTGATGCAAAGCCTCCCTTGTATATCAACACGCCGTTCCTGTTATACAGCGCGCCCTCTCCCTCGTAATGCCCTGACGCAAAGCCTCCCTCATATATCAGCACGCCGTTCCCGTTATACTGCTTCCCTACTCCGTCATAATTCCCTGACGCAAAGCCTCCCTCGTACAGTAACACACCGCTCCCGTCATACAGTACCCCTTCTCCCTCGTACACGCCCCTCGCAAAGCCTCCTTCATAGCAGAGCGTCCCGTCCTCCCCGTACAATATCCCTTCTCCCTCATACGTTCCCGCCTGAAAGCCTCCCTCATACAGCAGCACACCGTTTCCGTTATACAGCGCTCCCTCTCCGTCATAATTTCCCGACGTAAAACCTCCCTTGTACACCAGCACACCGCTTCCGTCATACAGCGCGCCTTCTCCCTCGTACCTCTCCGACACAAAATCCCCCTCGTAAACAAGTCCCCCGCTCTCACCGTACAGCCTGCCCCATCCTGCGATCCTCCCCTCCGAAAGGCTTCCCTCAAATAACACCCGTCCGGAATCCGGCGCAAGCAGGCGCACCTTTCCCGTATACCGGTACATCTCCGGCGCATTCAGTTCCATTGTTTTCGTAAAAAAATGAGCTTCCAAATACGGAGCAATCCACATCGCAATTCCGACCGCCAAAACAGGCAGCACAATGCCGAGCGCATATAACAGCTTTTTTGCGATCAGATAAGAACCGATCGCGGCATAATCCGAAACAGAACGCTGTTTCAGAAACAGTTCTTCTTTCTTTGCCTCCATGTCCTGCGCGATCTGCGCCTGAAAACCGCTCGGAACAAGACTCCGCTTCGCGTTTATGAATGCCTGTTTCACAGGAATAATCAGCGCGCGATTCGCCCGCCTCGCCACATAACGCATCGTCTTTTTTGCCCTTACCCGTTTTCCTGCCACGCCGTTTTCCCCTCTTCCCCGTCATTTGCACATTTGCATTTTCGCTTTCGACCCTGATCTCCCGCAGTCCTGCTTTCTCCTCAGCCCCGCTCTTTCTTCACTCACGCTTTCGCTTCGGCTCCCGTCATTCCTGCATCTGTTCCTGCTCCCCGACTTCCACCGTCCCGATCACGGTAATCCGTTCTCTTTCCTCCGGCGCGGTTTTCGGTCGAAAGCACAGCCAAAAGAACAATCCCCACAGCGCAAGCACGAGAACCCAGTAGCCGCACTTTCCGATCACATCCGTATGCCACAGCACCCAGCGCAACAACCGAAGAAGCCCTCCGCCGTCCGCCCCCCGTTCTTCTTCGCTTTCAGATATTTGTGTATTCAGTTTGTGAAATTCCCGATACAACGCCGCTTCGTCCTCAAAGCTTCCCTCCGCAAGCTTTTCGGCATAACGCGCCAGCCCGTCCTCGAAGTTTCCTTCCGCACTTCCGCTTGTATTTTTTTTGCCGCAGGATTTCCAATCCGATTCAAAAAGCATCCGAAAGCTCTCATACAATCGTTTCTGCAATTCAACAAACAACTGTTCATGCAGCCTGTCCGTCTCATACAGTTCATAATTCACCCATACCGCAGACGTTTGATCCACGACAATGTTTGCGGGAGCCGCCGCCTCATAGCGCAGATAGGGGGGAATCTTATGAAAAAACAACCGCTCTAAAAGCCCCTCCCAAAGCGCTGCCCGCTCCTTTCGCGACGCCGCCCGCTCCGCCGCTTCCCGAAAGGGTATTCCCTCATGATAGCGCAATACCGCCCATACCGTTTTTTCCTTCAAAAAACAATCCACAAAATCGGGAAACGGATTCTTTTGTTTCTCCGTTTTCATCTCCATAAACATCATCATGATGTCTTTTGCGAGCGCCGGATTTTGAAATTCCAGCAGAAGATAACACTGCCCTCCGCTTTCTTTTTTTATCTGCCCGGAATCGACGGCAAGATACGAGCAAAGCGACAGCTCTCTTTTATTTACCCGAATCACCCGATATGTGCCTCCCGGCGTTTCCATCCGCATGCCGACTCCTCTCCTGATTCTAAGGGAAACACTGATTAAATCCGTGTTTCCCTTGCATCTGATCCATCAGATCTCGCTGCTGCCTACGACTGAACCTCCCGCACCACTGCGTACGCCGTTGCGGTAAGCTTCGGATAGGCGGCGCTTTTTACCACGATCTCATAGATTCCCGGCACGGCGGGCGCCGTGTACATTCCGTTCTCGTCGATACTGCCGCCCTCCTGCTCCGTGACCGACCATATGACATGTTTGTCAGAAACACCATGAAATACCGGTTCAAAATGATAATCCTCCCTGAGCGAGAGATAGACCATATCCGGCTTTAAGAACAAGGACCGTTCCGCCTGCTCCCCATATTCCTCCGTGCGGTCGCAAAACGCCGTCCAATGAAGCTTGACCCGCTCCGCGCACGTCGGCTCCGTCAGTACCATGCCGATCACAAAGGTTCCGTTCACCGTATCCACTTTTACCGCCGTTTTTGCCGCCACCTCACGCTCCGTATCCTCAAACACCTCCGGCGCGCCGTAATACACGGCGGACGGTCTTGCGGCGTTCCCCGCGATCCCGCACAAGACAGAAACGTCGCCCGGTCCCAGTCCGTGCGTGATCGGCTTTGAGTAAAATTTCTGTCCGGCAAGACCGCCGAGTCCGAGCTCAATGACCGCCGCGCCGGAAATACTGACCATGGTATCCCGCACATGCCCCGTGAACGCTTCGCTCTCCTGTTTCCGATCCGCGGAACCGATCCGGCGCTCCAGCGATCTTTGCTGCTGCGCTGAGACGAGCTCACGGATACCGGAGAGCACATCGCTGCATATGTACTGACCGAACGGCATCTCCTCCACATCGTCAATGACGACCGTATTTCCCACTCCAAACAAACTGATCTTGGCAAGATAAATGCTTTGATGATACGTCTCGTTCCTGATCTCCCGCATAGCCTGCGTAATGTAACGCCGCCCAATGACCTCCTCCACCGGCTCCGCCGTAAGCTCCACCGTATTTTCAACAGACACCTGCGCATCTACCGAGTGCCCCCCGACCTCCAGCGCAAAGCTTCCCTCCTTGAGCTTTGCCCAGCCGCACATCCCTTTCCCGTTTGCCGCTTCCAGCGTGAGCGGAATCTCATAGCGTCTCGCTTTTCCATACTCTTTTTCATCAAACTCTATACGCGCCCACTGCTTCCCGTCCTTTTTTAGGCAGTCGAACACCAGCTCATAACGGAACGAAACCGGCTGCTTCTGCCCCATATTTTCCACAACAATGCGCGCGTCAAACTCGCCGCCGCTCTGCGCATAGCGCGGAAACACCTGACTGATGCGGATGCCGTTTCCCCAATAAAGTGTCTTCCACGCTTCATAATAGGCATAGCTTCCGCTGTTCCCCTGCTCCGGCTCCTGCTCCGTCAGGTAGATATGATATCCCTCGGCGATCCGGTTGTACTGTGCGTGTTCCCCCACGCCGCTGCCCGCCACACTGTAAACCGGATTCTTTTCATATTCCGCATACTCAATGCAGAGATACACATAGCTGCCGGACTCCACGCCCTCCGCATAGGAAGAAAACCCTTCCATCTCTGACAGCTTCCTTGTCACCGGCTCATCCACAACAATCTCCCGCCCCGCAAAATCAAGCGCCATTCCGGGCTCTATCGTGACGGAATCCTCTCCTATTTGAACAACGTTCAATCCGCAGACTACACCGCAGCCGTGCATAAAACGATTGATCAGCCTGCGCTTATCATTCATATACTTCTGCTCCGCCTCGAAATCCTCCACACCGAGCAGCTTTCCGTAAAAATACCGGTTTCTTTCATAAGGAAAATATTTGAGATTTTTCATTGTCCGCCTTCCCCTCCCGCAACTACCGAAAACGGCATCGCACATTTCCCATCTAAGCAAAGCGTCCGATAGGGACTGAGCACACTATTGATGCCGAGATAGGAATGCTGCCCTAAAAACAGATAGGGCGGCGGGACGACGATCCGACATGCCATGTATGCCGGTTTTGCCATCTCGACGATCTTTCCGATCACATAAAGCCCGCCAGTGTCCTCCTGCTCCCTGTACTCCACCAAGAGCGCAAACTCATAGGGTCCTGAGGTATAGAGACGCTTCAGACGTTCTTCCGTCTCCCCGCCGTCAAAATACGGCAGTAACTGACCATATTCCACAACATACACCGTTCGTCCCGTCTTCAAAAAAAGCAATCTCTTTAAGTATTCCGCCGTCCCGCGGATTTGCAGAAGCTGTGCTGCATGATGGATCAGGTATCGCCGCTGCTCCTCATTCCAAAGCTCTCTGTCCTCCAGACCGAACCATTTCGAAAGTTCCTCCAATGCCTCCCCGTTCTCCGTAAAAGGAGAAAACCGCCGCGGAATACGCATGATCTCTTCCGTCATATCCTCATAGATCGACTGAAAGATACCGAGATACCTCTCTAAAAACGTATCTTCCCGCGCATGCTCCCGATAGATTTCCGGCAGATAGGAAAGCCATGTCTGCCGCGGAAAACAGATTTTGATGCGTGAGAGGACGACCTGCGCGCCGCTCTTGCGCTCCAAACGGATCCGCAGTCTGAGATAACGTCCCCTCACCCCGGTAAGCAGCACATCCTCCGGCTTCTGATAGTCTGCTTTTTCAGCGGACTCCGTGGCAGCATAAGCCTCCTCATCCGCAGCGTAGACCGTGACCGAGACATTTCCGTTCAGATTGATGCCGTCCATCAAAAGTCTGTGCCACTCTGTCCCCTGCTCCCCGCAGTCAAACACGCGGGTGTCATAGACTCCCGTTTCACAGCCATCCGCAATGGAGATTCCCCGCTCGTCAATGGTAACGCCGACGCCGCTGCCGCGGACAAAATCTTCTTTTTTATTTAACAAAAAATAACTTCCGCGCCGCGCCATCTGCCGCATCTCCCTTCAAACTATTCATTAATCTGGTTATTTTGAAACGCAATCAATTATATTTATGATTGTGCAAAATATACAATCCAACGTAGGCACGCTTTCGCTACAATTCAACCGCAGCGGTACATAACATGCGAAAATACCGCATGTAAGTACCGGCG
>CAMWSU010000147.1 GCA_947176965.1 uncultured Lachnospiraceae bacterium | reverse complement strand
ACCGTATCATGCGGGATACATTCTGGGTCGGCGTGTATCCGGGCATGACGGATGAAATGATCGCTTATATGGGGAAGGTCATCAGCAGGAGAAATTAAGAAAAGCGATATATCATGATTGACAAATAAAATGTTTTTAAATAGTTTTATATCATGGTATGGCTCAAAATTACGATTGCAAACAGATTCACAGTGTAGTATTATGTCATTATAAACTACGAGGGAAGAATAATGAACATATATGAACGCATATGTGAAAACAGAGAAAAAATAGCATCAGTTTATGATTTGGCATCGATCAATTATGATTTTTTGCGAGAGAAGATAGACAATCAGGCGCTTTTCTTAGGAAAATATATAGAGTATTCAGATGCGGCCAAAGAAAATAATCCCAATATTCCGAGGTTAAGAAAATTTACTTATGAGATTTGTCAACTGTTTTTACAGAAAGATAGAAGGTATTTCTGGAATGAAATTTTGGGAAAGACCTTAGATGAAATCGAGTCTGTAAAAGAGAAGATGGAGCCATATGGGACGGAGACATATAATGAGGCTGCAATAGCATATCATTTGTTACAGGCGGTAGATTTATATGCCGAGAACATGGGCGAAGGCAGTTTGAGCGCGCCTCTAAACACACAGTACAATAAGAATTCATTTGTCTATTGTTGTAATGGGAAGGGTATACTTGCGGATGCAGCACGAGAATTGGGCTTTCGGCATAAGATACAGATTACGGAAATTCGAAATGAATTTAAGTATCTGAGAATTTTAGAAAGAGAAGAGCTGGATGCCGGAATGAATCCCCCTAGATCGGTAACACTGTATATAGATCAGTTTGATTCGGTCAGACAGTCTGTATTATGTGGTAAGAAACTGAAAATCGTCATGATTCCATTTGGACAGGAAGAGCTTGTAACTTTCGAAAAGACGCAGGGAAGTTTATTTCGTGTTAAATATATTGAGGAACATAAACAAAATACAATAAGAAGAGCTTTACAGATGTTGGGGGAAGCGATTGGGCAGAAAGCAAACATCGTGATTTTTCCTGAATATGTATGTTTCCCGGAAATGCAGAGCGAGATAGGAAGTTATCTTAGGGAAGCATATTCTCAGCGTCCGAAAATGATGAAAAATCTGCTTTTGGTTATTGCGGGTAGCGGATGGACAGAGGATGACAATAATGTTTCGAAGGTATACAGTTACAGCGGCAAATTATTGGGTGAGCAGTACAAGTATGCCCCTTATGACAGAAAAGATGAGGACGGAAACAGATTGATAGAGCAGCTTCATGATCCTGGGAAGGAGTCTATTATTGTTAAAATCCCTAGAATTGGAACTTTTATGCCGGCAATATGCAGGGACGTGTCTAACCGGGATAAAACAGAGAAAATCGCGGATGTTTTTCAAACGGATTTTGTATTGGTGTCGGCATGGAGTAAGTCGTTACACGGTGGATTTGAAAATCAGCTGGAAAATATTACAGAGACAAATATGGTCACCAGTTCGCTGGTATGTAATTGTTGCAGATCAATTGAACGTGAGAAAAACCTTGAAAGAGGTTTTGTGGTCACACCATGTAAAAAAGGGAGTGTTGTGGAAGCTAAAACTGCAATGATCAAGGGTGATGCGACAGTGTGCCAAGAGTGTAGTGGGTGCGTATTTAGTGTCCCGCTTTCCTTTGAAACGCAAAATGTAGAGAAGGGTAGAATTGTTCAAAGAATCAGGCAAAAGGCACTCTAATGTTTTTCACAAATATTGCAATTATGACTTGATATTGGGGATACAGATGCTTTATAATGTTATTGTTTAGGAATAGTTTAGCGAGGAGGACAGAGTATGAGAGAGCATTCCGTGTTTATAAGTATATGCCATCATGTGTTGAAAGACATAAGCTTAAGCGTGAGCCTGTCAGAAGATCAGGTACTGCTTTTTTTTGACGAATTGGCATCTACGGAATCCCAAATGTTGGGGGTCATGGAAGAGGAATTTACAAATTTATGCTCTGCTATAGGCGAAGTGTGGCAATATCGTGAATGGGAAAAAATGTCACCGGAGCAGGCGTTTTTCTATGGCAGTTTGTGGGGAAGTATAAAATCTTTTGAATGCCGGCATCAAAAGAGCAAAGAAACGGATCAGATGAAACTTCTTGTGCCAAAGTTTAAGGATAAACGTTGGCTGTTTCGTGCAATCAAATCACAGCCTGGGATATTGCATAAGGAACTTGCGGCAAAAGGGAAGTTAAGTCCGTCACGTTTATCCCAAATCATGGATGATAAAGATATGGATGATTTGATTAGTTATCGCTTGTCGGGCAGAGAAAAATACTATTTTTTGAAGCCAAGGGGGGAGGAATTGCTTCTCAAATTGAAGTCGAGGGATAGAAATGTGCTTGGAAGTTATGCAGAGCCCTATAAGGCAATCAGCATGGATAATGAAAATAAGAATCCCTCGTTTGAATATCAGCAAGCGAGTGTAATGCCTGCGGCACTAAACAAAAAGCTTGCATTGCTAATTGAGGCGATGGCGATGTATAGTCAGCAGGAAAAAATAGCCGCTGTATCTAATGATAATAGGAATCTTGCACCAAAAGCAATAGTGGAGGTAAATAAATGGAAACCGGTACAGAATTACGAAGAAATACAAAAGAACAGATATTTGGAGAATGGCTTAATGATGTCCTCGGCAGGATAAGAGGAGAAAAAATAGACATAGCCGTGTTGGTTTATGACCGGATTCGGAACGAGGAGGAACCGAGCGCTGCATTTCAGTATTTTCTGGAGAATGCGGATGAAATTATTTCTACGGAAGCGGAAGAAGCAGAGCAGATTTTCACTGCAACAGAAGTCCAGCAGTTACGAAAAAAATGTGATCCTTTGATAGAAGGTATTTTGAATAGATTTTTAACAGAAAATAATTCAGAGAGAGAATTTTATAATCGACTTTGGACGGACGGCATTTATGGAAATGCAGCGTTACAGAATGATAAAGAGAAGCTATATGCCTTATACAAAATTTGGCAGGATGGCAGAATTCCGTATTTTCAGTTAGATGCAGGGTTATCGATGACGAATGAGCAGTTTGGGGATTGCTGTAATAGGAACAGACAACTCATTAAAAAAGCATTTTTTATCATAAACTCCGCTTTTTCACAACGTTCTCAGCAGAGTGATTTGCTTTTGCGCGTGTTGAATGAGTGCGAAACGGACGAAGATCGGGTGGTGGTTATGGCACAAATTTTAGGACATGTAGAAATGAAAGGGTGGCTCAATTTATATGAGAGGGTAAGAACAGAAACGGTGAAGGAGTGAAGTTTGGATATAGGAAGTATTGCAAGAATCTTCATCTATACGAAGCTGCGTGAGGCGGGCGGCAAAAATCTTTTCTGTATGTAAGGTTTTTCATAAAAGGAAAGTTCTTCATATCGGAGGTGCGGAATGATAGGAAAAATAAGGAAGTAGTGAACGTCATACAGGAGGTTGTCTCCACAAAAAGGCAGGAAAATGATATTGAAAATAAAATTATCCGGGATGATGCGTTTGCAATATTGGAAAAGCAATGCGTGGTGTTATATTACCCGCTCCTGGATGATGGAGACACCAAACATTTGACTAAAAAGCTATTTTCTCATATACATTCCATAGAAGTTGATTTTCCATATCACGTACGGATCAAGTGCAAAGAAAGGGGCATGGATCTGATGTGGAAGGACATCAATCCGACAGTGTCGAATGCCATGAATAAACAGCAGGATAAGATAACAGGAAAAGGCATTGAAACGAGAATGCTGTTTGCGGGTAATCTGATCAAGCAGCCATGCTGTGATCGGTGCATATATTACAACTGCTCACATTGTGCTTCTAAATAGCGGAGGAACAACTATGGCTGAATATATGGTTAATAAAAAAGATTTATCAGATCAAAAGCATCAGAATAAACAGAAAGCAGCAATTTCGAGGCAGGAAATGCATAATGCCGGGCTTCCGCAATATATCTTAGATAAAGAGCGGGGAACGGTTCAGCGCAAGCTGGATGAAGAGGATATACAGGCGATTTTGGCTTCAGGAATGGATCAAAACTTAAAAGACGAATTTGGGACGATTTATAGGAATAATCAGGAACATATAAACTATGCCGAATCCAGAAAAGGCGGAGATGCGTATATAGAAAGCGGACAACTGTCCGCCCGGATTGAGGATGGTCGTAGCTTCGCTCAAAAGTGGTTTCCTAAATTATTTGGAGATAAAATGGGGGATATTGTGCGCCAAAGCACAATTTTACATGAATTAACGCATCTTGCCGTGATGGACTATAATATAAAACAACGAAACATGGAGATTCCGAACCATATTAATAATGATGAATTGAAGGATATTGCCCGTTCGCCAATGGAACCAGATAAAATGGAGTCTAACATCGAATCGCTGGTTCAAACAATTGTGAGCGAAGAAGCAGTGCTGGGAAAATTGCAATATGTGTTTCCGGATCAATCAAAAAATTTATGCGAATATGTGGCCAAAAGAGTCGGCTATATTGATATTTCGGGGATACCATTTGTAGAGTACCCGGCGGTCATCAACGAACTGAATTATTTGTTCGGTAGTTTGGACGAGCCATATAAAAGCTGTGAAACCGCAAAGCTGTTAACCAGCCTTGCAGAAGAGAGTTATATGTGCAGAATACCGAAGTAGGATTGAGATGACAGAAAAACCTGCGCCATACATCTCCTGTTGAATTGTTCCCGCAACTATTGTATAATGAACATATTCAAAGACAGACAAACGGCTGCAACGGGCGGAGTGCAGCTTTTGTGGATAGGAAGCGTGCAAATGTGCGCGGATATTTGATATGCATTTCGTGCATACTAAGGGAGGTGCCACATATGAAATGTATCAGAATGGAAATGGAAGCGGATGTAAAACAATATGAGCAGGGAAAAGGAATGGAGGACGGCTGCGAGCTTTGGGCGGACGTGGTGACAAAGGGGTGGATCGTGACGGATACACTCGTCAAGATCACACGGGAAGACGGCGCCATCGTATGTCCTTACATCAAAAACCGCAGAGGACGGATCTTTATCAGTGAGGGCGATTACCTGATCTATGATAAGGACGGAACAAAGCATGTGTGCGGCGCGGACAAAGTGTTCCAGCGCTATCGCCCGGTTGAATAAAAAAGGGGCTGTAAAAAAATAGCCTTAAAGCAAAAGTCCTTGCCGCGTAAT
>CAMWSU010000146.1 GCA_947176965.1 uncultured Lachnospiraceae bacterium | reverse complement strand
ATGTTGTTCTTTAATTGCTGCAGCGAACCATGCCAATAAGCATAATAGGACATGCCGATCACATCAAAATCCGTGACACCGTTTGCGATAATGCTGTCAAAAAAGTACTCAAACCGATCCTGATCGCCGCCTTCCGCAAGGTGGATCATAATCTTTGTGTACCGACCTACCGGGGTCGTTTCACGGACCGCACGAATACCGCTGTTGAGCAGCTCAGCAAGCTGACCCGCATTGTCGATATACCCGTCCGGCCAAAGCATTCCGCCGCTGATCTCGTTTCCGATCTGAACCATATCCGGATAGGCTCCGGCATCCTTTAAGTCGTTTAAGACATCGGCAGTAAAATCATATACCGCATTCACCAGAGCCGAGTAGCTTAAATTCTGCCATGCCGCCGGCTTTGTCTGGCTGGCGGGATCCGCCCATGAATCGGAATAATGGAAGTCTATAAGTAGTTTCATACCGGCTGCTTTAATCAACTTCGCCATCTCAACTGTATGCTCCGGGCTGCAATAATCGCCTGCGTCAAAGGATGTGGTGGGATTGTTCCACACGCGAAGACGGACATAGTTTACCTGCTTTTCGTCCGCCAGATAGCGCAAAACATCCTGAATGACATTCCCGTTTTCATCATAAAACACCGCTCCGGAATCCAATACCGCTTCAAGAGATGACAGGTCCATTCCCTTAATAAACTCGTTCTGAGCGGCTTGCACTTTGCTTGGATACGTTATGAACAGAACCGCCAGCATGAGGAGTATTCCTCCCAATCCTTTCCAAAAACGTTTCTTCATAAGCACTCTCCTTCCTTTTACTCGTATTTTTTCCTTTTACACTTGTTTTTCTCTTTGCTAAGATTTTTCTTTTGTTCCCTCTTTTCTTTCCTTCCGTTTCTCTTTTGTTTCCTCTTCTCTTTTTCCGATTCCCTCCTTCCCTTCCCTCTCTATTCCTTCTATCTATTACATCTTAAGCAATCGCGGAACGCCTTTCATACTTATGTTGCTGAATAGAATATTCAAATTCATAAGCGGGTGCTCTGACGCCGTCGGTACTTACATGCCGTATTTTGGCATGTTATGTACCGTTACGAGCGGAGGGCAGCGAAAGCGTGCCCGCGTTGAATTGAATATTCTATTCTTTTCACATACTTTATTACCGCGCCCCGCAATTGCTTATGATCCCTCCTCTACTCCGCGCTTAAGCTTATGTCATCAATTGTGCCCCATCCTCCGGCTTTTCCGTGAATCACGATGCCTACCGTGATCGTCACTCCGCCGTCAAGTTCCAATGCCTCCACCGCCGGGTTCTGCCATACATCCCATCCCCGGTTGGAAAAATCCACAGAGCTAATGACATTTCCGTTCTCATCCTCCGCATACAGCGTCATGTACGTATCCGTATCGGAATCTCCCTGTGAATAAGCGCGCAGCGTATAGGTTCCTCCGCTTTCTATGGTCACTTCCTGCGAGATCGTGATCGTAAAATCGGAATCGTTCCAGTAATGGAAGCTGTAGTCTCCCGAATGAGGATTCCCCTCACTGTCGTTTCTGACCGTACCGGCCCCGGTACCTTCCCGTTTGATCGCCCAGCCGTTATCCCCGCTTTCAAAGCTTGCGTTTTCAATGAGATTTGTCCCTGAAGCCGCCGAAGGGTTCTCTCCTTCCTGTCCGCCGTTTCCTTCTCCGTCTCCCGCATCCGTACCTTCCCCGTCTGCCTGCGGCTCGCCTGTATAGAACGTAAATTCATCCATCGTGCCCCAGTCGTCGCTTCCCGCATCGACAAGCACGCCGATACGCACAATGTCTCCTTCGCTTAACTGCGCCGATACGATGGGATGCTGCCATTCGTTCCAGCCTTGATTCCGAAATTCTGTGGATGCGATCAGATTACCGTCCGCATCCGCAATATAAAGAGTCATCAATAAATCCGTATCCCCGACTCCCTGCGACCATACCTGAAGGTGATATTGATCTGTTTGGGCAATCTCCACCTGCTGGTAAAGATTCATTGTAAAGGCATCCGCATTCCAGTATTGGAAGCTCCACTCGCCGGAATGGGGATAGCTGGAGCTGTCATTGCGAATCTGTCCCGCACGCTTCTCATCCTCCAATACCCAGCCGGTAGCGCCCTCCTCAAAATCCAGATTGTTCAGGCTGTTCTTCGCGATCAGATCTGCTCCCAGCGAAACCGTGAAATCCAGCACCGTCCCCTTAAACGCCACATGTGTATCCGTGATCGTCTTCATCGAGGAAATGTCCCATGTAACCTCCACCTCTCGGATACTTCCGTCCTGATACAGCACCCGCGCTGTTTCGGGGAGCTCTCCGATCAGTTCCTCCCCCGAAGCATTCTCATCAATCTCAACGGAGTCGAACGGATATACATACAGCGCCACGTCATTGTCAAGGCTTCCCGGTTCAAACGCAAATGCTCTCACCGCGTCAAGCGCCTTCCCCTCAAAATCAAACAGGGTCTGATTCTCCCATTCGTTGCCGCTTCCCTTCGATACACCGGCTCCTTCCACTGCAAGCCATGCAGGTTCCCAATAGAAGATTCCCAGACCGCCCTCGCACTCGGCTACGGCGTTCATGATCAGCTCCAGCACCCGTCTCTGGTTTTCCTCGCTTGCCTCAAAGCCCACGCCCTTAATATCCGCTTCGGACACCATATTGGATTTGCTGTCCGCATTATCATTGGTAAAAGGATACGCCGTCTCCGCCAGCACGGTCTGCTTTCCGAATCGTTCATAAATGTTGTCGATATTTGCCTTCATATCGGCAAACGTCCCCTGCCAGTACGGATAGTAGGAAAGGCCCACCAAATCATAATCCGTCACGCCGTTTGCCTCGATCGTCTCAAAAAATGTCTGTGTCGCGCCGACGGATCCTCCTGTCTGCACATGGATCATGATCAAGGTTTCCTGTCCCGCGGGTGTCGTGTCGCGGACCGCCTGAATACCGCTGTTTAAGAATTTTGCCAGCGTTTCCGGATGTTCCATGGAGCCGTAATCCCAGAGCATGCCGTTTCCGATCTCATTTCCGATCTGTACCATATCGGGATAGGCGTTTTCCTCCGCTAAGGCAGTCAGAACCTCCGCCGTATAGTCATACACGGCATCTGCGAGTTCCTCTTCGCTCATTCCCTGCCACGCAGCCGGAACGGTCTGGTTTTCCGGGTCCGCCCACCAGTCGGAATAGTGAAAATCCAACAGATAGCTGATGCCCGCCTCCTTGATCCGTTTCGCCATCTCTATCGTATGTTCCAGATTACAATAATCGCCTGCGTCGAAGGATGCCGTGGGATTATTCCAAATGCGAAGCCGATAATAATTACAGCCGTTTTCAGCAAGGAATTTGATCACATCGACCTCGCTTCCGTCAAAGCCGTAAAATTTTCCGCCGTAGTCTTCCACCGCTTCCAGCGACGAAATATCCGCGCCCTTAATGATGTATTTTGTATTTTCTGCAGGCGGCTGCTCCTCCTGCGCATCGTTTTCTGCTCCGCCCTGATCCTGTGTAACGTTTTCACTGTCCGTCGGTTCCTCCGCGCCTTTTCCGCAGCCTGCCGCTCCCACGACAAGCCCGGCACACAGAATCGCCGCCAATATTTTTTTTGCCAGCCTGTTCATCCTATTCCTCCCCTGCACCGAATCAGTGCTTTTTGATACCACGCGCCCCCGATACCGGAGGCGCGTGCTTTCTTTTTTTATTGCAGAATCAAGGTAATATCATCCAGCGTTCCCCAGTCATCCGGCTGCCCGTTGATGACAACACCGACCGTTACCGTCTGCCCCGCTTCCAGCGCAATTTCGATCGCGGGCGTCTGCCATACACTCCAGCCCGCATTCGCAAAATCTACGGAATCCAGTATATTTCCTGCGTCGTCCTTGATATATAAGGTCATGGAGGAGCCGGTCGCATCGTCTCCCTGCGAATACAGTGACAATACATAGTTTCCGCCATCCGTGATTGTTGCTGTCTGTGCCAGTTCGATCGTAAAGGCGTCCGCATTCCAGTAATGGAAACTGAACTGACCCGATTTCGGATATCCGTCGCTGTCGTTTCGGGAAATTCCCGCTTCCGTATTCTCCCTTGTAATATCCCAGTGCTCCACATCAAGCTCAAAACTGGAATTTAACAATACATTACCGTCAAACTGAATATCCTTGACCGTCGTCTCACCCGTATTGATGTCGGATACCGCCGTCTCAATCTCGGAACGGTAGGTATCTAACGCCGTCTGAGGCGTCATTTCCCCGTTTGCAATGGCGTCCATCATGGAATTCATGGCATTATTTAAGGTGTTGAAGCCGTTAATACAGTTGATCTTGGACAACCCCCTGTTGTAAATATAGGTCACATTTTCCATGGTATTCAGATCGTCGCACCAGTTTTCCAGCTGATCCTCTAACAGGTTATCCCATTCCTCATCCGAGTCCGCAATGTCCGTGATCAGATCATAGACAAGCGCAACCTCCTCCGGATTATCCACACCATTTAAGATGATGCGGCATCCGTTCTCCTTGCCGTAGCAGGAATATTCCTGTGCGGAAGCTCCCTTCGGGAACGGTACCCATCCCCAGTCGTCCGCCATTGCGGTTCCGTTCACCGGGCTTAAATACATATAGGAAATCCAGAATTCTTCCAGACACATCATGGAATTTCCGTTCACAAAAGACAGGATCAGGGAATCCCAATCATCGACCTCCCAGTTGATCGGTCTGTAATCAACGGTTGTGGTAAAGTCCTGATAAGCGGTCAGCGCCTCAATGATCCTGCTGTCATTTAAGTCCACCGTCATTCCCGTATCCGTCTTAGCCGCGATATACGCTTCATTGGAATACAGATAACACCAGCCTAAATCCGCTCTCGCGTTAAAGCCGTAAATGTCGATTGTTCCGTCATTGTCCTTATCCACGTTCGCCATCTGCGCTATTTCTTTGAACTTATCCCAGTTCCACTCATCGTTCTCATACAGCTCGTATAAATCCGGCAGTCCGTATTCGTCAAAGAGTGTCTTATTCCAGAAAATACCATATCGTATTTCAGGATCGTTGATGCCCAGGGTGTAATTCTTTCCCTTATAATAACCCGCTTCTACCACATCCTGACGCCATTTATAGCTGCTAAAATCAATCACGCCCAAGTCGCTGATCGGATACGCAATGCCGCCGTCGATCAGCGTCGGCAGAACCGTGGTCGTAATGGCATATCCGACATCGCAGACCG
>CAMWSU010000145.1 GCA_947176965.1 uncultured Lachnospiraceae bacterium | reverse complement strand
ATTTTGATGAGACGGAGACGGACATCGCAGTCAGGGAGAAACAGTCGGGAAATGTCTGGTTTTCCAATCCGGTGGATACAGAGCTTGACACGGTTTCGAGCGGATATTACCAAAGGGTATTAAAGTCCCAGATCGTCGTAACTTATATCAATGAAAATACGCAGATCAGCACGATGAATAATTACGATTATTCAATCCTGGAAGGGCAGTTTGAGACGGAGGTGATCGAGAACGGGATCCGAATCACTTATACCATCGGAGAGGCAACGGCATTCCTGCTGCTGCCGGAAGCGATCACGCAGGAGCGTATGGAGCAGTTTTTGGAGCGGATGTCAGACAGTCAGAAACGCAAGATCAACCGTAACTATATTCTGTATGTTGCTTCAGAAATGACGCAGTCTGATCTGGATGACCTTGCGAGGCAGTATCCGGCTGTCCGGGAACAGAATCTCTATGTATTGCGCGGCGGTGTCAAGGATTATCTCAAGGAGGAGCTTGCGGGGTATTTCGAGGAAGCGGGCTATACGCAGGCGGATTTTGAACTGGATGAGTTAAATATCGGCGAAAGGGAGGAGGACGGCAGCGTCTGGTTCCGGGTTCCGCTCACATATAGGTTGGAGGGAGATACGCTTGTTGCAGCGATAGATCCCGAGGAAGTCTCTTATAATGACGAAGGCTATTATTTAGTTGGGATTGACCTGCTGCGGTATTTCGGGGCATCCCTGCATGAAGACGGGTATCTGTTCGTGCCGGACGGAAGCGGAGCGCTGATCCGCTTTCACAACGGTAAGACCTCAGTATCCTCCTATGGAGCTCAGGTGTACGGGCAGGATCGGACCATGATCTATATGACCTATTATGAGAGTCAGATTGATGCGGTAAACACCGTAAAAATGCCGGTATTCGGCATAAAGGACGGGAATCGTGCCATGCTTGCCATCATAGAGGACGGCGATGCCAATGCCGTGATCAATGCGGAGATTTCAGGAAAAACGACGGGCTATAACGATGTCTATGCATCCTTTTCCTATTTGCAGTACGGATCCGCATCTCTGAGCGATATGGTGGGAGCCAACAGCTATTATATGTATTCCAAACCGGTGTTTGAGGGAAGCTTTACGCTGAGATATGCTTTTTTATCAGGAGAGAATGCGGATTATTCCGGCATGGCAGCGCGCTACAGAACGTATCTGATCGGACGGGGCGTACTCGGAGAAAAGCATGGAGAGACCGATCTTCCGTTTTATGCGGAGTATATCGGGGCGATCGATAAGTCAAAGACAATACTCGGAGTGAAGTACACGGCGGTGGAGGCGGTAACGACTTTTGCGCAGGCGAAAGAAATCTCTCAGCAGCTTTATGACGGCGGGGTTCGGAATCTGAACATTGTTTATTCCGGCTGGATGAACGGAGGTCTTCATGGAACTGCGGCGACAGCCTGTAAGATCGTCTCAAAGCTCTCCGGGGGAGGCATGAATTATTCGGCGTTCCTGAACTATGCGGAGGACATCGGTGCAGATCTCTACATGACACTGGATTTACAGTATGTTTATAAGGATGAGTGGTTTGACGGCTACAGCGCCATGAAGTATGCGCCTCGGTATTTTGATAATACGAATATCAAGGTGGTCGAATATGGTCTGGCAAGCCGGGTAAAGGAAGGAAATCTGGCAAGCCTGATCAGTCCCTGTTATGTGGAGGACGTCACCGAGGAGCTGCGGGGAACGCTGACAAAAAAGCATGTGCCGGGGGTGAACTTGGGAACGTTATCATGGGAACTGTATTCCGATCTGTCAGAACGTAATTATTCAGACAGACAGATGGCGAAGATGCACAATACTGCCGCTATGGAGACGCTGCTTGACGGGGAGCTTTCCGTGATGGGCGACAACGCAAACGCTTATACATGGGGCTGTGCGGGGGAGCTGTTCAATGTACCGCTGTATTCCAACCATTACATGATCATTGACGAGGAAGTGCCTTTTTATGAGATGGTCGTACACGGATATATCCCGTATGCGGGAAGCGCCTTGAATCTTGCCGATGATTATGAGACCGCCGTATTGAAAAGTGTGGAAAGCGGGGCAGGGCTGAATTTCAAGTGGATCTATGAGAATAACTCCATCGTGAAAGAGACAGATTTTGACTACCTGTATTCCGTTAATTACGAGGCGTGGATTGACCGGGCGCTTGCGACGTATCAGCGCGTCAATGAGGAAATGGGATACCTTTCTAACGTGGAGATGGTATCGCATGAGATCGTCAGAAAAGATGTTGTAAAAATCACCTATGCGGACGGAAGCGTCGTCTGCGTGAACTATACGGATGAGGCCGTGACAGTGGATGGCATTACTGTGGGCGCAAGGGATTTTGCCGTTCGGAGAGGAGCATAGTGTGAGAAGTACTTCTAAAGCTTATGCCAATGGGCATTTCGCTAAGAAGTACTAGATCTCACACCGAGAAATGCCGGAAAAATGCGGCATTTCTCCACACGGATTTAGGATTCTGCATGGGCGGAATCGTGGAGGATTAGTATGAATTATTTCAAAAAAAGAAATGGTAAATGGCATCTTTCTCTGACGGGTAAAGAAGCGGTTTCCGGCTTGCTGTTCATCCTGCCGTTCTTGATCGGTTTTTTCCTGATCTTTCTGCCGCTGATCGTGGAATCCCTGCGGTTCAGCTTCAGCGATATGCAGGTGGGCACAGAAGGATATACGCTTACGAAAACGTCGGATGGCGGGTTTCATCATTACATACGCGCATTTGCGATCGATCCTGATTTTAATCTGATGCTTTTGACCGGCATCGGTCAGATTCTGATACAGGTGCCGCTCGTATTGATCTTTAGCTTTTTTGCGGCAAATCTGCTGAATCAGAAATTTCACGGGAGAACGGTCGCCAGAAGTATCATGTTTCTGCCAGTCATCATTTCGTCCGGCGTGGTCATTGCATTAGAGAACTCGGATCTGTTGGTCAATACGCTGAATACGACAACGGATATAAGCGGAGGGGAGTTATCCTCCTATCTGAACGTCATGGGTTTTTTAACGGAATACACTTCACTTCCGAACAGTGTGATTTCCGTGTTGTCCAGAGCGGTCAACGGACTGTACGATATTGTGATCGCTTCCGGTGTTCAGATCTTGATCTTTTTAGCGGGCTTGCAGTCAATCTCGCCCTCGCTTTATGAGGCGTCCAGCATGGAGGGTGCGACGCAGTGGGAAAATTTCTGGAAGATCACGTTTCCGATGATCAGTCCGCTCATACTGGTAAACAGTGTATATACGGTGATCGATCTGTTTACAAACGAGAATAACGACATGATGCGCGAGATTAAAAGAACCATATTCACGGACGTCGATTACGGGTTTGGTTCTGCGATGGCATGGATTTACTTTGCATGTATCGCCGTGCTTCTCTTAGTGGTAGGCGGCGTGATCTCAAAACATGTTTTCTATTATGATGAGCGCTAGTGTGAGAAGAATTTCTAATGCTCACAGCAGAGGCTGTTTCGCAAAGAAATTCTAAATCTCACACCGAGAAATGCAAGGCGAATCAATTCGCCTGAAAATACGGCATTTCTCATAAAGATTTGAGATTCCGCGAAGCGGGATTATGGAGGTTGGCATGAGTAGGAAGAAAAAAACACAAGTGCGCAGACATATGACGCTTGCACGTTCCGAACGTCTGCTTTGGAGTATTGTGAGGGGAGTCATTATCATCGGGATCTGTTTTACGATCTTACAGCCGCTCCTTTTGAAGATCAGTGTATCTTTGATGGAAGAGAGGGATATCTATGACGCGAGCGTAAAATATGTGGCAAAGCATTTTACATGGAACAATTATAAGCTGGCGCTGAACGTCATGAATTACGGGTGGACGGCAATCCGTACGCTCTGGCTGTCGATCGGGGTATCGCTCGTGCAGTTGATCGCATGTCTTTTGACTGCGTATGGTTTTGCCCGCTTCCGTTTTCCGTTTAAGAAGCTGCTGTTCGGGTGTGTAATCGTGACGATGATCGTGCCGCCGCAGGTGATCATGCTTCCGCTGTTTATGAAATACCGCTTCTTTGATGTGTTCGGCATCTTCAAGGCATTGACGGGAAACAGTGTGAACCTGATCGACACCTATTGGCCGTTCTTCATTCAGAGCATGACGACCATGGGAATCCGGAACGGTCTGTATATCTACATGCTGCGGCAGTTTTTCAAGGGAATGCCGAAAGAGCTGGAGGAGGCGGCCTTTGTGGACGGCTGTGGGAAGCTGAGAACCTTTGTCCAGATCATGGTGCCGAGTGCGATCCCGATGATGGTGACCGTATTTCTGTTCGGATTTGTATGGCAGTGGACGGATGTGTTCTATACATCGTTGTATCTGAACAAAGTGAGGGTGGTATCCACCGCGCTCAACTCGCTGGCGGTCAATGCGTACCAGCAGTATGAAGGCTTTGGAGGCTCGATGAATTTCATCAGTCCCGGCTTTGTCTCTATGATCAATAATACAGGAACGATCTTAGCGATCATTCCGCTCGTCATTTTGTATGTGTTCTGTCAGAAATCCTTTGTGGAAGGTATTGAGCGGTCCGGTATCGTGGGTTAATGAGAAACGACGGGATGCATCGTAAAACAGTTCTTCAACATGCAATTGATACCGAAAACGGTATTAATATAAAGGGTTATATTGTCAAAGTTTCATCATGAGATAGGAGGAGCAATATGAGAAAGAAAAATGTAGCGGGAAAGAAGGCCATGGCAGTACTCATGGCAGCGACAATGGTGTTGTCTGTTGCGGGATGCGGGGGCTCCGGCGACAACGATAACGGAAATCAGGGAGATGTGGAAACCGGTAATCAAAATGCGGGCGGCGATCAGACGGATGCGCGGGACGACGGAGCCGGAAGCGGGAGCGATTCTCAGGGAGGCGCTTCCGGAGAGGACGCGGAGTATGATTTCGGAGGAAGGGTATTCCGTATCGGTTCCTATTACGATATGACGCCCGATCCGCAGTCAAACGCGGTCAATGCGGCATTGTCCGAGCGGATCGCGTATGTGGAGGAGCATTATAACTGTACAATCGAGTTTGTCGATCTGGGCGAGGACTACGTCGATGATTATACGACCAGCGTGCTTGCCGGAGATCCGGTCTGCGATGTCGGATATGCCATTACGACCACGGTTCTGCCGACGCTGATCGCCGGCGGCATGGCGTATCCGATCAGCGCCTTGGGCGTGATTAATTTTAGCAGCTATTAATGGCGTCAG
>CAMWSU010000144.1 GCA_947176965.1 uncultured Lachnospiraceae bacterium | reverse complement strand
AAAGGACTGCGAGGCTGCTGCGGCATTTGCAAAAAAAATCATATCGTGATAAATTGTGTATCATAAAAATGGTACGAGGAGTTATGATACTATGTCAAACAACAAATACGACAGATTAAAACTTGAAAATCAGTTATGTTTTCCGCTCTATGCCTGTTCCAAAGAAGTGATAAGGAGATATAAACCGTATCTTGACAAGCTTGACCTGACATATACCCAGTATATCGCAATGATGGTAATGTGGGAGAAAAAGGAGGTAACAGTCAAGGAGCTTGGGAAATACCTTTATCTGGATTCCGGTACGCTTACTCCTGTGCTGAAAAAGCTGGAGGAAAAAAAATATGTGGTACGGAACCGCTCTAAAGCAGATGAACGGAATCTGATCGTTTCCATTACACAGGAAGGCGAGGACTTAAAGGAACAGGCTGTTGAGATACCGGTGGGTCTGGCAGCCTGTGTTAATTTGGAACCGCATGAGGCGCAGCAGTTATACCGGCTTCTGTATAAACTGCTTGACGGGTTATCTTAACACGGAGCAGGAATTGTAATATGAAAATTCAGGAGGAAACATGATGAGTATTTTTGATTTTACAGTACAGGCGCAGGACGGAAATGCAGTACCGCTTTCCGAGTATCAAGGGAAAGTGCTTTTGATCGTCAATACCGCTACAGGATGTGGATTTACACCACAGTATGATGCTTTGCAGGATTTATATGAGCTTCACCAAAAGGACGGGCTTGAAATTCTGGACTTCCCATGCAATCAGTTTGCTGAGCAGGCGCCCGGCAGCGATGAGGAGATCCATTCCTTCTGCACCGGCCGCTACGGGATCACTTTCCCGCAGTTTTCCAAAGTTGAGGTGCTGGGTGAAAATGCCAGCCCGCTATTTCAATATCTTTCTGACAATACTTCCTTTGACGGTTTTGGCAGGAGTCCGATGACGCTGATACTGAAGGGCGTTGTGAAGAAGATGGATAAGGATTATAAAAACAACGGCAACATCAAGTGGAATTTTACAAAATTTCTGATTGACCGTGAAGGGAAGATCGTTGCCCGGTTTGAGCCGACGGAGTCCATGGAACATGTAAAAAAGAAAGTGGAGGAGATTTTATGAATAAAACAGCTATTGAAGTGCGGATTCCGTGAGGAAGCGGGTATCAATAGCTGTTTTTGGCTCTTTCTAATTTAATAGATAGATGGATAAGTTTAAGTAGCCTGCAAAAGTTACCCATAGCAGATAGGGAACCATCAGATATCCGGCAGGTTTTGATATTTCATAGAACAAAATGGTTGTTTTAAGGATCAGCAGCCATAACAGGACAAGCCAGATAAATGCAACCAGGTATAGCTCTAAATTAAAAAAGATAATCGACCAGAAAAAGTTAAATACAAGTTGAATGACGTATGAGGTCAGAGCCTTATCGTTTGGCTTTCCGGATGTAAGCACCAGATAGGATGCAATTCCCATAAGGATATACAGAATCGTCCACACAACCGGAAACAGCCAGCCCGGTGGAGCCAGACCCGGTTTTGTGATTGATTGAAAGGTTTCCATACTATTTCGTGTCAGTAGCGCAGACAGACTGCCGACGGCAAGTGGTATGGCAATACAGGTAATTAAATTTTTCCATTGTATTTTCAAAAAGCATCACCCTCTACTACCAATATGATGTGACTTGCTTTTTTATTCCACACGATATAGTTTCTATTGTTGTGTATCATGATGATATGGTGTATGATAATGTGCGGAGCCGGAGAGACATTATACCCGCCCGAATGGGCGGCTTTTGAAATGAAGAAAACTTGGAGGATAGATATGAAATATAGACCTGACCGATATGGTAATCAAATTTCCCAGCTGGGTTATGGCTGCATGAGATTCAGCAGAAAGGGAAACAGCATCGACTTTGAAAAGGCTGAGAAGGAAGTACTTCTTGCAATTGAAAAAGGTGTCAATTATTTTGATACCGCATACATTTATCCCGGCAGTGAGGAATGCCTTGGAAAGATTCTTTACAAAAACAAGTGCCGTGAAAAGGTGTATATTGCCACCAAGCTCCCGCAGTATATCATACGTTCCTCTGCGGCGATTGACAAAACCTTTCACGAGGAGTTATCCCGTCTTCGCACAGACTATATTGATTACTATCTGATGCATATGTTTACGGATTATGCAGAATGGGAGCATCTTAAGACTCTGGGAATTGAGGATTGGATCAAAAGGCAGAAAGCGGAAGGTCGTATTCGTAACCTCGGTTTTTCCTACCACGGTGATACGGAAATGTTCCTGAAAATTCTGAATGCTTATGATTGGGACTTCTGCCAGATACAGTATAACTATCTGGATGAGCATACCCAGGCGGGAAAGAAAGGACTTCAGGCAGCGGCAGAGAAGGGGATTCCGGTTATCATTATGGAGCCTCTTCGCGGCGGTAAGCTGGTCAATCTTCCGGATAAAGCGAAGGAGGTGCTTGCCTCGGACAGCAAGGGTTATACACCCGCTGAACTGGGGCTGCGCTGGCTGTGGAATCAGCCGGAGGTCACCTGTGTGCTATCCGGTATGAACTCTGAGGATATGGTGAATGAGAATATCCGCATCGCATCCGAGGCAGAACCGGGACATTTTACAGAAGAAGATATAGAGATCATTGAACGGATCAAGCAGATCATTCGGGAACGGGAAAAAGTTGGCTGTACGGGCTGCCGATATTGCATGCCCTGTCCAAAGGGCGTGGATATTCCGGGCAATTTTTATTATTATAATCTGATGTATATGGAGAAGAAGTCTTCAGCCCGCTTAGAGTTTGCCCAGAACATGGGGATGAGGAAGGAACCCGGTTTTGCATCACAATGCATTGGCTGCGGTAAATGTGAAAAACATTGTCCTCAGCATATCAATATTCGTGAAAAACTAAAGGAAGCGGATCATGACCTCAGGCCTCTGCCTTATAAAATCGGTATCCATGCCGCACGCAAGTTTATCATTCGATAAACATGATAGACAATGGAAATCATGCATTTCAAAAAGCGGGGTGTAAGGTGGCAACAAGACAAAAGTATCTGCGTATCCGAATCCTATTAGCGGCATTCCTTATCGTTTGTATCGCAGCCTGCGGAAAGCAGACGGATATCGATTGCGAAACGGAACCCGCATATGGAAATGAAGATGTGGAAGGCGCGGAGACAGAAAACGAAATAAAGGAAGATGCAACGGAGAATGCGGCAGGAGAAGAAGCGGCTGATACGGTTGAAGATACGACAGCGGAAGATGAACCGGAGGCAATCCCGTCAGAACCGGAAGATGTAATCACAGTATATGTATCAGAAGATATCGCGTACAGCGATGAGGTTGTACCTGTACAGTATGTGGATGATTTGTCGTTGCTGGAAGAATTAAAATATACGAACAGCACATATGTTTATCAGGACGGGAATGTGTATTACCGCAGGTATCATGAAGATTCCTATGAGGAAGCAGCTTTATGGGCAATGTACAATTCCCATCCGATTCCGGGAACAAAAAAAGAAATTGTCTGCATTGATTCTGACGGAAAAGAAACAGAACTGTTTACGGATGAGGGCTATGGTGAAATCTACTTGGTCAATGATCGGTTCTACATGACAGACGGGGTAAACATGGAGGTCTATATGGGTCTGCAGCTTTATTCCGTGGATATGCAGGGAAATAATCGGATTGATTATGGAAACGGAAGGATTCTCGCAATCGACAGAGAGAGAAATGTGATGGTTTTGCAAATGTGGGAAGAGGAAGGCGGCAGCCATTGGGATCGTACCCGATACTATGCGATGAATTACGAAACAGGAGAAACGGAACTAATTAATTTTGATGACAGCCGTATTCGTGTGGAGGCCTATCAGGATGGATGGCTTTATTATACAAAATACGATAAGGATGATAAAGCTGTTCATATGCTGTGTGCGGTTTCCTTAGAGGGGGAGCAGAGAGAGATTCTGGCACTTACTTCGGATCACAATATTAACAATGAAGATCATGAATACATATCACATGTAAAGGTGGATGAGGACAGAATCTATTTTCTATACGGCGGGTATTCCGGAACCCTTGTTGTGTTTCAAGGCGGATTATTGATCAGTGTCAGGCTGGATGGTACAGATTATAGGGCAGTCATGATTCCGGAGGATTTTTTTTATCTGAGTCATAACAATGGAAAAACAATGATTTATTTTCCGCGTTATTTCTTTCCGGATGAGGCAGAGACATTTCAAGAGCATAATATGTGGGCATGGGACATGGATGCCAATACATGCTATTTTACGGATTTTCCCGAACGAATCTTAAGAGACTATGATTTGCAAACACGGAGAATGCCAACAGAAAAAGGCGTTTTGTGCGAATGGAGTCTCTATGGAGAGGAGCCACAAACGAATATTTATGCGGTGCCTGACGATTCCGGCTCAATTGTGAGGGTTGCCACGGATTTGGGAGATTGTATCACAAAATGGGAGGATGAGGGGTCAGATTGGATAAGATATAGGGATTTGTATTATGCGGATGGGTTCTTATATTTTACCATAGAGTATAGCGCTCACGACGAAACAGCTTCTATCGGCTGGCGGGATGGCTATCGCAGACTGCGCTCGGAAGTATACCGGTTGAAAACGGGGGAGAGTACAGCTAACATGCTTTATTCGTATTAAGAAATGAGATCGGGCTGCACGTGCATGCAGCCCTTACTTTATTTTTCTGACAATGCGGAATCAGAAATGCAATTCATAAAGATCGTGTTGAATTTTTCCAGTTGGTCATACATGATCCCGTGCCCGCTGTCGGATAAGGTGATGAGTTTGGATCCGCAGATGCACTTGTGTTGTATTTCAGCAAGCTCACTGGAGACGATCACGTCTTGCGCACCGTGGATGATATAGGTGGGGACATGGACGCAGGGGAGATCTTTTCGACAGTCCTCATCACGAAGCGAGATCGCGCACTTGATCGTTCCGATGCCGGATGCGGACAATGCGATGCTTCGGAACCAGTCAACAACGGCGTCAGAATGCGGACATGCAAGAAGCTGTTTGCTGAAGTTTTGACAAAGCTGCGGTCTGTCGGTTTCGGCAAGGCAGATCAGATCATTCACTTCCTGCATGGTTTTTCCGTATGGAAAGCCGGGACGCTGCGTAAAACACGGGGCAGCGGCGGAAAGCAGGATGAGTCTGCATACGCCGAATCCGTTGTAGCGATTCATATATCTTAAAGCAATCGCTCCGCCCATGGAAAACCCAACTAAAATGAAGTTTTTCAGGCGAAGGCGGCGGACGATTTGAAACAGATCGGTAGACATTTGATCATAAGAATATCCGCATGCAGGCGTATCCGACCGGCCAAAACCTCTTAAGTCCACTGTGATTACGCGGTATCCGCAATTCGTTAGAAGATTGACCTGATATTCAAAAATCTGATGGGACAGCGGCCATCCATGAAGGAGAAGGACGGTCTGTTTTCCATGTGGACAATAGTCATAGACGGCAATTTTTACGCCGTCGGTCGAGGTGATATAAAACATAAATTTCCTCGTTATCAGACTTTTTTTATTTTATGCGCTTGGAAGCAGAAACGTGATTGTGCTATGATAAGTATCGATAAGAGAAGAATCGAGGGGCAGGTAAACGCATGGAAATTCAGATCAGAAACGCAAAAAAGGAAGAATATAAGGCAGTCGAAGCGCTGATGGAGCAGGTTCAGCAAATGCATATCAGCTGGCGGCCGGACATTTACCAATTTAACGAAATAGTATTGTCTTATGATAGGTAAGAGCAGGCAGTGGCGGATCTCCCCGCTGTTGTTGCGGCATGTGACGGACTTGTGGCAGGAATCGTGTGGCTCAGGTATCGTCATATTGAGAATCCGGTTCAGGTGACAAGAAATATTATTTTTGTTGA
>CAMWSU010000143.1 GCA_947176965.1 uncultured Lachnospiraceae bacterium | reverse complement strand
GACGAACGAGGAATACAGGGCGTACCAGATCGAAAATATTTCCAAATGCGAGGACTGGTTCTGGAGAGCGTTCCGCGGCGGTGTTTATTATGCCGGAAACAATCTGCGCCATTATTATACGAAGGGAGATCGTGATCTGATCGCACCCTGCCCGGAAAAAGCGGCGGATCTTTGGCGCATCGGTGCAGAATACGGCTATCCGAACTATCAGTATAACTATGCTTTGGAATTGAAAGAGAAAAAAAGTCCGGATACATTGGGCTGGTACAAATTGGCTGCGGAAGGCGGAGAGGGTGATGCGTGGTATTTCGTGGGGATCGCCTATCAACATGGAAACGGCGCTCCCAAAGATCCTGCCTATGCCGCAAAGTGCTTTGAAAAGGGATTATCCATGGCCTGTGCGGACGGAACAAGGGGATTTAACGCAAATGCGCTGGGAGCCCTGTACTGCGAAAGCGATGTGGTGCCGAGGAATTATGATAGGGCGTTTCAGCTTCTAAGCTATGCCTATTCGCATGGCAGCACATGGGGCGTCAGATATTTGGGCAAGTGCTATTTCAGAGGATGGGGAACAGCGCAGGATTTCGGTAAGGCAAGAGAACTGTTAGAGAAGGCGGCAGGGGACAACCGGGAGGTATTTTTTATGCTGGGCTATATTTATGGCCGCGGCCTCGGCGTGCCGGCGGATATCCCAAAGGCTGTATTCTTACTTCAAAAAGCCGGGGATGATCCGGAGGCAAAGGAAGAATTACTCCGATATAAGAAGACGCTGTTCGGGAAGTGGGTATTGCGCTGACCGGACAGTATGACTCCTGTGCTTTGGGAAACAGCAGGATCTTCAAAGATCCGCGCCGCAGGTGCATGATAGGTAAACCATACAAAGCAGATCAAAAGGACACATACGAAGAAACACAATAATAACGTATAAGGCTCTAACTTGCAGGATAAGGTAAGCTTGTAGGTTAGCCAAAACGCAATGAAGATACTCAGAATAAATATGCCGATATCTAAGATAAAAATGTCCTCACCAAGAATAGCGAGATAGGCATAAAAAAATATGGGAATCAGTATCGTACCTGTGAAAATACCGAAGCATAGGGAAGATGTGATGCACGAGTACACTTTCCTGAATTTGAAAATAAGAAAGATTGCGTATAGGAGCATCGGGAAGAATAGCAATTTCATGTGTTCCCATATGGACTCGTTAATGGGCGTAAAAAGCCCGACGATATTGTTGTTACCGGACCAATCATAGAGAAAGTGGGAAAGTGATCCGACGGTCAGGACAAAAATGATTCCGATTATGGTATAGCGTTTCAGATGCTTCATAGAAATTACCTCTCGATTAGTATATGTGTCTGAGAGATAATTATGTGGCGGATATGCCACACCGAGGAAACACGCAGTGTTTTCGAGGTTGGTTCTGAACGGTTACCTGCATTTTAAGATAACAGGATGTTTGAGAGCGAAAAAACAGCCAGGGAACAGATCAGTGTTCTCTGGCTGTTTTTTTGATCAATTCTTCTTTTCTCCGGTCAGCGGATCGACGCCGCTCTCCTGAAGCTTCATTGCGCGTACCTTGCTCGCAAGGCCAAACAGATTGATGAAGCCCTCCGCGTCGTGGTGATCATAGAGGTCGCCCGTCGTGAAGGAAGCGATGCTCTCGTTGTAGAGAGAGTACGGGGAAGTCGTTCCTGCCTTGATGATGTTGCCCTTATAGAGCTTGAATTTCACCTCGCCCGTCACATTCCGCTGTGTGGACTCGATAAATGCCTGAAGCGCTTCGCGAAGCGGTGTGAACCACTTGCCCTCATAAACGACCTGTGCGAACTTATTGCCGAGGTCGGCCTTTAACGCGTAGGTGTCGCGGTCAAGAATCAGCTCCTCAAGCTGCTGATGTGCCTCATAGAGGATGGTTCCGCCCGGCGTCTCATAAACGCCGCGCGACTTCATGCCGACAACGCGGTTTTCCACAATGTCAATGATGCCGATGCCGTGCTTTCCGCCGAGCGTATTCAGCTCGCGGATAATATCGGACACTTTCATCTGTTTTCCGTTCACGGCCGTCGGTACGCCATGTTCAAAGGTGAGCGTGACATATTCGCCCTCATCAGGCGCTTTTTCCGGCGTGGTGCCAAGTACGAGAAGATGCTCGTAATTCGGCTCGTTTGCGGGATCCTCCAGCTCTAATCCCTCATGGCTGATATGCCATAAGTTGCGGTCGCGGCTGTAGGAACTGTCAGCAGAAAACGGAAGATGGATGCCGTGCGCCTCGCAGTATGCAATCTCCTCCTCACGGGAGTTCATCGTCCATTTTTCATTTCTCCATGCAGCTATGATTTTTAAGTCGGGGGCAAGCGCTTTAATGCCGAGCTCAAAACGGATCTGATCGTTGCCCTTTCCGGTTGCGCCGTGGCAGATTGCCGTAGCATTCTCCTTGCGTGCGATCTCCACAAGACGCTTTGCGATCGCCGGCCGCGCCATCGACGTGCCGAGCAGATACTTGTTCTCATAGACGGAATGCGCCTGTACGCACGGAACAATGTATTCGTCACAGAAAATATCCGTGATGTCCTCAATATAAAGTTTGGAAGCGCCGCACGCCTTTGCGCGCTCCTCAAGACCGTCTAACTCGTTACCCTGTCCGCAGTCCGCGCATACGCAGATGACCTCGTAATCAAAATTCTCTTTCAGCCACGGGATGATCGCCGTGGTGTCAAGTCCGCCCGAATAGGCAAGGATGACTTTTTCTTTCATGATGTACTCCTCCGTTTCATTTGATTGTTTTTCTATTAGGAACGTCAATTCTTTTGGTATCATACAACATCCGTTCCGCAAATGCAATAGGGAATTTGTGAATAAAATGCATATTTTTATGAATATTATGCAAAATTGAAGAAAAATATTGCATATTAAGAAAAGCGGATGTATAATTATGCAAAAATTGAAACAGAAAACTCTGTGGTTGTTTTTATGCGGCATTTCAAGTAAAATAGAAATAGTGTGTATTGAGAAAGAAAAGAGGATGAACATGGTAAAGGTAGGAATTATCGGTGCGACAGGCTATGCCGGCGGCGAGCTTGTGCGGATCTTAATGGGACACAAAGACGCAGAGATCATATGGTACGGTTCCAAAAGCTATATTGATCAAAGATATGATGAAGTGTATCGGAATATGTTCCGCATTGTGGATGCGGTCTGCATGGATGATAATATGGAAGCGCTCTCGAAAGAGGTGGATGTGATCTTTACGGCGACACCGCAGGGGCTTTGCGCGTCTTTGGTAAATGAAGAGATTCTTTCCCGGGTAAAGATCGTGGATTTAAGCGCGGATTTCCGTATTAAGGACGTGAAGGTGTACGAACAGTGGTACGGCATGCTCCACAAAAGCCCGCAGTTTATTGACGAGGCAGTCTACGGTCTGTGCGAATTAAATCGGGATCAGGTAAAAGGGGCAAGACTGATAGCGAATCCGGGCTGCTATACGACATGCTCTATTCTGACGGCGTATCCTTTGGTAAAAGAAGGACTGATCAATCCGGATACGCTGATCATTGACGCAAAATCGGGCACGAGCGGAGCGGGCAGGGGCGCCAAGCTGCCGAACCTGTTCTGCGAGGTGAATGAAAATATGAAGGCGTACGGCGTTGCCACGCACAGGCATACGCCGGAGATCGAGGAGCAGTTAGGTTATGCGGCGGGCAGGGAGCTCACAGTAAGCTTTACGCCGCATTTAGTGCCGATGAACCGCGGCATTCTCGTGACGGCATATGCTTCTTTAAAAAGAAAAGAGGACGGTTCACTGCCGACTGTGGCAGAGCTTCGGGCAGCCTATGAACATTATTATAAAGATGAACGTTTTGTACGTCTGTTGGATAAAGGCGTATGCCCCGAAACAAAATGGGTTGAGGGAAGCAATTATGTGGACGTCGGATTTATCGTGGACGAGCGGACGGGCAGAGTGGTCATGATGGGAGCGCTTGACAATCTTGTCAAAGGCGCGGCAGGACAGGCGGTGCAGAACATGAACCTGTTGTTCGGACTGCCGGAGGATGAAGGGCTTGCCATGGTGCCGATGTTCCCTTAGAGCAGGGATGCAGTTACATGAAAAATTGGGACAATTATGACATCACGCTGCTCAATAAAAAGAATGAGCAAGCATTGCTTTTGAGAACATCTGATAGGTAATTGCGAAACGCAATGAATGATATTTATGCTTGTGCAAAATATACAGTTCCATAAGCAGGCACTATGAAAACGCCGGTACTTACATGCGGTATTTTCGCATGTTATGTACCGCTGCGTTTGAATTGTAGCGAAAGCGTGCCTGCGTTGGATTGTATATTTTGTACAGTCGCACAACCTTAATTATGCGTTTCGCAATTACCTAAAGTTTGATGATAGAAGAAAGGAGCAGTTCAACTGATCATGGAAGATATTAATAAGAAGATTCAGAATTTAGAGCTGATCATTGCAATGCGGAAATTGCAGGACGAGAATACGCCGGCGAACCGCAGCAAAATGATTTCCGAAATGATGCGGACAAACTTTATTTCGCCCGCCATTGTCTCACCCGAGGTGGAGGAGAAAGTGCGGCAGAATCAGGAGAAAGGTGTCCGCACGCCGATTCACGTCAGCTTTAAGGTCATCCATACGAAGGACGGCAAGAAATTTCTGCCGGCGTTTACGGATACGCTTCAGATGAAAGAGTGGAAGACACGCTGCAATATCACCGATCCGGTCAAAAATATGGTGATGAATTTCGATGTGTATGCGCAGTATGTGTTCGGTTCCAAAGGGGGACTGGCGGGCTTTGTCATCAATCCGTTCGGAGAAAATATCGTGTTTCCCGAGGAACTGATGCGTTCCCTGTTCAAGCAGAAAATGGAACATGCGGCGCGTGCGGCGAAGGCAAAGGGCGGGAACGGAGGCAGTCATGACAGTCAGAACCATGCAAATTGAGGATTATGACGGCGTGTATGCGCTTTGGATGAGCATCAAGGGCTTTGCCATCCGCAGCGTGGATGATTCGAGAGAGGGTGTTGCCCGTTTTCTTAAAAGAAATCCGGCAACGAGCGTGGTTGCCGAGGAGGACGGTAAAGTCGTCGGCGCAATCCTGTGCGGACATGACGGCAGGCGCGGCTGCCTGTATCATGTGTGCGTGCGCGAGGAATATCGCATGCGCGGCATCGGCAGGCAGATGGTGACGTTTGCGATGGAGGCGCTCAAAGAAGAAGGAATCAGCAAGGTGTCGCTCATCGCATTTACGGTCAACGATATCGGCAATGCGTTTTGGAACCGGATCGGCTGGACAAGGCGCATGGATTTGAATTATTATGATTTTACGCTCAATGAAGCGAATATTATCGCATTTAATCAGTGAAAGGGTATAAAAAATGAATCAAAAAGAGATCACAGAGGTTATGAATAAGGCGGAGGTATTGATCGAGGCGCTCCCCTACATACAGAAATTTAACAGGAATATCATTGTGGTCAAGTACGGCGGAAGCGCGATGGTGGACGAGGCGCTGCAAAAAAGCGTGATTCAGGACGTAACGCTCTTAAAGCTGGTCGGATTTAAGCCGATCATCGTGCACGGCGGCGGCAAGGAGATCAGCAAATGGGTCGGAAAGGTCGGCAAAGAGGCGGAATTTGTGAACGGGCTGCGCGTGACGGATGCAGAGACGATGGAAATCGCCGAGATGGTGTTAAATAAGGTCAACAAGCGCCTTGTTACGATGGTGCAGGCACTCGGCAGTAAGGCGATCGGCGTGACGGGCAAGGACGGCGGGCTGCTCAAGGTGGAAAAAAAGATGGTGGACGGCAGGGATATCGGTTATGTCGGGAACATCGTCGGCGTGGAGCCGAAGATCCTGTTTGATCTTTTGGAAAAAGATTTTCTTCCGATCGTCGCGCCGATCGGCCTGGATGAGAATTTTGATACCTACAATATCAACGCAGATGATGCGGCGTGCGCGATCGCCCGTGCGGTCGGGGCAAAAAAGCTTGCTTTTTTAACGGATATTGAAGGCCTGTATAAGGA
>CAMWSU010000142.1 GCA_947176965.1 uncultured Lachnospiraceae bacterium | reverse complement strand
GGCGAACCGCTTTATTCGCTGACACCGGATAGGACCCTGCTTGACGGAACAGACGATACCGAACCGTCATTTTTTCAGGAATATAAGTATAAACTGGAATCCATCTACGATCATTTTTTCACAGAACGAGGCGCTGCTCTTGGAAAAGAACGGCAGGATGCCGCAAAAAATTACTATCAGAATCTCTTATCGGAAATGCGCGCCGTGTATGAGGATAACGCCGCAAAGCTGGCAGCTCATATCAGTCGGAACGACTAAGTGCAGGGAGGAAAACGATATGGTCTATTAGCTTTTATGCTTTTTTAAGAAACTCCGATAGCCGCTCCCGCAGAAAATGCGCTACGCCATCGTCATCGTTCGACGCAATGATTCCCGTTGCCACGGCTTTTAACTCCTCCACCGCATTTTCCACCGCATACGCCTCATCCGCGACCTCAAACATATCGATATCATTATTTTGGTCCCCGAAAGCGACAACCCTGTCACATCCGAGGTATTCTTTCAGCCGCATCACGGCACGCGCTTTGGACGTCGCAAGCGGCATGATCTCCAGAAACCAATCCTTTGTATAGATTTCCTGTGATAATACGCAGTGATACCGCTCACGGTAACGCTCACAAATCGACGCAAGCTTTTCACGTTCGTCAATGCAGGTAAAATAAAAAATGTCGCCGTCCAGCAATTCTTCCACAGTAGAAACGGCACGCTCCCGCTCATCCCCCTTCCGGGTATCCAGAAAGCGACGCATGCCTTCGGTGGCTCGCTGTGGAATATATGAGAATTTCTCATAGAAATTCTCTGAAAATTTCTCATAGAAATTCTCTGAAAATTTCTCTTCCTGCCCGCGCCCATCCTCACCGCGATGGTTCCGTCCGCTCTGCCCATCCTCTGCCAAAGCGCGGTTGTCCCCGGAGAACATCGCATAGACGAGCGGATACACGTCTGCGTCAAGTAATTCCTTCAAAAGAGCTTCCGCGCCGTCCTCAAAATAGCTCGACAAAAGAATTTCTCCGCTGACATGATCCCTGATGAATGCACCGTTATAAATGATCACAGGAATCCGGGCATTTAAGCCCTGTGTCACCTTATGCGCAGTCAGATAAGAACGCGCCGTTGCATAGGAAAACAGCACTCCCTGTTCCACAAGCTCATTGATCGTGCGGTTTGTAAAATCGCTCGTCCTCTCACTGCTTCTAAGCAGCGTACCATCCAAATCCGATACATATAATGTTTTCATGTGTTTTTTTCTCCCGCTTTCACTCGATGCACATACATCCGTGTCATATCCGGCTCGCCGTCGCCCTGAACCATGCACAAAAATTCCCAGCCGTACCGCTCATAAAAACCGATGTGGTCAGTGACAAGATACAGCGTGGCAATCCCGGCAGCTCTCATATCTTTACAGACAAAGTCAAGCAGTTCTCCTGCAATTCCCTGATTGCGATACGACTCCTCCACGTATACGGCGCAGACATTCGGCGTTAAGTCTTTCCGGTCATGAAAATCATTTTCGATGACACCGGCTCCGGCGATCACCCGGTCCTCATGCAGCACAAGATACCACCTCGGAACCGCAGCACTTCCGCGCAGGCATTCCTCTATGCTGTCAATGTATGCCTCCAGCGGAATCCCCCATTTTTCATGGAACCACTGCGCTGCCTCCTGCTTACATTCAGGGTGCTCCTGCATCTTTACTATTTCATATTGCAACGTGTGCCACCTCCCAAAGCTTCTAAAAAAGTACCTTGACTTCCCTTATTCCGCATCCTCTATGAACAAAATTCCCAGCGTTCCCGGACCGCAGTGGCTGGAGATCACGCCGCCTGCCCTCGTCATGAGAATCTCCCGGAATATCCCCAGTCCCTCCAGAAATTCCTTTACCATTTCCACGGTCTCCTGCGCACAGCCGGAATGGGTAATAAAAACCCTGTCCCGCTTTGCTTTCCTCATGGCAGGCTCCAAATCCCTTGCGTAAGCCGTCAGCGCTTTGGACAGGCTGCCCCGGTACTTCTTGCCGCTGTGCATTTTACCGTTCTCCACCACGATCATCGGGTGCAGATGAAGGGTGCCGCCGAGCATCGCCGCCAAGCCGCTGCACCTTCCTCCTCTATGCAGGTACACGAGCGTATCCACGACAAAGCTGGCACGCACAAGAGGTCGTAACGTCTCTATTCTGTCCACAATTTCCCCGGCGCTCTTTCCCTCCTTCGCCATGATTGCAGCCTCCACGACCAAATGACCGATCCCGGTAGAAAGATTCTCGGAATCGATCACCGTCACCTGACCCGTAATTCCCATTTCTTCCGCGGCAAGCCGCATGACATTCCCCGATGTGGACATTTGCCCTGATATCGAAAAGCAAATTAGCTCATCACCCTCCGTATACACTTCCCCGTACAGCTTTAACGCACTCTCCATGGAAGGCGCAGAGGTTCCCGGCGTTGTACCATGCTCATCGGACCATCGGTAAATTTCCTCCGGCTTGATATTCCTTCCGTCCTCAAATTCATCTTCTCCCAACAAAATGTGAAGCGGTAAAATTGCTACGTTGTATTTTTCTATAAGTTCCTGCGACAGATCACAGGTACTGTCTGCTATAATTCGTACCATACGCTTCCCCCTGTCCGATTCATGCGGACATCCCTTTCCATTTCTTATTAATACAGCCATCGCTTACCGTCTTTCATTATAATTTACCTGCCGCAAAAAAACAATTCTTTTTCCCTTTCCATTGCGCAGCCGGCAGCGCGCAGGAACAATCAAACGGTTCTATGGAAGAATCGAAGAATTCTCTAGTAATGCGGACCGAATCGTAGTATGATAGGATAAAAGTATTTTCCCTAGAAATGAGGATGCTTTTCAAAAAAACAACAAATGGTCAGGAGGGTTATGTATGAGGTTTGAAAACGACAACGGCGCGCTTGTCTGCCGTCATAACGGCGAAACGCTGCGGATCGAGGCATGGGGAACCGATTCGCTCCGCGTGCGTGCATCCCTGTCCCCGAAGTTTACCGGGAACGACTGGGCGCTGACAGAGAAACCTGTTACCTGTCAGGCACAGGTTCAGATGACGGAGGAGGAATCTCCGAACGCCTACGGCGGCATCGATAGACAGACGCTTGCTACGATCACAAACGGTCGTATCAGAGCGGTCGTCAATTTTGCGGGTATTATCTCATTTTATCGGGACGAGCAGTTACTTTTGCGCGAATATTACAGAAGCTACGGGGGAACGCTTTCCAAAGAAAGCCGCTGTCTCAAATTAGTAAACCGCGAATGGAAGGGCGTTATCGGCGGAAGCGAGTATTCCCTGAATCTAAAATTTGAAAGTACTAAAGAGGAAAAGTTGTTCGGTATGGGACAGTATCAGCAGGACTGCATGAACTTGAAGGGCTGCGTTTTGGAACTGGCGCAGCGCAATTCTCAGATTTCCGTGCCTTTTGCGGTTTCCTCAATGGGTTACGGATTCCTGTGGAACAATCCCGCAGTCGGCCGCGTGACTTTCGGCAACAATTATTACGAATGGATTGCACGCTCCACAAAAGAGATGGATTACTGGATCACCGCTGCGGATACACCGAAACAGATTCTTGCAAATTATACCGCTGTAACGGGTCATGCGGAAATGTTCCCGGAGGATCTGATGGGCTTATGGCAGTGTAAGCTGCGCTATCGGACGCAGGATGAAGTATTGACCGTGGCGAGACAGTATCAGAAGGAAGGCATCAAGATCGATCAGATTGTCATCGACTTTTTCCACTGGACCGTACAGGGCGACTGGAAATTCGACGAGAAATATTGGCCCGATCCCAAGGCAATGGTGGACGAGCTGCATTCCATGGGTATCAAGGTCATTGTATCCGTATGGCCCTCTGTTGACCGCAAGAGCGAAAACTTCTGGCCCATGCAGGAAAAAGGACTCCTCATCCGTACCGAACGCGGAGCGGCACAGACTTATGATTACCAGGGCGACTGCGTAGAGATTGATCCGTTCAATCCCGAGACCCGCAAATATGTATGGGACGTGTGCAAGAAAAATTATTATGATTACGGAATCGACGCATTCTGGCTGGATAACTCCGAGCCGGATTATGGGGTATATGATTTTGAGAATTACCGCTACCATATTGGTCCCGCGCTCGCCGTCAGCAATCTTTACCCGCAGTTGTACAGCCGTGCTTTTTATGACGGAATGAAGGAAGCCGGAACAGGCACCGTTGTCAATCTCTTACGCTGCGCATGGGCGGGCTCCCAGAAATACGGCAATGTCGTCTGGTCGGGCGATGTGCCGAGTACCTTTGAAGCGTTTACCGATCAGATTCAATGCGGTCTGAACATGGGTCTTGCCGGCATTCCCTGGTGGACGACGGATATTGGCGGCTTTATGACCGACGATGTGAACGACGAGGATTTCCGCCAGCTTTTGATCCGCTGGTATCAATTCGCCGTGTATTCTCCCGTACTGCGCATGCACGGAGACCGCGGTCCGTACACGATCCCGCCTCTTGATGAGAGAGACTGGGGCGGCGGCTATCTGCACACCGGTCAGCCGAATGAGCTTTGGAGCTATGGCGAGGACAATTATGCCATCATGAAGAACTACTATGATGTGCGTATCTCCATGCACGACTATATCAAACAGTTATATGAGGAAGCACATACGAATGGTTCACCGCTTATCCGCGCGATGTTCTATGAGTTCCCCGATGATGCAAAATGCTGGGAGCTTCAGGATCAGTATATGTTCGGCAGCAAGTATCTCGTTGCACCCATCCTGCACTTAAATGAGTGGAAACGCGAGGTCTATCTCCCGAACGGCAAGTGGAAGCTGACCTCAACAGGAGAAGTCTACGAGGGCGGACAAAGCATCAGTGTGGATGCACCGATAACGTATATGCCTGTATTTGAGCTGGTACAGTAGCTTCATACCAAATGAATTAGGCAAAAGAGCAGCGAGCGAACTCTCCGTTTCGCCTCTCTTTTGCCTTTTTTCATCAGGTAAAACGCAGAAAAAATATCCGAGCATCATAAGATTCTCTTTTTTAACATATTATTACATGTTTTTTTGTGCAGAATGCCGAATCTTTTCCACCCTTATCCTGTTTTTTCCTTAAATAAAATTTGTGGAAAATGCACATTGTCAAAATGTTCACCTCTCTGCTACACTTGTCTTAACTGAATTGTCCGTGATGCGGACATACGGCTGTGGGTTCTCTCACATGCGTCTGCGGACTGCACCGCATTCTTTATCTCATTTCTGTTTCTTTCCATTGACAGGCAGCAGCTTCCATGCGCGGAGTCCTGCGACTCCTTTGACACGAAAACACCCGACTGCAGTACTTCATCTGACCGGCGTATTTCTTCCTGTCTCCCTGTCCACACATCTTGAAAGGAGGACACTCATGTCCCAAAACACTTCTTTTCTTACCCTGCTTCCCCCGTCACCGTATCTTCCGTTATCCGAGCGAAGCGGGAAGCTTTCGTTCCCGCTCACCAATGACTACATGTTTAAGGTCGTGCTCCAGACAGATGAGACCATTCTGTGCGCACTCCTGTGCAGTCTGCTCGACCTGATGCCCGGGGACATTCATTCCATTGTCATCACAAACCCGTTTGTTCCCGGCGCTACCATTGAGGAGAAAGACACGATCCTCGATATCCGGCTGATCTTAAATGGTGACAGGCTCATCAACTTAGAAATGCAGATCAAAAACGAGGGGGACTGGCCGGAGCGCTCCCTGTGCTATCTGTGCAGGGCTTTTGACAATCTCGAAAAAGGCGCTCCCTATCTGAACGTAACGCCCGCACACCACATCGGCATCCTGAATTTCAGCCTGCCCCATGTGCAGAAGCAGTTTTACAGTCATTATTTGATGATCAATGAGAAAACACATGAAATATTCAGTGACAAGCTCCGTCTGTCCATACTCAACCTGACACAGACGGCGCTCGCAACCGAACACGACAGGCATGCCGGCCTCACCAGATGGGCCGCCGCTTTCAAAGCAACCACATGGGAGGAATATCAAATGTTAGCTGAAGAAGATG
>CAMWSU010000141.1 GCA_947176965.1 uncultured Lachnospiraceae bacterium | reverse complement strand
TCGAGCAGCGGTGCGATCGGCACTTTCAAAAACGCCGCCGCGTTGCACACGGGAACGATCGCCCATAACAATGCCAGCCATTTCCAGCGTTCGATGCCCGCAACAGCAAAAAATGCCGTAGAAAGCAGCACGACTGCCACATGCCCCCAGCAGTAAAACGAATGCAGAAGGCTCATTGCCTTTTCCTTATTATCGGACGGGCACGCCTCCACGATCGGGCTGACAAGCACCTCCAAAAGCCCGCCCCCAACCGCATAAATCATCACAGCAGTCAGCAGTCCGTAAAACGGGTCACGGAAGACTTCCGGCAGTACCGTTAAAAAAATCAATCCCGCCGCCGCAAACACCTGCGCCAGCACAGCGGATACGCGATATCCGATGCGATCGACCAATCCGATGGACAAAAGATCGACCAAGAGCTGCAATCCGAAATTGACCGTCACTAACATCGTAATACGCGAAAGGGAAATGCCATACTGCGAATGGAAAGTCAAAAACAAAAGCGGCGCAAAATTATTGACGATCGCCTGAACAATATAACCGACAAAGCATGCATACATCGTTTTGTTATAATCGTTGTTTTTCATTTCTGTTCCTTCATCCATTTACCAGCCGAAAATTTCTTTTATTAACTCCTCATATTCTTCCATGGATATTTTCTCGTCACGATAAGTAAAATCACTGTTTTCATCATAGGTACCATCCGTGGATTCCCAGTATTCTGCCCCCAACTTAAATTCGTCTACAATATTGTTTCCGCCATCGTACCTCGTCAGCCAATACGTCTGCCTTCCCCCATGCGAAGTATCTCTATGTACGATCCATGTTGCATTATCGTAGACTGCATAAGACAAAACCCCTGTTGTTCCCTCCCCTTCTGCTAACACATATACGTTGCCGTCTCTTGCGTCAATATACATCCCTCCATAGGGTCCATTCACAATTTGCTCGTTTTCGCCATCATTATCCAAGTCAATCCGCTCTCCTGCAGAATAACACTCCCAATCATCCTCATCATGCGGCAGCTGGTCAAATAAGAGCCCCCCTCCCTCTCCGTTGTCATAAATCGCCGGAATTTCACCGGCAAGAAATGCATCCAGCAGCTCTTCCGGTCCGGGCTCAGCAACAACCGTATCTTCCACATCTGTTTCCTGAGCGCTCTCCCATGCGTTTGTTTCCTGCATCTCAGCATTCGATGACACATCTTCATGATTATCTTGTGAAACACCGCAGCCACTGAATCCAAATAGGCAAAACATAAGCACAACGATATTTTGCGTACGCAATTTCATACACTCCCACACTCCAATCTTTAGACTATTATATACCAAAAAGGGCGCTTCTTCTATCCCCGTTTCACCCTTCCGTATCCAGCGCTTTCAGTTTCTCCTCCATCGTATTTCCAAGCCGCTTCGTCTGCGTCATATGCTCCCGTCTGAGCTGCTCACTCCGCAATGCGATCTCCTCCCGCAGTTCTCTTGACGAGAGCAACGCGCAGCCCTGTCCGCGAATGATGATCTGCTCCAGGCCATCCGACGTTGCTACCGTGATCCGGTATTTTCTGCCGTTTTCATGCGCGAATTTTTCAATATATTGATCTGCGGTCTCCGCTTCTTTTGTAAAGACCACATGAATGTTATGATAATCAATGATCTCCTCGGCATGTCCCTGCACGCGGTACGCATCAAATACCACAATGACCTCACAGCCCCGCATCGCCTGGTAATTGCACAGCACATCCATGAGTTTACCGCGTGCCGCATCCACATTCGCCTCGGCAAGCGCATTGAGATCCTCCCATGCAAAGATCACGTTGTAACCATCCACAAGGAGATATTCTTCGTTCGCCGCAGTTCCCCCTTTTTGAAGCGCTTTCTGCATCTTATCTGCCGCATTCCTATCACCCGCGATGCTTTTCGCCCTGTCCGAAGCACTCGCACCATCCGCCGCCTTCTCTCTGTCTGTCAGCCATCCGCCATCATAGCGCCTGCTCCAGATTTTTCTCTCGGATACATCTTCCTTCCGGTTTGCGCCGCCGCTTCTTTTTATGAGCTCGTCGATCTCCTCCGTGCCGATCGCACGCTCCTCATATTCTTTCGCAAAATCGGACACATATATACCGGCCTTATCTGTCGGCATATCCCCGCCCGCATACACGCCGTCCTCTCCTGCATAACCGAACTTCTCCGCCCCTGCTTCCGCAGTCCGTTTCTCTGCCAAAGGAACGGCTTCCACATGCATGTAATCATACACCTCGTTCCACGGCACATAAAATCCGGCGCCGTGTCCGCAAAAAATCGAGCCCGTCGGATTTTCCGTATCCGCCTCCGGGTCATAGCCGCTTTTCGAGATGATCTCCTGCGCATTATGGCAGCATTCGTAACCGTGCAGGGACAGATTCATCCTACCGCGTCCTTTCGTGTAGGCGGCAAGTTCTTTTGCATAATCCGCCATCTCCGATGCCGGAACAACTCCCACAAGCGTCATCTGCTCTTCGGATGCTTCCGGTGCGCCAAACTGCGCGTGCCTTTTTTCCATGTCGGCCATGACTCTGCCGATCTGCTGCGCGGGCACGGTAATACAAAAACGATAATAGGGCTCCAGCAGCACACAACGCGCGCTCCGAAGTCCCTGCCTCACCGCGCGGTAAGTGGCCTGTCTGAAATCACCGCCCTCGGTATGTTTCAAATGCGCCCGCCCCGACACGAGCGTGATCTTCATATCCGTGATCGGCGCACCCGTCAGCACGCCGACATGCTCTTTTTCCTCTAAATGGGTCAGGACCAGCCGCTGCCAATTCTTTTCAAGGATCTCCTCGCTGCAGGCACTCGCAAACACAAGTCCGCTCCCCGGCTCTCCCGGCTCCATGAGAAGATGCACCTCCGCATAATGCTTAAGCGGCTCATAATGACCGATGCCCTCCACCGGTTCGGCAAGCGTCTCCCGATACAAGATCTTCCCCGCTCCGAAATGTACCGCCACGTCAAACCGCTCCGCAATCATCCTCTGAAGCACCTCGGTCTGCACCTCGCCCATGAGCTGCACATGAATCTCTGAAAGATGCTCGTCCCAGCATACATGAAGCTGCGGCTCCTCTTCCTCAAGCTGATAAAGCTTCGGCATAAACTGTGCCGCCGAAACATCATCGGGCAGAATGAGCCGATAGGTCAGCACAGGAACAAACAACGGCTGCATCGATGCTTTTTCCGCTCCTAAGCCCTCTCCCGCCGCGGTAGCGTTAAGCCCCGTGACCGCACAAACCTCTCCCGCCTGCACCGATGCGGGCGTTTCGTACCGCGCGCCCGAATAGATACGAATCTGATTGATTTTTTCACTGTGCGCGCGTTCGCCGTCACCGTAGTTCACCACATCGCGCACCGCAAGAGAGCCGCCCGTTATTTTTATGTACGTCAGGCGGTTTCCCTGCGCATCCCTGCCGATCTTATACACCCTCGCCGCAAACGCCTCTCCATAGGACTGCTCAGGTGCGTAACGTTCCAGCGCGTCAAGCAGCTCCCGAACACCTCCGTTTTTCAGCGCAGAGCCAAAAAAGCACGGAAACAGCTTACGATCGGCAATCAGCGCGGAAATCTGATCGTCCGTCAATTCTCCGTCTGCCAGATATTGTTCCAACGCCTGCTCACAGAGTAGCGCCGCCTGCTCATAAAACGCTTCCGTTCCCTGCATTTCAAAATCCAGACAGCCCGCAGACAGTTTCGCCGTGAGCTCCGCCATGAGCGCCTCCCTTGCCCGGCAGGGTAAGTCTGTTTTATTGATAAATAAAAATACGGGAATCCGGTAACGTGCAAGCAGCCGCCACAAGGTCTCCGTATGCCCCTGCACCCCGTCCGGCGCGCTGACGACTAAGATTGCGGCATCCAATATCTGCAGCGCGCGCTCCGTCTCCGCCGAAAAATCCACATGTCCCGGCGTATCGACCAGCGTTAATTGCAGCTTGGGAGTCCGGATCAGGGCCTGCTTCGAAAATATCGTGATTCCCCGCTCCCGCTCCATCTCGAAATTGTCTAAAAAAGCATCCTGCTTATCGACCCTTCCCGCCTTTTTGATCGTTCCGCCCGTAAAAAGCAGCGCCTCGGACAAGGTTGTTTTTCCCGAATCAACATGTGCGAGAATTCCGCATACCAGTTTTTTCATAAGTCACCCAAAATCCCCGAAATGCCGTCCTGCCGAAACCGTTCTTTATAATAACCGAGTTCATTCTGAATCAAAGAATCAATAACCTCCATGCCAAGCAGTTCGACCGGCGCCTGATCGTCCGTTAAAAGATGCTCTCCCGCCTCGTAAGAAACAACGCGCTCCCGAACTTCCTGCATTAAGGACCGCAGCGCATCATCCGTAAGCACCTCCTCATGTGCCTCAAGCAGCGGCAGCATATCGGCATGCTGTGAGGCGAACAGCTCCCGGTTTGTTGTTCCCGGTACGTCCACCGTGTAGATATACGGAAAAACAGCAGCGATCGTATCCGCCAGATACGCATTGATGCTGCTCTCACTGTTGCTATGCATATTCATATTGACGACCATGACGCCGTTTTCCGTCAAATGTTCTTTTACCAGCGTAAAAAACTCAACGGAGGACATCTGAAACGGGATCGTAATATCCTGATACGCGTCCACCATGATGACGTCATAGCGCTCGCCCGCCGCCTGTAAATACGCCCTTCCGTCATAATTGACCGTGCGCACAGACCGCGGAAGATCAAAATAGCGCTCCGATAAATCCGTGATCTTTTCATCAATCTCCACACCGACAATGTCCATATCCGCAATGCCCATGCCGTCGCGGTACGCAAGGCACTGCCTCGCATACGTTCCGGTTCCCATTCCGAGTATGAGCATTTGAAGCTGTCCGCCGTACGGATAATCCGGGTTCATGAGCGGCGCCGCCATCGCATAATCATAATACATGCCGGTCAGCTCCTTATTTTTCATCGTCACCGACTGCACGCCGAACAGCACGTTCGTGGAAAGAATTACGCTGTTCCCCGTGTCCTTCACTTGCAGATAATTGTACACGGACTCTCCCTCATACACTAAATCGGACTCCCAAAACGCAAAGCTCGTGGAATGCCCGCACACCAGACAGACGATAAAAAATGCGATCGGCAGTCCCGTCCGCGTAAACTTTCTGCTCGTCGTAAAAAAGTAAATGAGCGCCAGCACAAGCAGGATTCCGCCGAAGATAAAGAACGTCATTGTCGTTCCGACCGCCGGGATCGTCACAAAAGTCGGCAGAAATGTGCCGATGATGCTGCCAATCGTATTGTACGCGCCGAGCGTGCCGACGACTTTTCCGCTGTCGTCGAGGCTGTCCACCGTATACTTGACAAGGGACGGCGTCACTGTTCCGAGCAAAAAAAGCGGAAACACAAAAATCACCATACAGGCAAGAAACGCCGCAATGATCAGGAAATTGCTGTTGATCGTGACAACAAGCAGTCCGGCAATCCCTAAAATAATATACTTTCCGACGACCGGTATCGCCGCGATCCAGATCGCTGCGATCAATATCCGCCGGTACAGTCTTGCCGGCTCGGGGTGCTTGTCCGCGCTGCGTCCGCCGTAAATATTGCCGAGCGCCATCGCGATCATGATCGTTCCGATAATGATCGTCCAAACGATCTGCGACGAGCTAAAATACGGCGCTAACAGTCTGCTGGCTCCAAGCTCCACCGCCATCACGGACATGCCTGCAAAAAATTCTGTGAGGTATAAATAATAGTTGTGCTGCAAAATCCCTTTGTTCTGTCTTTTCTGTTCCATGCTCTTTCCTTCCGTCCGGAAAGCCCCTATCCGTAAAAAATCAGTTTCTTGATTCGTTCTTCTCCTAAAATGATAAAGGCTGCTCCGTGTCATAATAATCTTTTTTATTATAACACAAAGCAGCCCTTCGTCCTATGATTTTATGGAGAATTATTTCTTTGACTTCGTACACTGTCCGCTGCAATGACTGCAGCTGCACCCGCATTGGAGTGATTTGCCGTTTTTCTTATCGCGCACCATGCCACGTATGACGAACGCAACTGCCGCGATCAGTATTGCACCGACAATCAGATTTCCCATCTTGATTCCCCCATCTTTCTATGATCTGCGGTATGGGTATGACGCGCGCATACCGCAGGTTTATGATTTCATTTTTAACTTGCCTTCGACATCTTCTTGCCGATGGAAAATTGCAGTGTACTGCTTTGCCGATACGGTCTGACAAGTAAAAAGATCAAACCTGCCACGAGCAGAAATGCTACGACCGTCCACACGCCGAACGCACCCTCAAAGAGTAATGCGCCGATCTGATAAACACAGAGGGACACGACGTAAGCAAACAGGCATTGATAACCGATCGCGAACCAGAACCACTTTCTGTTGTTCATCTCCCGCTTGATCGCGCCCATCGCCGCAAAACACGGCGCGCATAAGAGGTTGAATACAAGGAATGCATAAGCCGCAGTCTGGGTCATACATGCCGCAAGGGACGCCCAAATCTCATTTCCCTCCTCGGCAACCTCCGCCACACCGAACAGAACGCCGAATGTGCCGACCACATTCTCTTTTGCGATCAGTCCGGTCACAGATGCAACCGCCATCTTCCAGTCACCGAAACCGAGCGGAACAAAAATCCATGCGATGCCGCTTCCGATCTTTGCGAGAATGCTTCCCGCCTCCGCTTCCTCAAGCGCAGCTCCTTCCAGTCCCTCAAAGTCAAGCATACCGAAACCGTCTCCGCCCCATCCGAAGTTCATCAGGAACCAGAGCACGATGGTCGATAACAGGATGATCGTTCCTGCTTTTTTGATAAAAGACCAGCCACGCTCCCACATGCTCCTTAACAGGCTGCCGACCGTCGGCATGTGATACGCCGGAAGCTCCATGACAAACGGCGCCGGATC
>CAMWSU010000140.1 GCA_947176965.1 uncultured Lachnospiraceae bacterium | reverse complement strand
TCCGTTTTGCAGCGCGGCAAGCTCCGTTTCCGTCAGCATTCCGCTGATCCAGACCTCATAAGTTTTCGGCACATGCGACCGCGGACTTGTCAGTTTATGCGAAAGCGCGCCGTCATTTGTGATAAGAAGAAGCCCCTCACTGTCCTTATCCAGTCTGCCGATTGGAAAAAAGCGCTGCGGATCCAGCCCGGGCAACAGGGCAAATACCGTCTGCTGCGTGTCATCCGTTGTCGCACAAAGATAACCGGCAGGCTTGTTTAACAGATAACAGATCGTGGTCTCCGGCTCATAAGAAACTGTTTTTCCGCGAAAACATACCGACATACGGCCAGGTTCAATTTTTTGATCCGCTTTCCTGCAAACGATGCCATCCACCGTGATAAGTCCTTTTTTACAGTATTCCCTGACCTCGCTCCTTGTACCGACATCCGCGTCGGAAAGATATTTATCCAGTCTGACCATCTGTTCCCTATCCTGTCCGGGGCATTTCTTCCATGTTTTTTTCATATATTGGTTAAGAAAAAAACACGGAGGCCGTGCAGCATGCCGCTGATGCTCCCGGTGATCCTTCTTTTTATTGTCCTGCTCCTTATCAGCAGCAAGACCGCACTGTCACTTGCGACGCTGGGGCTGACACTCTGGCTTGAAAACATGGTGCCGACGCTCCTGCCCTTTATGATCCTGTCCGGCATTCTGACAGGCTTAAAATTGCAGGAGCTGCTCTGCCGCCCGCTCCGCGGATGCTTCGGACGGCTTTTTCATACAACGCCAAACGGCGCATACTGTATCATCATGGGCTTTCTCTGCGGTTTTCCGATGGGCGCGTTCTGCGTTGCCGATCTCTATCAAAAAGGTCAATTGTCCAAAGAAGATTCGGTGCGATTGATCCCGTTCTGCAACAATATCGGTCCTGTTTATTTCTATTCGTTTGCCGTTCCTCTGCTGGGCTTACAGGCACCCGCTTATCAGGTGCTGCCGCTTCTCACGTTCGGCATGTACGGCATCCCGCTCCTGTATGGCTTTTTGTCCTCACAGCTGCATGCACGCATGTTAAAAGCTGCCACCGCGAGATCGGTTTATGCTGCCGACAGCCGTCTGCCGCATGCGTTTACCATGCGTTTGTCCGCAGCCGCTGAAAAGCCGTCTCCTGCCGTCCCTGCCTCACTCATACCATGTGAGAAAACCGAGCCTCCGCTGTTTGCTGTGATGGATGAGGCCATCTCTCATGCCGGAAAATCCATGCTGCGGCTCTGCGGTTATATGATTTTGTTCAATATTCTGATGCTGCCGCTCTACGCCTTACACGTAAACGGTTTTTACAGCGGCATCCTGCATTCCGTCTTTGAAATATCAGGCGGTATCCGTGTACTGCAGGGGTATCTTGTCCTAATGCCGGAAAAAAGAACGCTGCTGCAGCTTTTGATGCTGACAGCGCTGAGCTTCGGCGGTTTTTGCTGCGCCGGACAAAGCGAATGCTTTCTGCATGCCGTCTCTTTAAGCCCTGCCGCTTATCTGCTCCGCCGTCTGCTGATCGCAATGATCGCAGGATGCTTTTATGCGGTCTGTCTCTTCGGCGGATGGCTTTTTTGATCTTAAAAAGCCGCTGCCTGAAAGAAGGCGCGGCTTTTTCGGCGTTCCTCTCTGCGGAACGAAATTCATTTATGTCTCCTGATTCCCTGCCTCCGCTTCGGCAACCTCCTCAAGCGCATCCACGGGATAAAGCTGTGCGCGGTTCGACTGGATCAGCTCCTTATAGCTGTTCATGGAATTCAACAAATTCTCATAATGAACGGAAGCGTCATTCATCGCATTGGTTAAAATATCCTCCATGCTTCCGAGCGACTCGTCCATATACTGAAGTGCCTGTGCCTTAAAATCATTTGCCTGCATGGTCGCCGCATCAAGGATCGACTGCGCCTGCCTCGTTGCAAGCGTCACGATCTCATTTGCTTTGGCATATGCCTGCTGCATGATCTCATGCTCGTTGACAAGCTCATTCGTGTGAATGGTCGCCTCATTGATCAGCGCATCCGCCTTCTGCCTTGCGTCGTTTAAGATCGCTTCTTTATTGCTGATGATCTTTTGGTAACGCTTGATCTCATCCGGCGTTTTCATCTTCAGTTCACGAAGAAGTTCTTCTATCTCCTCTTTATTTACCATGATAATGGTACTTGAGAGAGGCTTAAACTTACAACTATCAATATAGTCTTCGATTTCTTCAATCAGTTGTTCGATTTTACTGTTCATCGCATACTCCAATCCGTTTGAGCTGAAAATTTAATCGATCACAATTCTTATGTATTTGCCTGACCCTTGTACTTTTCATGAATCATGTCCGCTACAAAAGGCGGAACGCATTGGGAAATATCACCGCCAAAATAAGCAATCTCTTTGACGCTGGATGAGCTTAAATAAGAATATTCCAAGCTCGTCGTCAAAAATATCGTGTCAAGACTTCCGCCTGAAAGCTTCTTGTTCGTCTGTGCAATCTGGAGTTCATATTCAAAATCCGTAATCGCGCGGAGTCCTCTGACTGATACATGGATATCTTTTTCTCTTGCATAGTCAATCAGAAGTCCGGTAAAGGAATCCACTTTGACATTCGGAAATTCCTTCGTCGCTTCTTCTAATATTCTAACACGTTCCTCTGCTGAAAACAATGGAGTTTTCGCTTTATTGTTCAAAACACTGACGGTCAGCTCGTCAAACATCCGCGCTGCCCTGCGGATAATATCCAAATGTCCGTAAGTAACGGGGTCAAAGCTTCCCGGATAAACTGCGATCTTCATGACGTGACACCTCACTTCTTTTTCAGGAAGATATGCTGGTTGGTCTTGTAACGCTTCTGCTTGATTATATCATACCCAAGCGCGGGAAGATAGTCTGTTTCTGCGTGAAGCGATGTTTCAATGACAATTAAAGTATCGCGGTCAGCGATATGGTCGTTTTCCGCAAGAAGGGTAAGCACCTGCCTCTCTAATCCCCGATCATACGGAGGGTCCATAAAAATAATGTCCGCCCGCTCTCTGATGGAACCCGTCAGCGCAAACAATACATCCTGCTTTAAGAGCACGCCGTCCTGCGTAAAACGTGTTGTTGCTAAATTTTGACCGATACAGTCGCATGCCGCTTTTTGATTTTCTACGAAATATGCCCGCGCCGCGCCGCGGCTTAACGCCTCAATCCCAATGCCGCCGCTTCCGGCAAACAAATCTACGAATACGCTTCCCTGCACATCATTTTGCAAAATATTAAAAAGTGTTTCCTTAATCCGATCCTGTGTCGGACGCGTATCCTTTCCTTCCGGTGATACCAGCCGCAGACTTCGTCTTGTTCCTGCGATGACTCTCATAGTCAATCTCCGTTCTTTCTGTCTTGGGCGCTTTGCTCTTTTCCAATCCCGTCTTTTGGAGGCACCGATCCTATCAACATTTTATCGGCGCTTCCTTAGCTAAAGAGCATCAGGACAGCCGGATCTTCACGCCCTTGGAATCCCGGGAACCCAGTTTCAGCTTATTCAGCTCGATGCTTTTTCCTTTATATTCAATGGATTGTTCCTGCGCATTTTGTGTATAATAGACTTCTTCCAGATAATCATTCGTACCAAGCTTCATGCCTCTCACGCCGACCGCGCCTTTCTTTTTTTCCGGGATCTCCTCAATCGGGAAACGCAGGAAATAGCCCTCATGCGACTGAAGCACGATATTGCGCTGCTCAACCAATAGCGCAACGCTTTTCACCTCATCCCCGTCGTTTAGCTTTGTTGCGGCGACCGTTCTCTTGGCCACATCAAACTCACCGCCGCTGACAACCTTCATCATCGCCTGCTTTGTCGTAAAGAGGATACGGTACAGATTTAGGTCCGCCTGGCTTGTCACGCACAAAATATCTTCTTTGGAAGAGTCATAATTGCTCACATTGTCGATCGGAATACCCTTATCACGAAATTTACCGAACGGCAAGTCCGAAAGTTTAACCGTGTGGAGCTGTCCGATATTAGTAAACAGGCAGATCTTTCCGGTATTTTTACAGAGGATCACATAGGAATTTTCCGTTTCCACTGCTTCCTTATTGCGCTCATAAGCCGCAGTGTCGATCGTTTTGCTGTAACCGAAACGATCCATCAGGAAATAGACATCCATTTCCTCCGGCTTCTTTTCGGTAAATACGACCTGCTCTGCGTTGTCGATGACGGTTCTTCTTGCGCGGGCGTATTCCTTTTTATAGCCGTCCAGCTCGTTGATGATGACCTGCGCCATGGAATCCTTTCTCGCAAGAATATCTTCATACCGGAAAATGTTAGCGACCGTGTCCTCATGCTCTTTCATGAGCGCATCGATCTCTAAGCCGATCAATTTATAAAGCCGCATTTCTAAGATCGCGTTTGCCTGCGGCTCGGTAAACTGGAGCTGCTGCGCCATAATACGTGATTCTTTGAATTTGAATTTGATGCCGTCCGTTATTCCCTCTACCAGACATGCTTTTGCCATTGCACGGTCTTTGGAGCCACGCAGCACTTCAATGATCAGATCAATGACGTTGCACGCCTTAATGAGGCCTTCCTGTATTTCCTTGCGCTCCAATTCCTTTTGCAGAAGGTTGGAATATTTGCGCGTCGCAGTCTCATACTGAAACGCCACATAATGCTTCAGAAGCTCCTTTAATCCCATTGTTTCCGGCTTTCCGTCCGCAATCGCAAGCATATTCACGCCAAACGTGTCTTCCAGCCTTGTTTTTTTCAAAAGAAGATTCTTAAAATTCTCAATGTCGGCATCGCGTCGAAGCTCGATCACGATACGAATGCCCTCTTTGGAGGATTGGTTGGTGATATCGACAATGTCGTTTGTCTTCTTGGTCTCTGCAAGCGCCGCGATGTCCTGCAAAAATTTGGTGATGTTGGCGCCGATCATGGTATAAGGAATCTCGGTGATAACGATATTTGTCTTTCCGCCCTTCGCCTTCTCGACCTCGATTTTTCCGCGGATACGAAGTTTGCCCTGCCCCGTCTCGTAAATTTCAAGAAGCTCATCCTTATTGCAGACCATGCCGCCCGTCGGAAAATCAGGGCCTTTGATATAGCGCATCAACTCGCGCGTCGTGATGTTTTCATCCAGCATATACGCCTTTGCCGCGTCGATGACCTCCCCAAAATTGTGCGGCGGAATGCTTGTCACCATACCGACCGCAATGCCCTCCGACCCGTTAATGAGAATATTCGGAATCTTGACAGGCAGGACAAGCGGTTCTTTTTCCGTCTCGTCAAAGTTCGGTCCGAAATCGACCACATCCTTATCCAGATCGGCAAGAAATGTCTCCTGTGTTACCTTTTGTAAGCGCGCTTCGGTGTATCGCATCGCCGCGGCGCCGTCTCCCTCGATATTGCCGAAATTACCGTGCCCGTCCACGAGCGGAAGTCCTTTTTTGAAATCCTGCGACATAACGACAAGCGCATCATAAATGGAACTGTCGCCGTGCGGATGGTATTTACCCATGGTATCGCCGACAATACGCGCGCTTTTCCGGTAAGGCCTGTCATAGCGGATGCCAAGCTCATACATATCATAGAGCGTTCTGCGCTGTACCGGCTTTAAGCCGTCCCGTACATCCGGCAGCGCACGCGCGACTATGACGCTCATCGCGTAATCAATAAAAGATTTCTGCATCAGATCGGAATATTCGGTCTTAATAATACGATCTTCCATTTATTTTTCCTGCCTTTAATTTGTTCAGTCTTGGAAGAATCGCGTTAGCGATTCTTCGAAAGAACGCTTTGCGTTCTTTTTTATACATCCAGCTCCGCATCCACCGCATGATTGTAGATAAAAGCTCTTCTCGGCGGCACATCATTTCCCATTAAAAGCTCCGTCATTTCGGATGCTCTGCGGGCATCTTCAATCTCCACGAGCTTTAACCGGCGCTGCTTAGGATCGAGCGTCGTCTCCCAAAGCTGTTCGGCATCCATTTCCCCGAGACCTTTGTATCGCTGTAAGGTAAACGAACCCTTGTGCGTTTTGCGATAGCGCTCAAGTGCCTTATCGTCATAGAGATATTCTTCTTTTCCCTTGCTCGGCATTGCTTTGTAAAGCGGGGGCATTGCAATATAGACATGACCCTCATAGATCAAGTCCGGCATGAACCGATAAAACAGCGTCAAAAGCAGCGTGCTGATATGCGCGCCGTCCACATCGGCATCCGCCATGATGATGATCTTATCATAGCGCAGCTTGCTGATGTCAAAATCATTCCCGTACCCTTCGGAAAAACCGCAGCCGAACGCGTTAATCATTGTCTTGATCTCGGCATTGGCAAGGATTTTGTCAATGCTGGCCTTTTCAACATTCAGGATTTTTCCGCGGATCGGCAGGATAGCCTGATACATGCGGTTTCGCGCGGTTTTTGCCGAACCGCCCGCAGAATCTCCCTCCACGATAAAAATCTCGCATTGTGCGGGCACCCTGCTCTCACAATTGGCAAGCTTTCCGTTGGAATCAAACGAATATTTCTGCTTTGTCAGCATATTCGTTTTTGCCTTTTCCTCGCTCTTGCGAATCTTTGCCGCTTTCTCAGCACAGGAAATGACGTTTTTCAATGTCTCTAAATTCTTATCAAAATAGCGGACAATCTCATCTCCCGTTACCTTGCTGACTGCTTTTGCGGCGTCCTGATTGTCCAGCTTTGTCTTGGTCTGACCCTCAAAACGCGGTGAAGGATGCTTGATGGAGATTACGGCGGTCATGCCGTTTCGGACATCCGCGCCTGTAAAATTCACATCTTTTTCTTTCAGGATACCGAGCTGGCGGGCATACGTATTGATGACGTTCGTAAACATCGTCTTAAAGCCTGTAATGTGCGTGCCGCCCTCCGCATTGTAGATATTATTGCAAAAACCAAGTACATTTTCATGGAAC
>CAMWSU010000139.1 GCA_947176965.1 uncultured Lachnospiraceae bacterium | reverse complement strand
GTCTTGGGTTACAAACGGGACTCTCGTGCTACTATTCACCCCCTCTTTCCCTTTATGCGATTAAACTATAACATTTATTATCAATTTATTTATGATAAACATTAATTTTTTATTGACTTGCATCTATTTCCATGATAGAATCTTGGTGATCAGACAACAGAACCATTCAGGAAAGGAATGTAACAATGTCTCCGCATCAATCAAAGATTCAAAGTACAAGCCGTTATATTGTGATCCTTCTTAAAATCGGGCTGGTCCTATTGAGCATCATTTCTTTATTGGCACTTGCAGCGATCGGCATTTTATTATTTTCTGCCGAACATACAAAATCCTCTTTTCTTGCTGCATTTCACGTTACTGCAAACAACGGGACCATATTAGAGATTGCGCCGCGTCCACTGCTGTTGCTGTTTGTGTTCATGCTCATTGACGCCCTGTTGATCCTATTTGCCATCCTCTTTGTTCATGGCATTTTTCATGATCTTCAAAGCGGATGCACTCCGTTCACCTTGAAAAATACGACCAGAATCCAAATCGTTGCAGTGATCACGATCGTCTTAAGTATTGTCGGAAGCTATTCCGACGCACTGGTGGATTACTATATGATCGGAGAGCTGTCTTGGCATATCAATGCCATCGGTCTTCTCAGCGGTCTGATCATTTATTGTATTTCTTTTATTTTTCGCTATGGCTGTGATCTGCAGCAAGCATCAGATGAAACTTTGTGAGGTGACAGAATGCCTATTATTATGCGGCTGGATCGGGTTATGGCAGACAGAAAAATATCGTTAAAAGAATTATCAGAAAAGGTAGGTGTCGCAAACGTAAACCTATCTAAAATGAAAACCGGGAAAATCAGCGCAGTCCGCTTTTCCACTTTGGAAGCGATATGTGAAGCACTTGACTGTCAGCCCGGTGATATTCTGGAATATCAGAAGAATGACGCACCTCAACACCCTTTGGATCAAAAAAATTTATAAAAAGAATCATAGGAGGAATTCACATGAAAATCTGCGGAACGATTTTGGCAGTCTGCTATGCCTGCATCATGATATTGGCCGTCATAAAAGGGAAACAAAAAAGCATCTCCTCCGTCTTCATCGCAGGCGGCAGTTTATTGGTATTTGCTTTTAGCTTTTTGAATTACTTATGGAACGGGCAAGCGATCGTCTTATTAGCGATCGGAATTACCGGGATGTCCGCAATCTCGATTGGTGCGCTCATCAACGGAATCCGGCAAAATCATATTCATATTTCTCATCATTTCATCCGCCTGATCATAGAGGTCATTGTGATCGTACTTTGTGCAGCCGGCTGACCACGAGGGAGTCTGACAGGTTATGAGCGAGTTCAGTATTTCAATCGGCAGTTCCCTCTTATGGGTCGGTCTTTATTTCATTTTCATGGTTTTTTATACTTTTTTGGATATTGCCGTTTGGAGAAAACTTTTCCCCAAATATTCGGACCTAGCCAACCTGATCGCAGTCACTTTTTGTATCTGCGGTTTTCTCATACTGCTCGGAAAAACTGGATATCAGCTGCGTATTTTTTCCCATTTTTCTTTGCCAGGCTTTTTATTGTCAGTCTGCTGCTCCGTTTTATTATTTCTTGTGTTGGACAGGGGATTAGACCGGGTATTCGAATCCTTGTTTCCTCAAAGTGAAAAAGGTTATCAGGAAACGATCCAGCATCTAACGGATTCCCCTGCCGCAAGCTTCATTCAAGTCTGTCTGCTTGCGCCCATGATAGAAGAAATTTTGATGAGGGGATTTCTGTTAAACGGTTTGGTACCCCGCTACGGTACTGCTGCCGCACTGCTTTTATCCTCCGTTCTTTTTGCCGTTTTGCATTTCAATATGGTGCAAAGCTTATCCGCATTTCTGTGCGGCACAGTGTTAGGGCTGCTCTATCTCACAACAGATTCTATCCTCTGTTGCATCATCGCCCATTCCTGTTATAATCTCCTTTCCTGTGCCGCGATCCTGCGCTCTGCGCCCCCGTCTCCGAAATAGGCTCCACGAACACCCTTGCCCATCAAAAAAAGCGCGGGATGCATGATTATGCCCCGCGCTTTAGGAAACTTAAATTCTTTTATTCTCACTCCACTCTTAAGTGGCTGACTGCCTCATCAAGCTGTTCCGCACCTGCCTGCAACAGTTGCACGGTCTTTTGCAATTCCTCTACCGCCTCTTTCTGCCGTCTCGCATTGCCTTCCACCTGCTGCGAATTCGCGCTTGTCTGTTCGGCTACGGCGGAAATATTCATGATCACGTTGACTGCTTCTGTTTTTGAGTTCTCGATCAGTTCCATGCCTTCCGTGATCTTTGAAAGATCTCCGACCATCATGCCGACACGCGAATTGACATTATGGAATGCGTCCAAAGTATGCTGTAGGGAATCGCTCTGCGAAGCGACGATCTCATTCGCCCGGTTCACGGAGTCCACAGTCTCGCCTGTCTGCCTCTGAATCCGTTCCACGATGTCTCCGATCTCCTTCGCTGCTTCCAGCGACTGGTCGGCAAGCTTTCGTATCTCCTCCGCAACGACTGCAAATCCTCTTCCGGCTTCTCCTGCGCGTGCCGCCTCAATGGAGGCGTTCAAGGACAGCAGATTGGTCTGTGACGCAATATCGTTGATAATGTTCGCAAAATCGCCAATCGACTTTGTCTGCTCGCTCAGCGACATAATATCCTGATGGATCGCTCCGGTAATATCCTCTGTTGCCTTTGACTTGATGCTGAGGTCATCAATCACTTTCATACCGTCCGTGATCGTGCGGTTCGCATCCTCGGAAACCCGCGTGATCTCGTCTGTATACTCATATACCGTGCGGATCTGATCGGAGAGCGTCTGAATGTGCTGTACGCAGTTTTGGGAATCCTGCGCCTGCTGCATCACGCCGTGCTCGATCTCGCCGATCGCAAGGGAAATCTCATTGCTGGAAACGATCAGCCGGTCCGTATTGTCACCGACAAGGCCCGACGCATCCGTCACGGTCGCCATCACCTGTTTCACGCCCGCGATCAATTTTCTGATGCTCGTGATCATCTCCTCGATACTGGAAGATATTTGTCCAAATTCATCTTTCCGTTTCACATGCAGATTGACCGTAAAATCACCCTGCGCCGCGCGTCCGAGCGGCTCCGTGACATTGGATACTCCCTTGCTCAGCGTCCTTGAAAGCATGATACACATGACAACCGCCGCCGCAAACGCCACAAACACGATCAAAAACGTGATGCGCTGTATCGTCTTGGCAGACTCCAAAAACAGGCTTGTCGGTACAAGGGTTGCAAGCATGGCTCCCGTTTCGCCGATTTTGGAATACGCAAACAGATACTGTCTGCCGTTCCATCTCGTCTCACTATAACCTTCCGGCGCCTCGGCGTTTATCGCGTTCTGATAAACTGCAAGCTCACTGAACACCGGAACTGCTCCGTCCGCCCCTGTATTTCCGCCATCCGTCCCGCAGTAAACCGTCTCGTTACCGTCGGGCGCAATGAATACCGTATAGCTTCCCACACCGTTATCAAGCTCTGCCAACGCATCATAAACCACATCTCTGTTAATATCTACCACTAAGATGAGATTCCCGCGGATATTGATTTTGCGCCATAAGCTGATCGCAAAATCTCCGCTTTCAAATGTATTCAGCTTTTCCAAAACACGCGCCTCCAGCGTCGGATGCGCTCCCATATATCCGTAATTGCCCGAAGCTGACGCAATGACTGCGCCGTCTGCGGACTCCGTAAACACCTCATATAGATCCGAGGTCATAGCAGCGGGCGTCGTCGATAAGCCCGTCAAATGATCGCTGATCAGATAAACATGGTAAACAAAATCCGAGATTGTCTGCAGGCTCAGTATTCTGGACTGCACAACCCCTTTTGCTTCCGACTGCTCATCCGTCATTTTGTTTATGTCAAGATTCGGATTTAAGTAATAGGTCACAGTCTCATTCATCGTCATCAGTTCAAGCATCCGGTCTTCCACCTGCTGTAAGCCAAGTTCCAGATAGCTGCCCTTCGCCGAGACCGTATCCACAAGCGAGGTTTTTGCCTCATCCGTAACCGTACGTTTCGCTACCAGATAGGATACCGTTCCCAAGATCACGATCATCAGGATCAGCGCCATAAACGCCGCGATCATCTTCGTAATGATGCTGTGAAAAGAGACCCCTTTTCCCATGCTCTGTGTGTTCGGCATTCCCTGCTTTGTATTTGCCATATGTATCCCCCCCTTGTCCGAAACCTGATCTTTTTCCATTATAATCTTTTCTTGAGAATAATAAAAGCATTTTCAGTGTTTTCGTCTATTTTCGTTTCCACCAGCATCGAAACAGGCAGAGCCACTGGATGTACAGAATCACGCCGTCCTCATGAGCATGCGGCATTCCCGCCTGCTTTAAGGCTGCCGCTGCCTGTCTGTTCGTGAGCAGTCCCCTTTTACCGCAGATGCCGTACTTCATGGAATATTCAACAAACCTGCGGAAGGCATCAAACTCTTTTTTCCCTAAGTCGGGAACCGGTTTCAACGAAAAATGGAGCAGAACGGTATCAACCGATGGCATGGGATGAAAGTCTTCCCTGCGAAAATGATACCGCACCTCCATATCCCAATAAACCTTGATCATAAGCGATCTCAGCGTTTCTCCCGGCAGTCCCATAAACCGCTTTGCCGCTCCCTTTTCCATGACAAGCCAAATATCCTTCGGCGGATTGACCGCAGAAGTCAATTTTTCGACGATCTGCGTGGTGATAAAAAACGGAATATTGGCAAACACTAGATAGTCCCCCTTCGCAGGCAGATGATATTGCAGAAAATCACCATGGATCAATGTCAGATTCGTCTGCTTCGCCAACCGCTTTCCCGCGCTCTCATAAAGCCTGCGGTCAATTTCCACGGAATACACATATCCTGCCTCCCTGCAAAGCGCTTCTGTCAAGTGTCCTTTTCCCGTTCCGATCTCAAGAACGGTATCCTCTTTTCCGATTCCGCTCAGGCGGATGATCCTGCGGATCAGTTTTTGATCCGTGATAAAATTCTGTGAAACTGATACCGGATTTCTGCTTTTGGCTGTGTTTCTGCTTTTTGCTGTATTTCTGCTTTCTGCTGTATTTCTGTTATTTGCTACATTTCCGCTTTTTGCTGTTTCTCCGCTTTTTGTTGTATTTCTGTTTCTATCTGCCGTCCCTCTTTTCGGGCTTTCTGTTCCTCGATATGCCTGTCTGTCGTTTTTCCTGCCTTTTTGCATCGTGCGTCTCCTTTCTGTGCTTTCCCCACGGTTTGTATGACAAACCGCCCGTTTTTCCACAAAAAGGGCAATAAAAAAGCAGGAATCTCCATAAATGGAATTTTCCTGCTGACAATGCAACACCACACGATCATAAAGAAAGGCTTCATTCGTAAGCCTTTTTTGGTTATAACTCATACTGACAGCACAAATTCGTTCTTGTCCTGTCTTTGGGCAACCCTGTGTTGATTTCTATCTGCACGCAAAAAAATCCCATTGGGACTATGCATCTGCTTTTTTATCGCCCCTGTATGCGGATACGACGAAAAACACAAATCAACACACGTAAGCCACCTTTCTGTTTTATATTTCAAGGCCTCAAGACCTTCTCTTATTGTAAATAAACATAACACAAAAGATTTGTGACTGTCAAGCCGGGCATGGCTGATTCTTTCCGATTTGAGAATCAGCCAAATACACCTTCCTTACTCTGCCCTTCCCTCAATTACAATTCCATAACCGCCAAAACCTCATCATAGCCTTTTTCCACGGCGATCTGCACGGGCGTAACCCTTTTTTCGTTGGCTACGTTATAATCCGCACCCTTTTTGATGAGCAGTCTCGCGATCTCACAATTTCCGCTTGTCAGCGTTAAGTGAAGCGGCGTATTGCCGTATTTATTTCTCGCATTGACATCCGCTCCCGCTTTGATCAGCGCTTTCATCGTATCCTTAAAGCAGTAATTGTCCGCCTGAAGCAGCAGCGCGGTATTTCCGTCCTCATCCACATGATTGACATCCGCTCCCATCTCGATCAAAACAGGCGTCAGGGCAAGAGACGGTGTGATCGTATGATTGGTGCCCTGCACGAGAAGCAGGGGCGTCTTTCCTTTTTTGCCCGCAATATCAATATTCTTGAGCACCCGCAGCATCTCCGCTCTCTCCTCATCCTTAATCTTCTTGAACCGGATTTTTTCGGAAACCGCGATATGCGCCGCCGTCTCATCTTCTACATTTTTCAGGGTATCGTCCGCTCCTGCGTCCATCAGCATTTGTACGATTTTCGGAAATCCGTATTCACAGGCCGTATGTAAAAGCGTCGTCCCTATCACCTTGGGCTGATCCTCCGTGATGTTGACGTTAATTCCTTTTTTGATCATCGCCTCCACCATCTCATAGTGATTTTGCCGGATAGCGGTATGTGCCGCAGAAGTTCCGTCCATATTCAGCGCCTCGATCGATTCCGTACTGAAATATGCGACCGCTTTTGCAAAGTCTTCTTCCGGATTATCTCCCCCAAAGGACATCATGCGGTTCCTGTCAGCTAAGATGAACGCCGGTGTTTTCCCCTTGATGAGCGCTTCGTCTAAGTCAACGCCCAGCCCGGACAATTTCTCAAGCGCGTCGATACTGAACGCCCATCTTAAAATATGGTCCCTGAAATTGGTCATTTCGCGCTGATAATACCTGGACTCGGTAAGACTGATCCCTGCTTCTGTCATGATATCTAAAGCTCTTGCTTCTTTATCGTTTCTCAGGAGCTTATCAATCACTTGGAATACGGATTCCATCTCTTCATCATCATCCTGATCAACCTGTTGCGTCAGCTTCTGAAAAATCCCCAAAGAAACTTCCAGCGCCGCTTTTTCCTCCTGTTCGCTGTGGGAACAAAAAAGCACGTGTTCAATCTGTTTTGCCATCTCCTGCAGTG
>CAMWSU010000138.1 GCA_947176965.1 uncultured Lachnospiraceae bacterium | reverse complement strand
GAAGACGGCAGATATGAGAAAAGTTTTACAAACACACTTGACAATACTTCTCTGATGCAAAATACGGGTGGTATCGGTATGAAGTGAGGTTTGCTTTGCCGGTATATGATGATAAGAGCGGTGAGGTTTGCCGCCACAATATCTTTTTTGCCCGGATGCTGGTGCGCCATGATGCGGATGGGAAGAAATATCTTTATGACCTGTTGGCAATAAAAAAAGAAACGAGCAGCCCGCTTGAGTAAAAACTGTACGGTGAAAACCCATCTCTTTTATGAATGATTGTATCGGAAGGATGGGGGATGTCAATAGAAAATAAATAATTAGTATGCCCGGCTTTCAAGTTCTTTGATAATCGTGCGAAATCTCTTTTTTAATCTCTGCAAGTCGGAGTTCCCGTTCTTTTTTCTGATACCCAAAAGTTCATCGGTTGTTACAGAGAAGTAGTCTGCGATGGCGGGGAGAAGTTCAATTTAATAAAGAATTAAGAAACTTTTTTCTGCCGATTCCTTGCTTTTTTTCAAAATCCTCCTACAATGGGAAAAGAAAGCAGGATCACAGATGACGGAAAGGCGGTTATCTCATATGAAACGAAAACTGATGGAATTCATGAGGGGCAGATATGGTGTTGACCAATTCGGACGCGCGCTGTTTTGGGCAACAATGATCTGTCTGATCATTTCCTTTTTTGTCAGGACAAACTTATTTTATGCGTTGGCGCTTATCCTGTTGGTTTATTCTTATTTCAGGATGTTTTCGAGAAATCATGCAAAGCGTTATGCGGAGAACCAACGCTTTCTTGTGGTGACGGCAGGCGTGCGCAGATCGTTTGCTTCTTGGAAAAAAACAATGGCGCAGAGAAAGACGCACCATATTTACCGCTGTCCGGGCTGTAAGCAGAAAATACGCGTGCCGCGCGGAAAGGGCAGGATTGCCATTACCTGTCCGAAATGCCATACAGAGTTTATCAAGAACAGCTGATAGGAGGATTAGTGTGTTCGGGTATATTGTGGTAAATAAGCCGGAAATGAAATTTCGTGAATTTGCCGTGTATCAGTCTTACTATTGCGGATTATGCCGTGAGCTGAAAGAAAAGTACGGGCGTTTCGGTCAGATGACCTTAAGCTACGACATGACGTTTCTTGCCATGCTGCTGACGGGGCTGTATGAGCCGGAGACAAAAGAGAGCATGGCGCGCTGTATCGTTCACCCGCTTGAGAAGCATCCGGTCAGCAGGAATCCGTATACGGAGTATGCAGCCGATGTCAACATGCTTCTTTCTTATTATAAATGCGAGGATGACTGGTTAGACGAGCGAAAGGCGGGCAAATATCTGTTTGCGGCGCTTCTTCGCAAAAAAAATAACCGCATTGCGCAGAAGTATCCTGCAAAAGCGTGTAAGATCGCGGAAAATCTAAGCCGTCTGCATGAGATCGAAAAAAACGGGGGCGCCTCGATGGATGAGACGGCGGGACTGTTTGGTGAGATCCTGGCGGAGCTTTTTGTGTACCGGGAGGATGAGTGGGCGGACAGCCTCAGGAAGATCGGGTTTTTCTTTGGCAAATTTATTTATCTGATGGACGCCTATGACGATATGGAGGCGGACCTAAAAAAGAAATGCTATAATCCGTTTGCGGCGCGTTTCGGGCAGGAGGGTTTTGACGAAGAGGTGAAATCCATTCTGACGATGATGATGGCGGAGTGCTCGCGCGAGTTTGAAAAGCTTCCGATCCTGCTGCATGCGGAGATCCTGCGCAATATTCTGTATGCGGGCGTGTGGACGAAATACGAGACGGTGCATGCACGCCGGATGAAGGAAAAAATCATGGGAAGCGGAGAAATACAAAGCGATCAAAAATGTGATGCTGAAAAGGAAAGCGTGGAGTCCGGGGCGCAGCAGAAACACGCAGCGGAGGCGGAAAGTGTGAAGAAAATGAAGATGTTCTAAGGCATCAAAGTACGTCGCCTAAGAACATCTAAGTCATTTTCCGAAGAAATGCCTTTGGCATTTCTTCAAAGCTCATTCACATGACAAGTAAAATCAAGAGATACAGAGCGGGGAACCAAAATTATGACAGACCCATACGGCGTGTTAGGCGTCAGCAGAAGCGCCAGCGATGACGATATTAAAAAAGCATACAGAAAATTGAGCAGACAGTATCATCCGGACGCGAATGTCAATAATCCGAACAAAGCACAGGCGGAGGAAAAATTTAAGCAGATCCAGCAGGCATACCGTCAGATCATGCAGGAGAGAGAACGCGGTGCGGGCGGCTCCGGTTCCGACTATGGACAGGGTGCAGAGGGCTATGATCCGTTCGGCTTTGGCGGTTTCGGGGGTTTTGGCGGCTTCGGAGGCTTTGGAGGCTATGCCGGGGCGGGCAGCAGACGGGCAGCGGAGGAAGACGAGGATACCCTGCATATGAAAGCAGCCGCAAATTACATTAACGGCGGACATTATAAAGAAGCATTAAACGTGCTCAATACCATTTCGGAGCGTAGGGCAAAATGGTATTATTACAGCGCTATCGCCAACGCGGGCTGCGGTAATAATGTGCAGGCGATGCAATATGCAAAGCAGGCGGCAGCGATGGAGCCGGGCAATATCAGCTATCAGAGACTGGTGCAGCAGTTAGAATCGGGCGGTTCCTGGTATATGGGAAGGCAAAGCCCTTATATGGGCATGGGAGGAATGCAGGGCAATCTCTGTAACCGGCTCTGCCTATCCTATCTCATGTGTACCTGTTGTTCAGGTGGCTGCTGCTATGCGCCCTACGGGGTGTATTGCTGCTAGCGTGTTCTTTAGAGCAGGAAATTTCACAATCCAAAAGAAGCCGCCTTTTGGCTTCTTTTTTTGTCCTATAGAAGATAGGAATCTTTCTGTTTTCCATATTTTTCAGAGCATTGGAAATTCGAAATGCAACTCACGGTTGCAAAAAATCCAAGAAAAGTTGGTAGAAGTTTGCTATACAGGCAGATACAATGGAGATGATAGCAAATCGAGGAGGAAGAACAATGAGTATTGGAAAAAGGATTCAGCAGCTGCGCATTGACAACGGTCTCACGCAGGAGCAGCTATCCGAAAAGCTTGCCGTGTCCAGGCAGTCTGTCTCCAAGTGGGAGATGGATCAGTCCCAGCCGGAGATCGACAAGGTGGTACAGATGAGCAGATTATTTTCCGTAGGGACGGATCAAATTCTGTTGGAGGAAGCGGATATTAAAAAACTTCGTCCTCAAGAGCTGCATCTGGGCAGTGTGTACCTGATTGCCCGAGATTTTGAGGCATCGCTCGCGTTTTATGAGAAGCTTCTTTCTATGACCGTTTCCACCAGAAACTGCGGCAATCGATTTGCAGAATTCTTTTTTGACAATAAATGTCTGGCCATCATGAACGAGAACAATCTGCCGGGGCATCATTATGGGGAGGGCGACTATAAATTTGTGCTGAATTTCTGGGTGGAGGACCTAAGGAGAGAGTATCGGCGTTTGAGGGAACTGAACATAGGAAGGATGACAGAGATCGAGAAGGTTCACGAGGGCTATTATTATTTTCATATCTATGATCCGGATCAGAATGTGTGTGAGATTACCGGCGGGTATGAGGAAACTTTAACGATGGAGGAGGTACAAGGGGTATGATATGTCAGAGCTGTAGTATGATGATGGGAGAGGAAGAGTACGGCTACAATGCCGACGGCAGCAGAAACACCGACTACTGTAAATACTGTTTTCCAAACGGAAATTTCGGAAAAGAGGAAACCATGGAGGAAATGATAGAAAGCTGCATTCCTTTCTGGGTGGAAGACGGGGAATGCAGGACGCCGGAGGAAGCCAGACGGCGGATGAGAAAACTGTTTCCGACATTAAAGAGATGGAAAAATACGGAGCTGCCGCACTAAGTGCGCAGCCCCCGCTCCATTGACAAGAAAATGTATTAAACCGGAAGAATTCGCCGCAGGCGAATTCTTCGAAAGATTGGCGCACTCGCGCCAATCTTTTTTATTTGGACTGGCGGTAGACCGCATCGGCGGGATAGCCGCCTTTTAATTTCTGCATACAGCGCTGCACGGCGTCCTTGGAGTCCTTCCAGTCGTCATCCTTGTGCAGATAATCAAACTTTTCGATGAGCCAGTTGACGTCCTCCTGCAGCCGTTCCATGTTTTTGTTCATCAGGGAAAAAAGCGTAGGATAGAATTCGGATTTTTCTTTATCCGAAAGCGTTCTGTCCGCGGCGTCGCAGAGATCGCCGAAATGCGTCAGGCAGAAGCCCTTGCTCTTTTCAAACATTGCCTTGAAATCAGCATCGTGGCGGTACATATGGAAAAACGTATCCAGATAGCGCTCATACATCTCGGCAAAGCGGTTGCAGATGTAGCAGGAATTTTCCCGCTTTTTTACCCATTCGCTCACGGAATTGCCCGCGGCAGATGATTTTTTGATCTTATTCATCAGAGAGGTTTTACCGGGGGTAAAGCTCTTTGTCTGCTGTGCGAGTTCTTTCCGCATCTGCATGTAATGCGTCTTTAAGATCCAGCCGTTGCCGAGCGTGTTGCCGTAATCAAACATTTTTTTGAAATGAGTCCGGCAGAAGCCCGCGCGGTCGGTGTCTGCGCGTACGTCGCTCTCCATATAGGAAGCGCCTGAGCCGAGTACAAAATCCAATAAATCCTGCTCGACATTGCGCTCAATAAAGCAAAACGGACATTCATCATTTGCGTGGAACGCGTCATTTAAGGGAATGGTATATAATTGTTCTTTCATAGGTGCTCCTTTCCGGGTGCTTCTCATCCTTATTGTAACGCTGCGGCACGGATTACACAAGCGGAATTGCACCGTTCTTTTTTTATGGACAAAGCAGGTAAAAACTGCTACTATAGTAATGGAAAAAAATGGGCGGACGGTAAGATAACAAATGGTGAATTTCCTGATCATATTCGGAGTTTTGAGTATTTGTACAATTTATGTGGCCATTGGGTATCTGCTCGTGGGAGAAGGGGGAACCAAAGAGCAGAAGCTGATGGGCTATTTTTTGTGTGGTTCTTTGGTACAGAATGCAGGCTATTTACTGGAACTGACGGCAAAGAGTCTGGATGCGGCGATCCTTGCGGTCAAGGTGGAATATTTAGGTTCGCTGTTTGTGCCGATATTTTATTGCTGGTTCATTTATAATTATTGCTATATCCGGCGGCCCAAGATGCTTTTGAAGCTGCTGGCAGCCATTAATTTTTGTCTGGCGGTCATCATTTTTACCTCCGATCATCATACGCTGTATTACCGCCAGCTGGAATGGCTCGCAGGAGAAGGCGGATACTCCTATTTGGGAATCACCTATGGCCCCTGCTATTATGTCTTTTTGATCTGCGGTACGATCATACCGTATTCCCTGTCTCTGTTTGCGCTGATCCGTACGGTCTGCCGTTCGAGCGGGGCGACGGCGATGAGGTATCGGATTATCATGCTGCTGTCCGCGCTGCCGGTTCTGGCGCTTTTTGCCTATTCCACAAAACTGACGAGGGGCTATGATTTTACTCCGGCAACGATGGGGATTGTTTTGGCGTCCGTCGTTATTTTAGTATGGAGCAGGAGAAATTATGATTTTGTTCATCTGGCTGCGGAGACGGCGATCGCCCACATGGGGGACGGTGTGATCTCATTGGACGATCAGCAGCGGATCATCAGCTATAATCAGGCGGCAGCCGGTATTTTTAAGGAACTGTATACGAGTTCAAAAGGGGATTCGATCGCGGATATCAAGGACTTTCCGCAGGATATTTTAGGTGAAACGAATAAGTATGAATTCTCGATGGAAGATCGGTATTACGAGAGTCATATCAGGCGGATTCCGGACAAACACGGCAATACACAGGGATATGTGGTGTTAGTGCTGGATATGACGGATATGCGCAATTACATAGAAGAGATCAAACGCGTGCGGGAACAGGCGGAGAAAGCAAATGCGGCAAAGAGCGAATTTCTTGCCAATATGTCCCATGAAATCCGAACACCGATGAATGCGGTGATCGGGTTGAGCGATCTGATCATGGAGGAAAGTCGGGGGAGAAAAGTATATTCCTATGCGTGCGATATTAAATCCGCGTCGCAGAATCTTCTTGCGATCATCAATGACATTCTGGATCTTTCCAAGGTGGAAGCGGGCAAGATGGAGCTTGTGCTGTCGGATTACTATATCAAGAACGTCGTGGGGGATGTCGTGGGGATGATGGATATTGTGGCATCCCAGCGCGGACTTTTGATGAAGCATGAGTGTGAGGAATCCATTCCCTGCCGGTATCATGGTGATGAGGGAAGAATCAAGCAGATCATGATCAATCTGTTGAATAACGCCCTCAAATTTACGAAAGAGGGTTATGTAAAGTTTTCGGTTCGCGGCGAGCAGGGAGAGACGGAGGATGAGGAGCGGCTGATCTTCCGGGTGGAGGATACCGGCTGCGGCATCAAAAAAGAGGATTTAGAAAAGATTTTTGAAAACTTCAGTCAGGTGGATACCGGAAGAAACCGCAGTGTGGAAGGAACCGGTCTGGGGCTTTCCATCACGAAGCAGTTGGTTCGGCTGATGAACGGCAGCATTCACGTCGAGAGTGTTTATGGGGAAGGTTCTGTCTTTACCGTCACTCTTCCGCAGAAGATTGTTGACCGGCGTACCGTGGAGGAGGTCGGGGACGTTCCGATTGAAAATGAGCAGCAGCCGGAGTGCTTTGAGACGAATGGATATAAGGTGCTGGTGGTAGATGATAATAAGATCAACAGAAGGGTGGCGACGGGATTCTTAAAGCCGTACAAGATGGAGCTTACGGAGGCGGAGAGTGGTCCTGAGGCGATCGAGCTTGTGAAGGAGAACGCCTTTGATATGATTTTAATGGATCATATGATGCCGGGGATGGACGGGATCGAAGCGGTTCGGATCATTCGGCAGGAATGCGGTGAGAACGGCAAAAATGCGGTGATCATAGCAGCGACTGCCAATGCGATGGAGGGTGTGAAAGAGCGCTTTTTGGAAATCGGGTTTCAGGATTTCATTCCGAAGCCGATCGACAAGAAGCACTTGTATCGGACACTGGCGAAATGGATTCCCGAGGAAAAAAGAAAAGCGCCGTCTGCGCAGGATGAACAGAGCGGTTCGGAA
>CAMWSU010000137.1 GCA_947176965.1 uncultured Lachnospiraceae bacterium | reverse complement strand
GCTGCGTATTACGCGGCAAGGACTTTTGCTTTAAGGCTATTTTTTTACAGCCCCTGAAAGAACGCTGCGCGTTCTTTTTTTATGCCATTGCGTTTACCTGCTTATACTTATAAAGCATCTCTGCATGGTTCTGTTCCTCGATCTGAATATCGGCAAGCAGCTTGCGCAGAGAGGAATTGTCACAGGAAAAAATGTTGGTGTTATACTCGCCGGACACAAGCTTTTCCGTGCCGATGCAGTCCGTGGCAAGGAAACAGTCGTGCTCCTTATCCGCCGCATTCGCGCCGTCGCGGTATGTCCCTTTCGGACTGTAATTTTTACCCTGTGAATCATTGCAGTCACAAGTCGGAACATTACCGTTTAATGCCTGTCCGATGGACTGATAATGCTTCTGCTCATCCTGCTGTAACGTCTTGAACAGACTTTGCAGTTCCGTATCCTTTGCCTCTGCAGCATATTTCTGATACTTTGTAATGCAGGACTTCTCCTGTGTGTGTAGATCTTTTAATGCGGTTGTCTCTTTTTCTGTCAGCGTCATGGCCGATACTCCTTTCTTTCAGACGTTCCAGCAGCAGCCTTGGGGCTTACGCCCAAACAGCTGCACTCTCTGTCGTCCTTAATCTAAGAATTGCCATTTACTGACAGATCTATTCAAACGTTTTGGGTTCACAGTGCTTTTTTGGATATGTCCTGATTTATTCCGTAAATTGCTCCAACGTATGGCTGGGAAATGCCTTTGTCCAGTGGTAGGGCTGCAGTTCGCCTAATGGGACAAATTGCAAAGAATGATCGTTTGTGGTAACTGCCACCTGCACATCCTCTCCCCAAAACCTTAAGCGCTCCTGACAAATCCCACACGGGGATAATACTTTATAAGGAGCGTTCTCGTCATCCCGAACAAGACACATACAATGAGTAACCTTTTCGTTATACTTATGAGCCTCCAGCATTGCGCCTGTCTCTATACACAAAACAGCTGAGGCATTGGCGGTATCTATGCTGACACTGGTAAAATAATGCCCGTTCGCTGTATGTACGACCCCTGCTCCGCCCCAGCCGACGGGATATCGCCTTTCAATCAATTCGACAGCCTGACGGTACATCTCCTTTTCCACATCAAAGTCTCTCATAAAAGAACCTCCTGTTACAAAAATTAGTTCCGCACCAGCGGAACTAATTTTTGTCTGATTGATACCTTCATAATGCCGGAAGAATCCACTCTTGTGGATTCTTCGAAAGAGTTTCCGCAGGAAACTCTTTTTTAGCGATAAAACAGCTCTCCAAGCATGAGATCCTTCTTGAAATCGCGGATATTCGTGTTGGCGTCAATATAGACCGCTTCGATTCCCATCGCTGCAGCCCAGTCGCCCATCTGCTCCGCCGTCAGGTCATATGTGAATGCGGTATGATGTGCGCCGCCCGCAAGGATCCATGCCTCCGCACCCGTATACAGATCCGGCTCCGGTGTCCAGAAGTTCGTGGCAACCGGAAGCTTGGGCATCGGTTTTTCCGTCTTTTTACAGTTTACATCGTTAATGATCAAGCGGAATCGACTGCCAAGGTCAATCATGGATACCGCAATGCCTCTTCCTTCCTTGGAAGTGAATACGAGTCTCGCAGGATCCTCTCTGTCTCCCATGGAAAGCGGCTGGCATTTGATACTGATCGGCCCATCGGCAATGGAAGGACAGATTTCGAGCATATGCGCCTGCAAAATTCCCTCTTTTCCTTTGACAAAGTTATAGGTATAATCCTCCAGCATGGACGTACCCTTTGCATCCGCCATATCCTGCGTCATCAGTTTCATGATGCGCACCATCGCAGCAACCTTCCAGTCGCCCTCCGCGCCAAAGCCATAACCCTTCTGCATCAGTCGCTGGATCGCCAGTCCGGGGAGCTGCTTCAATGCGCCGAGGTCACCGAAATGGGTGACGATCGCCTGATAATTTTTTTCTTCAAGGAAACGCTCAAAGCCCAGCTCAATCTGCGCCTGCACAGCAACATGACGACGAAATTCATCGGCGTCCCTGCCCTCCAGCAGAATCTCATATTTGTCATAATATTCATCCACCAGCGCATTTGTATCCGCTTCTGACACGGCATCGACCGACTCCGCAATTTCATTGACCGGATAGGTGTCAACCTCCCAGCCGAATTTGAGCTGTGCCTCAACCTTGTCTCCCTCGGTCACGGCAACATTGCGCATATTGTCAGCAACGCGCATCACGCGCACATGGCTGGATTCCACAACGCCGACCGCCGTGCGCATCCATGATGCAATGCGATCCTGTACGGTTTCATCCGCCCAATGTCCGACCACGACCTTGCGCTCGATCCCCATCCGGGAAACGATATGCCCATACTCCCTGTCCCCGTGCGCCGACTGATTTTCATTCATGAAATCCATATCGATCGCGTCATACGGAATTTCCTCATTAAACTGCGTGTGCAGATGGAGCAGCGGCTTGCGGTATTCCTGAAGACCGATGATCCATGACTTTGCGGGAGAAAACGTATGCATCCACGTAATGACACCCGCACAGCGCTCATCCGTATTTGCCTCGTTAAAGGTTCTCCTGATCAGCTCATTGGTGATCAGCGTCGGTTTCCAGACAATTTCAAACGGCAGTTTTCCTGATTCGTTCAGCTTCTGTACAATGATTTTTGCATGCTCCGCCACATGAGCAAGGCATTCGTCCCCGTATAAATCCTGAGAACCTGTGCAAAACCAAAATTGATATTGTTTTCTTGTCAACATCACGTATCCCCCTTAATATTTTTTGAAGTTATTATAGCAAATTTATCCATCTAATTCAACGTGAAAAGAGGATGCATTTTAAGCAGAGACGTGCTATACTTAAGTGCAATATCCGTGTTCTTTCCGCAGTTAACGAGCCAGGCAGATGAGGCTGCACACAGATTGATCGACTGCCGCAGGCTATTTCCCTTGGGAGAATTGATTATGTACAATCTTTTTGAAGCCGGAAACGCGCTGAATACGCCTTTTGAATGCTTCGTTTATGATGCCGGGACAAACCGTTTCCCGATCAGACCGCACTGGCATTATTTTGCGGAAATGATCTTTATGCTGGAAGGAAGCGCCGAAATGCACACGGATGAGCGCATCCATACCGCCAATGTCGGCGATATGGTCTTTTTTCATCCGCAGTCCGTTCATTCCATTTATGCCGCTGCTCCGGGACCGCTGCGCTATATTGTGCTCAAATTTGACATCAACAGCATCCACATCACATCCTCCTACGCACCGAAGCTGCGCAATATTGTAAAAAGTGCATACAATAAGCAGATGTCATTTTATTTTCCTGCGGAGACTGCTAAGAACATGGAATGCAGCCGCCTGTTTAGAGACTGTGTGGACGAGCTGCAAAAACAGGAATACGGCTACGACAGGATCATTCAGACAAAGCTCTATCATCTTTTAATGAACATTATCCGCTGCTGGATGCGCGACGGCTTCTCGATCGATCACGATGTGTTTGCCTCCGACGCCCAATACGACATCGACAGCGTTACGGAATATATCGATTCCAACATCAAAGAAAATCTTCAGGTCGCCGATATTGCGTCAATGTGCGGACTCAGCTATTCCTGCTTTGCCAAGAAATTCAAACAGCTTTACGGAAAGAGCTGCAAGACCTATATTGAAGAAATGAAAATTTTTAAGGTGGAGGATTTTCTTCTTTTCACAAACTTTGACCTCACCTATATCAGCCAGGAAACCGGATTTTCCGATTGCAGCCATATGATCAAAAGTTTCAAAAAATACCGCAGCTGCACGCCGAAGCAGTTTCGGATGAAGCATAAGATGGCGTAGGAGATGGAATCAGCTTTTTACCAAACCCCAAAGCATTTCCCGATCCAGTATCCAAAGCCCAGCACCCAGCTTGTCACGATACCGTATAGAATGACCGGTCCCGCGATCGTAAAGATTTTGGCGCCGATGCCGAATACCTGACCTTCCTTTTGGTATTCAATCGCCGGGGACGCCACGGAATTGGCAAAACCCGTAATTGGCACAAGCGCGCCCGCGCCCGCAAACGCGCCAAGCTTTTGATACAGATTAAAGCCGGTCAAAAGCACGCTGAGCAACACAAGTATGACGGAGCACCACGTTCCCGCCGTCTCTTTATCCAGTCCGAACTGATCCATCGCAACATTTAAGATCACCTGTCCGAGCGTGCAGATCAATCCGCCAACAATAAACGCTTTAATCATCTGCCACCAGATATTCTTTTTCGGCGTCATCTGCTCGACATATTCCTGATAAACCTGCTTTTTCTGCTGCATACGGCTCTGCTGATGCTTCTGCTCCTCATATGCCTTTTTCATATCCTTTGACTGATCTGCCATCGGCTGATTCCCCGCTTTCCGATTCTTTTTTCCGGAATAGGATGTGCGGCACATTCAAAAAATATGCATCGGTTATTTTTTTGTTGCATTATAGTTTTCCGTTCTGTCCTTCCGCTTCTGCCTTTCCTAAGAGATAGAGAAACGCAATTGCAGGGACACGAAAAATGGGTGTAACTGTTTCATTCTTTGCAATACCAAAGTCCTCTAACTGCTTCGTGATCAAAAACGCGTTTGTCACTTTGGAATTTTCATCCTGACATAATTCCACAACTGCATCCGTAGCAGAAATATGAGAATTGTTACGATACTTGACCTCGCAGAGAATTTTCTGGCGAGGCAGCTCGATCACGACATCTACTTCCTTTTGATTGTCCTTTGCCTTTCTGAAATATCCAATCTGTGCCGCGCTGCCTTGATAAAAAGACATGATATGCTTGTAAACGGCAGTTTCCACTATCGTTCCAAGCTCGCTTTCTTCTGACAATATATCCTCGATCATCAGTACCGCATTGCGGATAGCGGCATCGGCGATCAATATTTTCGGTTTTCCTTTCAAGGAGCCTTTTCTCCCCACATCCATAGGCTTTGAGAGATAAATGAGATTGGACATTTCCAGCGCCTCGATATAACTGTCAATCGTTGACACCGTAATGTTTTCCAGCTCCTTTGCCGCCGTAGTTGCATTGAAAATTTCCGTTGAGTTCATACAGAGATAGAGAAAAAGCTTTTCCATCAACAGGGGGCTTCGGATATGAAACAAGGTCAGCACATCACGCTTGATGACCTTATCTACCACATCCTCACGCAGCATTCTCTGTGCATAGATATCATCATCGGACAACACAAGCTCCGGAAAACCGCCGATCGTTAAATAGCGGTTAAAATGATTTTTCAACGGTGCAAAACGGCTCATAATATCACCAAGCTCCGCCTTACTCATTTTAACGAGTCCGGTTATCCGCAGATTTTCCGGCAGCTCCGGTTCCTCAAGACCAAGCAGCCGGCAGTATTCATAAAATGACATCGTAGGGATTTTCAAAACACTCCATCTGCCTGTACCGCTGTCTGTCGAACCTTTCTCTAAAATAGGACTTGCCGATCCTGTGGCAATCAGGCGAATGTCTTTCCGGCTGTCGTAGATCACCTTCATCCAAAGCTCCCAATTGTCCGTGTACTGTATCTCGTCAAAAAAAATATATCTTGTTCCCTCAATCGGGTATAAGCTCTCATAGATAGATAAAACGCTTTCCACGTTGACGAGTTTCAAAATGGGATTGTCAAAGGTCGCATAGAAAATATTCTTTGGATTCACCCCGTCTTCTATCAGATGCTCCATGATCTGATACATGATCGTTGTTTTTCCCACGCGCCTTACGCCGGACAAAACGGCAAAACGCCGTATGCTTTTATGCTTCAGCATTTTAAGAGCTTCATAATAAGCCAGACGCTTCTGCGGCTTGCTTTCCTCTTTTATGGCAGAGGGCATCCTCCACCACGGATTGTATAGCCGTAACACCTTGATAACCTGTTCATCGCTTACAATCGCCATAAATCTCCTCCATAACTCCATTATTTCTACAATTTTTATAAATTATACTCACAAATTTTCTTTTCTATTTTATAAGTATACTATAGCAATGGTCACTCAAATTTGCAAGCATTTACTATAATCAACGAATATGCTATCATGTCTTTCAGACATGGAAACACTTTGTGGTGTACAACTTCGCATAGTTGAATACGATGTCGATCAACAAGATATGATCTATTACCGGAGTATAATATGAAAAAAGATACGGATATGACCGTCGGAAACCCGTTTCGATTGATTGGTGCTTTTTCTTTCTCATTGGTCGTTGGAAATGTATTTCAGCAATTATATACCTTTGTAGATACGATCATCATCGGAAGAAAGATCGGTCCTTTGGGGCTTGCCGCCCTCGTCGGAACAGAATGGCTCCTGTTTTTGGTAAATGGAATCGTGATCGGATTGGTTTCGGGATTTTCCATCCTGTTAGGAAACAGTTTTGGAGAAAAGAACGAAGAAGAATTTACTATTTATTATAAAGTGTCTAAAAAAATATGCCTCATCCTTGCCATCGTACTGACCGTGTTCGCACTCCTTACCTCTGGATGGATTCTCCGTCTGCTCGGCACAAAAGAGGAAGTCTATTCCATGGCAAAAGAATATGTGAATACGATCTTTTTAGGGATTCCTTTTTTAACGTTTTATCAGCTGTTCTCCGGTGCGTTAAGAAGCCGTGGAAACAGTCATATTCCTTTATTCGCCATGACGGTTTCCTCACTGTGTAACATCGCCTTTGACATCCTGTTTGTCAATATTTTCGGATTCGGCATAGCGGGCGCGGCATTCGGCACTGTTCTCTCAGAATGTGTGGTCATGATCATCTGCGGCTATTATTTCTATCATAAAAGAGTTTTTCATACCGCCATCCGTTCCTACAAGGAAACATCCATCGCCGGAAAGCTGTTCCAAATGGGAATCCCCATGACCATGCAGAGCGTCATTACCTCGATCGGCGGTCTGATCGTTGTGAACCGGATCAATCAGTTTGAGATTGCGTTTCTCGCCGGATATTCCGCCGCCGCGAAATTGTATGGGCTGCTGGAAATCGCGGCGTCTTCTTTCGGACTGGCAGCCGCCGCCTATGTTTCTCAAAACTATGGGGCGAATAAGATTGTTCGGATCAAAGAAGGGGTTCGGGCGAGTCTGTTCCTGGGAATCGCCGTTTCCCTTGTATGTTCCGGGGTAATGGTATTCTTA
>CAMWSU010000136.1 GCA_947176965.1 uncultured Lachnospiraceae bacterium | reverse complement strand
CGAGTGCCGTCGCAAAAGAGATCGACAAAAATATCCGAGGACTCATGCAGTATGAGCCGGTCAGCGGCTTTGCGGCACTGCTCATTGAAAAAAACGCATATCGCGGCGTCGGAAAAAGCCGATATGTAAACGATAAACAGATCACCGACCACTATGCCATCATTCCGACCGGACAAGGGCTCCGCGCACTGGAAGGCTTAAGTTCGACCGCCGTACATATTTACGAGCTTGTCGCGCGCAGATTTTTAAGTATTTTTTATCCGGCGGCAGTCTATGAGAAGGTGGCTCTTGTAAGCAGAGTGGAGACGGAGCAGTTTGTATCGAATTTTAAGGTGTTAAAAAAAGAAGGCTATCTTGCGGTTGCCCGTCCTTCTTTTTTCAAAAAAGAGAAAGAAACGGAAAATACCGAAGATGACATGAAATGCGACGAAGCATTTCTTACCCTTTTGGAGAACGTGAAGAAGGGAAGTATACTTAAAGTAAAGGAATATCAGGTGAAGGAGGGCGAGACATCGCCGCCGAAACGCTATAATTCCGGCTCCATGATCCTGACAATGGAAAATGCGGGACAGTTTATAGAGGACGAGGAATTGCGCGCGCAGATCAAGGGAAGCGGAATCGGCACAAGCGCGACCCGTGCAGAAATTCTAAAGAAGCTTGTGCATATTAAATACCTGAAGCTGAATAAAAAGACACAGGTGATCACACCGACGCTGCTCGGCGAGATGATCTACGACGTGGTGGACAGCTCCATGAAGGCACTGCTCGATCCGGCGCTGACGGCAAGCTGGGAGAAGGGACTTTCCGGCGTCGCGGACGGCAGTATCACGGAGACGGAATATCTGGACAAACTGAATGGCTTTGTGACGCGCCGTACAGAATATGTCAAGCAGATCAGCAATCAAAGCTGGCTGCATCAGAAATTTGATGCGGCCGCGGGATTTTATCAAAAGTGACTGTCATAGTCAATACCCGTAGCCTTGCTATTGACCGAGTGAGACAATCACATGTTATAACAAAAAGCGGCTGCAAATCTTATTTGCGCAAAAATGCGCGGGAATGGAGAACAGGATGGAAATGGAATCAGCAAAGATCACAAACCTGTACGATCTGGAAAAAACCATTGCGGCAGAATTATTTGAGGGAAAGACGTATCCGTGGGAGTTACTTCCGCAGATCGGAGAGTTTATCATTTCGCTCGGGGAGCGGCTGGACAAATCGGTCTATGAAGAGCGGGAGAGTCATGTCTGGGTCGCCAAAAGCGCGAAGGTGTTTGACAGCGCATATCTCGGCGCGCCATGCATCATTGACGAGGAAGCGGAAGTCAGACAATGCGCATTTATCCGCGGGAATGCGATCGTCGGAAAAGGCGCGGTTGTCGGCAATTCCACAGAGCTGAAAAACGTGATCCTGTTTGATAAGGTACAGGTACCACACTATAATTATGTCGGTGACAGCATTTTAGGCTATCTGGCGCATATGGGTGCGGGTTCGATCACGTCCAACGTCAAGAGCGATAAAACGCTTGTGGCTGTGAAAGACCGGCTGCATTCCTGTGAAATAGAGACGGGCTTAAAAAAGTTTGGTGCCATGCTCGGCGACCGCGTCGAGGTCGGCTGTAACTCTGTCTTAAATCCCGGGACAGTCATCGGAAGAAATTCGAATGTCTATCCGCTGTCCAGTGTGCGCGGCGTGATCCCGGAGGGGCATATTTATAAAAGCGGGGCAGATATTGTAAAAAAGAGTACCGCTGACATGTAACTCTTAAATTTCTTAAAAGGATTCCGGCGGCAAAAAACTGATTGAAAGTTATAGAAATGCAAATGGAGGAAAAAAGAATGTACTGTAAGAATTGTGGCGGACAGATTGATGATAATTCAACGTTTTGCAAGCATTGTGGGAGCGCCTTGTCAAAAGATGCCCGGGAAGGAATGCCATATCAAAACGGAAACATGCCTTATCAGACCGCGGGGATGCAGGGAATGACGCAGAACGGGTATCAGCAAAATCCGATGGGAGCGGCGGCTTATCCCAACGGTCAGGGAATGGTAAATAAAATCAATATCGCTGCGATCATTTCATCGGCGCTTCTTGCGGCAGCCATGTTTTTGCCCTATATATCGATTGAAAGCTTTATCACTGTGAGCAAATCGCTGATAGAGGGTGATGGTGTTTTCTTTATGATCATTGCGGCATTGGGGATCATCGGCGCGCTGGTAAAGAAAAACAAGATCGTGATCGCGGCCGGCATATTGGCATGTGTGTTATGTGTGGCTGAGATTGTCATATTAACACAAAATGAATACAGTGAGCTTTACACAAAGGGCGCAGGCTATTATATGATGATCATTGCATCTGTCTTGCTGCTGATTTCCGGATTTATTAAGAGAAAATAACTAGGAATCCGGCACGTTTTTCAGGATGGAGCCGACCTCGTGACAGGTTCCTGTATTTGTGTGATATATTCCAAAAAAATACTGGATTTTTTTGACAAATTGTGAGAAAATTGAAGCAGTGGCGCAATGCATACCTCGCGCCAGTAATCATACCATAAATCGAAAGGAGATTTCACATGATTTATTCAAAGGAAGTTGAAGAAATGTGTACCGTAGCACAGGGCGTACATCATGGCTGCGCACCGATTCCGGAAGAAGCCAAGTGGGTACAGGCGAAAAAGGTGGAAGACATTTCCGGTCTGACACACGGTGTAGGCTGGTGTGCTCCTCAGCAGGGCGCTTGCAAGCTGACGCTGAACGTCAAAGAGGGAATCATTCAGGAGGCGCTTGTGGAGACAATCGGCTGTTCCGGTATGACGCATTCCGCAGCGATGGCAGCGGAGATTCTTCCCGGTCTGACTGTAATGGAAGCGCTCAACACCGACCTCGTATGCGATGCGATCAATACCGCTATGAGAGAACTGTTTTTACAGATTGTCTACGGACGTACGCAGAGTGCATTCTCCGAGGAGGGACTGCCGATCGGAGCCGGCTTGGAAGATCTCGGTAAGGGATTAAGAAGCCAGGTTGGTACGATGTACGGCACATTAAAGAAAGGTCCTCGTTATCTGGAAATGGCAGAGGGCTATGTAACCGGAATCGCGCTTGATAAAGACGATCAGATTATCGGTTACAAGTTCGTAAGCCTTGGAAAGATGACTGATTTCATCAAAAAAGGTGATGATCCGAACACTGCTTATGAAAAAGCAAGCGGACAGTACGGCCGTGTCGATGACGCAGTAAAAATCATTGACCCGCGTAAAGAATAAATCAGGAGGAGGACAAATCAATGGCTTTATTTGAATCGTATGAAAGAAGAATTGACACCATCAATTCCGTATTAAATGGCTATGGGATCGCTTCACTTGAGGAAGCAGAAAAGATAACCAAAGACGCGGGCCTTGATGTATATGAGCAGGTCAAGAAGATTCAGCCGATCTGCTTTGAGAATGCATGCTGGGCATACACGGTAGGCGCAGCAATCGCGATCAAGAAGAACTGCAGAAAGGCTTCTGATGCAGCTGCAGCGATCGGAGAGGGATTACAGGCATTCTGTATTCCGGGATCTGTTGCCGATACCCGTAAGGTTGGTTTAGGACACGGAAATCTCGGCAAGATGCTGCTTGAGGAAGATACGGACTGCTTCTGTTTCCTTGCAGGACATGAGTCTTTTGCAGCAGCAGAAGGTGCGATCGGCATTGCCGAAAAAGCAAATAAGGTTCGTAAGAAACCGCTTCGCGTTATCTTAAACGGTCTTGGAAAGGATGCGGCAAAGATCATTTCCCGTATCAACGGCTTTACGTTTGTGGAGACAGAGTACGATCCGTACACAAATGAGGTAAAGGAGATTGAGCGTATTCCGTATTCTGACGGGCTTCGTTCCAAGGTAAACTGCTACGGTGCGAACTCCGTTCCGGAAGGCGTTGCGATCATGTGGAAAGAAAATGTGGATGTCTCCATCACCGGTAACTCCACCAATCCGACCAGATTCCAGCATCCGGTTGCAGGTACATATAAGAAAGAGCGTACAGAGGCAGGAAAGAAGTATTTCTCCGTAGCATCCGGCGGCGGTACCGGCCGTACGCTGCATCCCGATAATATGGCAGCTGGTCCGGCATCCTACGGATTCACCGATACTTTGGGTCGTATGCATTCCGATGCACAGTTTGCAGGATCCTCATCCGTTCCCGCACATGTGGAAATGATGGGGCTGATCGGTATGGGTAATAATCCGATGGTCGGCGCAACGGTTGCAGTTGCCGTTTCCGTTGAGGAAGCAGCGAACGCAAATCGTTTCTAAGATACGCGTTTTCCAAAAGAAACGATCGGAAGGTTCTGGCGATCAATTCATATCCGGTAAAACATTGCAGCCCCGCAGAGAAATGAATCTCTGCGGGGCTTTTATACAAAAATCTTATTTATGCCGCCTCAAAATTGTGCATTTTGTGCAATACAGATTCATAAAAATCTGCCATATATTGACTTTATCTGCCATGTGTTATATAATAAATCGATATGATTATATCCAAAATAGCAAAAAACAAAAGAATCTTGGCTGGAGAAAGGGAAATCATTATGCAGAAAAACAAATTGAAGCTTCCGTTTGGTGTACTTTTGGTAATGTTGACAATGCTGCCGATGGTGTTGTTGTCAGTTGTCAATTTTGTGCTGAGCACGAGCAAGCTCAAAAGTTCCTTGGAGGATAGTAATCGTCAGGCAGTTGAGTCGGTTTGCTTTTCCTTGATGGAAGCGTATGACACCCTGTATGAAGGCAATTGGAGCATGGTAAACGGCAATTTATATAAAGGTGCCAACTATGTCGGACATACGCAGGATCTCCTAAATCGATTTCAAGAGGAAAAAAATCTGAATGTCACTTTGTTTTATGGAGATACACGAGTCCTCACGACCTTGAAAGATGCGAACGGTGATTATATTGTCGGGACCCAGGCGGATGAAAAGGTTGCCAGTCAGGTGCTTGCGGGCAATGGTTATTTTAATGAAAACCTGGTGGTGAACGGTGTGCCGAGTTATGTCGCTTATGAACCGCTTCGCAATATGGATGGAACGATAGTGGGTATGGTATTTGTCGGATATCCGAGATCCATCGCCCAAAAAGCGATCACGAACGCGATCATATCATTGGTCATCGGCACCGTCATCGTACTTGGAGTGATTCTGATTGTTGTCATTATCATGGTGCGCGTGATCGTGAGGGCAATGACGAATCTGACCGGCGCGGTGACAAAACTGGGGGGCGGAGATCTCAATGTGGAACTCCATGTAGATGCACTGAATCAGCGTAATGAGATCGGCGCTTTGGCAGACAATGTCAACCATCTGGTCGTAAATCTGCGCGGGATTATGAACGGCATCCAAAAGGATGCGGCGACGCTGAATGATTGTTCTATCCAACTGACCGGTTCGGTCGATACAACAATTTCTGCGATTTCTCAGGTTACCAAGGCGATTGAGGAAGTTGCGGAGGGCTCTACGACGCAGGCACAGGATACGGCAGGAGCAATGGCGAATATTGAAGAGCTGAATGCAACGCTTGACATTATTACCGATAAGGTTGTAACGCTTTCCAAGATGTCCGACGAGACGAAGCAAGTATCCAATCACGCGCAAGCGACCATGGCAGAGTTAATTGATATTAATACGCAGACGAAAACAGATATTGATAATATTGTGGAACAGTCCGAGAAGAATGTGGAGGCGGTAAACAAGATCAATGTGATCTTGAAAACAATCGAAGAGATTAGTTCACAGACGAATCTGCTCAGTCTCAATGCTTCCATTGAAGCGGCAAGAGCGGGAGAAGCAGGCCGCGGTTTTGCGGTTGTTGCAAAAGAAATCGGTTCACTTGCAGAAAGCTGTGCTTCTGCGGCAAGAGAAATTCAGGAGATCATCGTCAGTCTTGTTGCGGATATTCAAAAAACAAGTTCTCTGTCCGATGTCTTAAATGAAAGTGCGACAAAGCAGCTTGGTAAAATTCAGGATACAAGAGCGATGTTTGACAAGGTACTGAATGCAGTCAATGAGATTTCTCAAGGAACAGAGCGCATTCGTGAAGAAGTGGTGAGCGTTGATGCCGTGAAGAACGGTATTGGTGAGACGATCGAGAGCCTGTCCTCTATCTCTGAGGAAAATGCAGCTGCATCCGAGGAAACGACAGCTTCAGCCAATCTAGTCAACGAGGATATGAAACAGATTGGCAAAGTATCACAAGATATGTTAGAACTTGCAGAAGGATTAAAGAAAGCAATCAGCTTCTTCCATTAAGATACACAAAATATTTTCAGGTGATTATCACCCGCTTAAGGAGGATACATACTTATGAATCTGATTTATACGAATGATCAGTGCAGCGGTTGTAACAAATGTGTACGGGCATGTCCGGTACTCATATCTAACATTGCGACCGATCCGGGAAAGGTAACGGTTGATTCCGGACATTGTATTGCCTGCGGAGCCTGTTTTGATGCCTGTACGCATGGTGCAAGGGATTATTATGACGATACGGATACTTTTTTTGCAGATTTAGCGGCGGGAAAATCGATATCGGTCATCATAGCGCCTGCATTTCTGGCAAATTATCCGAGAGAGTATCGGCGGGTGCTTGGACTCTTAAAGCAGAAAGGCGTCAAGCATATTTACAGCGTATCTTTCGGCGCGGACATTACGACATGGGGATACCTGAAATATATTACGGAACATCAGTTTTTCGGCGGTATCTCACAGCCTTGTCCGGCAATCGTCAATTATGTGGAAAAATATATTCCGGAGCTGATCCCGCGCTTAGTACCGATTCACAGCCCCATGATGTGTATGGCTGTTTATGCCAAGAAATATCTGCATAATAATGATAAGCTTGCTTTTATAAGCCCATGTATTGCGAAAAAGCTGGAAATTACGGATCCGAACTGCGGCGACTATGTCTCCTATAATGTGACATTCCGCAAGCTGATGGCGTATATCGGCAATGATTATACGTCTGCGCCCGAATATAACGATGAGCTGGAATACGGGCTTGGCTCTCTGTATCCGATGCCGGGAGGACTGCGTGAGAACGTAGAACACTTCCTTGGGAAAGCGCAGGTTGTACGTCAGGTAGAGGGCGAAAGAGAGGCCTACCATTATTTGCAGGAATATGTGGAGCGCATTGGTAACAAACAGCAGCTTCCGTTCATGGTCGATATTTTGAATTGCGGTAAGGGCTGCATCTACGGTACAGCAACCGAACCTTCGCGCAATACGGATGATGTGCTGCTCACACTTTCCTCCATGCGGAACATGAATAAAAAGGATATGAGGAAAACCTCGCCGTTTACAAGCAAAAACAAAAGTCCTTGGACAAGCGATGTGTCCCATGAAGAACGGCTCAAAAACTTCATGGAAGCATTCAGCGGGCTCAACATCAAGGCCGTTATGCGAAATTATACTAGCAAAAAGGTCACGAG
>CAMWSU010000135.1 GCA_947176965.1 uncultured Lachnospiraceae bacterium | reverse complement strand
AACGCAATGTCATAGCTGATGTCCGCAACCTGCCTGCTCTCAAAAAGTTGTCCGAACTGTGCAAAGACCGCCGAAAAAATGCCAATGATCAAGATGCTCGCAAAAATCATCTTATAATCTGCCGCCTCCGTGCCCACCGCCTGCCGCACACTTTGAAAAATCCATTTTAAGCTTAAACCGTTCTCCCCTTTTAACGCGTTCAGTATCAGGTCAAAAAAAGAGATGTCGCTTCCCCCAAAGACCCCGCCGATCCGCTCGGACAGTTCTTCCAGTCCGAGGCTTTGCGTAAAATCGACCGTCATATCCATATAAATTCTCCATTCTTACCGAAGTCTGCGAATTTGGGCGTAAGCACAATATTTGCCGATTGAAAAATCTTTGATTTTTCAATCTACCGCCCTCCGTTTCCGACTTACAGCGCAAACTCCTGTATCGTCTGAATGACCGCAAGTATGACCGGCATCCCTGCTAACAGTACGGTCAGTTTACCGAAAATCTCAATCTGCCCCGCCACGGACGAAAAGCCGGCGTCCTTACAGACGGAGCAGGCAAATTCGCACAGGTATGTGATCCCGATGACCTTTAGCAGAATGCTGAAATAGCTGTACTGATCTCCCATAAAGCCCTGCAGCTGCGAAATCTCCGAAAGCACCGCCGATAGCTTATCCATCCCCGCCCCGAAGATGATCATACTAAGGACAATGCCGATGTAAAAAGAAAATTCCTGCCTGCTGCCCCTTAGCTGCACGCCGAGGAAAATTCCCGCAAGCGAAAGCAGCACGATTTTTGCAATGTCCATGTTTCCTCTCCGTCTCTATGGCCTACAATGCAAACAGTTCCTGCACCGTCTGGAACAGTTCATAAATATAAGGAACGATCCAAGTCAGCACCAAAATAAGCCCTGCCAATCCGACCAAAAAGGCATGTTCGTCCCGACCGCTGTGCTTGAGCACCTGACCTAAAATTGTCACAAGAATCCCGACTGCCGCAATCTTGAATATGATACTGATCTCCATACGCTTTCCTTACTGTCCCCGTTCCCATATCATCATAAAAGAACAATGCTGATCACAAGTCCGCCCATCGCACCCATGCACACATACATCCTGCTTTTCGAAACCGCGTCCTCCGACAGACGTTTTCTTTTTTCCTCCAGCTTCTCCCTGCAAAATGCCGCCTGTACAAGCTGCATGCGGCTGTCGGCAAATTCCTGCGCCGCAAATTCCCGTATATCCGCAATATCCTCATCCCGCAGAGGATATTTCCCGAGAAGCGCTTCGCTCTCCTCCCGCCATATCCGCTCAAACACAGCCCCCTCTCCGTTTTCCATGCGACTCGCGACTGCGGATAACAGCTGTCCTGCCGCGCCCTTCTGCCGCTCTCCGCCACGCCTGCATATCTCTGCAAGCTCCGCTTTATGATAGAGGATTTCGCTCTCCAAATAATAAAAAAACCAAATCATCCGCTCCAGTTCCCTGATCCGCTCATACCCCGCTCTTTTATAGAAAACTCCCATTCCGGTCGTGCCGAGCGTGAGCAGCAGCGCCCCCAGCCATTTCATCCGCCGCTCCCTCCTTCCGAAACCGCGCCGTTCATCGGCGCAAACGATTTGTCAAGCACCTCGGAGATGACCCCCGGCCTTGAAGAACCCTTGAGCAATATGTAACGCTCAAATAATCCGTCCGCAAGCAGCGTTCCTATGTATTTGCGCTCCATAAGCTGCCTGACGTCATTGCCGTGCACGGTCGCGATGATCTTGCAGCCGCACCGACTTGCCTGTCCGATCGCTTCCGCATCCTCTTTTCCCCCGATCTCATCCACGGCGATCACACGCGGATTCATGCTCCTTAACAGCAAAAACATCCCCTCCGCCTTCGGACAGGCGTCGAGCAGATCCGTCCGCATGCCGAGATCGTTCTGAAGCACGCCCAGGCAGCTTCCGCCGATCTCGCTGCGCTCATCCACAACGCCCACCGTCATTCCTGCATGTCCGCAGCATCCATCCGAAAGACAACGGATCATATCCCGCAGCAGTGTCGTTTTTCCGCTGCCGGGCGGCGAAATGATCAATGTGTTTAGGAACTCTTGCCCTTGAAACAGCTGCGGCATCACACCATATGCCGCTCCCTTGATCTGATGCGCGATGCGGATGTTCATGGCATTCACGTTTTTCATGGAGACCGGCTCATGCTCCCTGCACACGACTTCTCCGCCAAGCCCGATCCGGTGTCCGCCCACGACGGTTAAAAAGCCCTGCCTAATCTCATCCTCATACGCATACACAGAATAGCCGCATAAATGGGCAAAAAGCCTGTCCATATAGAACTTATCCGGGCAGAGCGCACGATCCGCCTGATAGAGAAACTCCCCGTCCCCTGACAAAAAATATTCCCTGCCATGCGCATAAATAATAACCGGCCTCCCGACCCTAAGCCGTATCTCCTGAATTTGCTTGAGCCTTGCCGCCACGTTCCGAAATCCGGGCCGCATCGTATCCGGAAAAAGCCCTAAAAATTCCTGTTCCTGATCCATCTTGTACCTCATACCTTTCGATAGTCTGCGAAAAGGTGCAACCCTCACACCAAAGTATATGAACCCCCATATAAAATATGACAGCATCATTTTGTATGAAAAAAAATACAAGAATTTTCTTTTTTGCTATGGACATCATAAGAATATGTGATATGATATTAATAACAGTAACGATTACTATTTTTGATTATAAAAGGAGGAGCATTTGTATGGAAACAAATATGGCACAGGTAGACAATCTCGTTAATTTATTGGACGGTTACGCAACAAAGGGCGGACATCATCTGAATGTCAATGTTTTGAACAGGGATACGCTGCTCGACGCACAGAAGCATCCGGAGAATTATCCGCAGCTTACCATCCGCGTATCCGGTTATGCGGTCAATTTCATTAAGCTCACACCGGAACAGCAGGCGGACGTCATCAGCAGAACGTTCCATGAGGCAGTATAAAAAAGAACGCTCTGCGTTCTTTCGAAGAATTCGCCTTTGGCGAATTCTTCTGGGTCTGTGAAATTTCCTGTAAGTAAAAAAGAACGGCGCGTATGCGCCGATCTTTTTTATTATAGATATGTGATGATCTGATCCATGATCTGGCTCCGGCAGGGATCGGTGATCCCAAAATCCTTCTCACGGTATGTCCATGCTGCTCTTCCGATTCCGAACTTATCAAAAACGGCAGAAATATCCGCATACCAGCGTAAGAGCCGTTCGTCAGGAACACGGTCAATGACGCCGTACTCACCGCAGTAAATCGGCACGTCCACCTTTTCTGCCACATCAGCTGCAACACGCATTTCCCACTCCATATAAGATGCGTCGATCCGATCTCCCGGAAAATCCGCCAATGCATATGCCAGACCTTTGTCCAGATTATCGAGCGTTTTGCGATAATAGACTTCTTTGGAATCGGGATAATCAATCTCGCAGTCAGGGCTCATCTCGTCGATCCAATACACTTTTTGATGCGTGAATACCAGCGGATTATAATAATGGAAATTAAATACGATATTGTCGTCGTCCGGCTTTTCAAGCAAGGTAAGACCAAATATGCTGTTGTTGTAAATGCCGCCGATCAACACAGGATTTTTGGGCGCAAACCGGCGAATCTCGCGTATCGTCCGCATCGCAATCCCGTTCCAGATCGTCGCATATTTTTGTTCGGTAATCTCGTTGAGCAGTTCAAACGCAATATGATCCTCTTTATCCGCATAATGTTTGGCAATTTCACACCACATCGCCATAAAAATATTCTGATACTTCTCATTTTCAAAGAAACCGCTCTCCTGCTCGCCCTTGTCAAACGAGAATCCCGGCGTCTTATGCAGGTCGAGGATCATATTTAATCCGTACTTTTCGCACCACTCCACGCAGCGGTCCAGATAGGTGAACGCATCCGAACGCACGGACATGTCCTCGCCGAGCATGATATTATAATCAAACGGCAGGCGCACATGGTCGCAGCCCCAGGATGCGATTTTTTCAATATCTTCCTCCTTTATAAAGTTTTCGAGATGTTCGGGTGCGTAATCCGACTGCGACAGCCAGCCGCCAAGGTTCACGCCATGCTTGAATCCAACAAATTCCTTCATAAGACCTCCTATTATCATGTTTATATTTTGTTACTATCACACTTGGAACATCAGGGATATCATAAAAAATACCGTAATATTATCTACGTTGATCCACCTGATGAATACCGCTCATCACGTCCGCGATCCGTCCGGCAATCTCCCGTATTCGTTCCGCATCCACCTTGCAGACCTTGCGGTCATAGGTATAAAAACCGTTCGTCTCTTCCTCCACATCGCTGAGCTGCGTATAGACACAGCCGCACGCGCCGTCCGCAATGGCGGGCAGGATCATTTTTTCATACATATTGACGATCCGGTCCGTCAGTTCTTTCCGGCTCCGGCACTCTCCGTAGCCGTAATGACCAACGCGGCTGTAGCGATGCTTCCGCAGCGTATAGGCATAGCCGCCGCACTCGGAAACGATCAAGGGCCGCTCTGTTTTCGGAAGCCTGATCGTCTTAAAATACACATGCCTGCTCTCAAAGTCACTGAGCGTCTGACGAAACCATCCCGACGTCGCATCGTAAAGGCGGCTGTCATCCACGCGGCGCGCCGTCTCATACATGCGGTCGCTTTCAAACTGTCCCCAGCCCTCATTAAAGATCGTATAGGCAATGATGCAGGGGTGATCATAAAGCTGCAGCAGCGTATCTTTCATATGTTGTTCAAAGATCATTTTCCGCCGCGGACTGCCGCCGCGCTTTTTATCGTTCGTCTTCACCATGCCGAGCATCGGCAGCGCCGTGTCTCTGACAAAAGAATAATTTCCGCTGTTTACCATATCCTGCATCACAAGCATTCCATGGAGATCGCAGTAATGATAAAAGCATTCCGGCTCTACTTTGATATGCTTACGCAGCATCCGGATCCCCAGCTCTTTCATCCGCAAAATATCCCGCTCATATTCACGCTCTTCACCGGGCAGATAGATTCCCTCCGGAAAATAACCCTGATCCAAGACGCCGTGTAAAAAGACCGGCTCTCCGTTTAGGCAGACGCGCTTTATGCCCCGGATCTCACGGATCTCAATCGTACGCAGGGCAAAATAACTCTCAACCGTATCTTCCCCGATAGTCACGCTCATCGGATACAGGTGCGGCGAATCCGGACTCCACAGACGCGGCGTGTAAGCATGACCGTCCGCACAGGGTGTCCCCGCAAGCTCAATGCGCATCCCGGTCTGTGCAAGGGTCTTCCTGTTCAGACATTCCTGGTATACACGGACCGTCCCGTTTGACAGCGTCACCCTGACAGTAATGGGAATATCGGCATCCGCACCGTCATCCTGTATGTTCACATTAAGCCGGATTCCCGTTCGGTCTGGCTTCATTTGCATGGAACGGATGTACACATCTGGCACCGCCTCGATCCAGACGCTCTGCCAAATGCCGCTGACCGGCGTATACCACATGCCGCCGCGCTTTTTACGCTGTTTGCCGTACGGATAATCATGCGAAAGCGTATCCGTGACCATCACGCGCAGCTCATTTTCCCGTCCGTGCCGTACCGCCTCCGTAATATCAACCGTCCATGCCAGATACCCGCCCTCATGCCGCGCCAGCTTCTGCTCATTGACATAGACCTCCGCCACCTGATCGACGGCCCCGAAATGCAGCAGAATCCGTTTTCCTTCAAATTGTTTCGGCAGCGCAAACGAACGCTGATAGGTAAGCCGCGCACCGACACGACCGTGATATCCCGACAGCTTGGATTGCGGCGGAAACGGCACAACGATCATTTGACCGTTACAGCTCCATACGCCGTTTAAGCTCATCCAGTCCGCACGTTTCATCTGCGGTCTTGGGTATTCCGCCCAAACCGCAGCATTTTTATTTTTTACCCGTAAAGATGTCTGTTCCCCCGCTTCGCTCATCAATGTGTGATGCCTGTTTCTCATATAGCGATACCCGCTAAACAGAGCCGACCCAGCCAAAGCAGATAAAAGCCACCATTTTTTCTTCATTGCAAACCTCCTGCCACAGGATGTCTTTACCAGACACAATCGTTCTGCACTGTCACGCAGTTGTTATTATAATACCATACTTATGCCCGTGATGCAAAAAGGAATCCAATAAAAAGAGCCGCACTGTTGTGCAGCTCTTTTTATTGGATTCCTGATTCTCTTATACCACTTCCGGAATCATCCTTTTATACAGCCAGCTCCGAAACAGCGCTCTCGCGCTCCTCCGTCCCCGGCACATTCCCATCAGTATCCTCCGCCGCCTTTGCCTCAGCATCGGGATCGTCCATATCCATTAAAATGCGCTCTAACTGCTCCTCCACCGTCAGGACGTCGTCGTCTTTTTGTATCACGCCGTCCTCCGCATAGCGGTTGTCCATCCAGTCCGCTTCCGCAATGCCTTTCTGCGCTTCTTCTTTCAAACGTTCTCCCCGCTTTGCGCGCTGCTGCTCCCGCATCTCCTCCTGCGCGGCATCGATCCGCTCGATCAGCCGATCCCATTGCTCGATCGTAAAGGACTGCGCGCCGATCTGAAAGCTGGGAGCGGTCTCACCTCTTTGAACCTTTTCATTCAGCTTGGCAATGATATCCTGCATCTTTTGACGAAGCGTTCGCGTATCCGGCTCTGTCTCCAAATCCGGCTCCGACGCGCCTCCCATGGCATCTGCTCGCTTCTTTCCCGCGCCCTGCGCCTGTGTGAGGGAATCCGAAAAATCCGTACCTCCCGCCGCGTTCGTCTGTGCGGCATTTGACATCTTAGTCCTGTTCGCCCACACACCTTGATACTGTATCCGATCCTGCATACTGTCCAGTGTCATGCTTCCATCTCCTTCACGTCTTCTGCCTCTCCTGCATTAGATAAAAACAATTCAAATTGTTTTTTTACATAGGGATAGCGCGGCTTCGGTACGGAAATCTGCTCCCCCGTATTCAGGTAGCAGATATAACTGCTGATCCGCCGTATGTAACGCATATTGACAAGAAAGCTCCGGTGAATCCGCACAAAGCCAAGTCCGTCCAGCTGCCGCTCGATCTCATCCAGTTTTCGGTAAATGCTGTAGGTTCGATCCGCCGTATGGAACAGGTTTCTGTGTCGGTCGGTCTCCACATAGATGAGCGTATCTACCGCTATGAGTATACTTCCCTCTACGAAAGGGAACCGCAGCGCTTCCACCGCGTTCTCATTATCCTTTTTGACGACAGCCATTCTTTTTGTCCCCTTCCCGCAGGCATCCGATTTCTTACCTGTTATATCGGCTATTCTTCTTTAATTCTGTAACGATGTGGCACAAAAAGACTATTTCCTGCATTAAAATACCAGCATCTGTTTTTTCTTTTATCCGGGTGGTCCATCCTGATAAAATCCCAGCCTGCTTGGAGTCCTTTCTGCTTTTCTATTCTCCCCTCTTTCCCTTTCCTGAATTGTAATCGGAGATTCCATACCCTGTATCCCGGATTGCGCTTATAAACA
>CAMWSU010000134.1 GCA_947176965.1 uncultured Lachnospiraceae bacterium | reverse complement strand
CTTTCCTGCACCGGCTCCGCCTGCGCTGTATTCTCTGCTGCCGCGCTTTCCTGCATCGGCTGTACCGGAGTCTGCTCCGCCGTTACCGCGGCATTTCCCTGCACCGCTTCACTCACAGGCTGCACCCTGAAACCGCAGTTGGTACAGAATACGCTGTCATCTGCAATCTGCGCTCCACAATTCTTACAAAGCATTTATCTTCCTCCTTATCGCCGTCAAATTCTCTGCCCGCATACAGGACAGAAAGCACTGTCCGCCGGAATCTGCGAACCGCACTGACCGCAAAATCTTGTATTCTGCATCTGCGGCGCAGGATTGTCGGCAGGCTGTGTCGGCGCCTGTGGTGCGTCATTGCCCGCCGGCTGTACCGGTGCCTGTGCCCCCGCGCTGCCCGTCGACTGCGCCGGTGTCTGCGGTACGGCACCACTACCCGGCTGCTGCATCATGCCGTCTGTCGGCTGAGGCGCCGGCTGTGCGACCTGTGCGCCGCATCCTGCACAGAACATGCTTCCCGGCGCAAGCTGTGCGCCGCAGTTCGGGCAAAGCTGAATTCCTTTTTTCATTCGGATCTGATCCTGAAGCTGCGCAATCTGATTCAGCGCATCCGTGATCATGCGGCATTGATCCGCATAAGCATTCTGCGCGTCTTCCTTATGCGCCTCGTAATACGCGCGTCCGATTTCCGTATACATATTCTGCACAACGGACTGATTTGCATTGACCTGCTTCTCCAAGCTGTTGACTTCGGTAAAGGTCTGCGTTTTCTGCTTCAAACTGTCACTCGCATCATTGATCTTTTTTCCTAACTGTTCAAAAAAAGCCATATTTTCTCTCCATTCTCAGGGTAAAAGCCCTGTCCTTTTCATATTTACATCTGCTGGTTATTACTCATAAACTTGTCAAGCTGCTTATCTACAACGCCAAGTTTTACATTCTTCATGCCAAGCGCCATAAAGCCCATCATGAGCAGGAATACTTCTTTTGCAAGAGTAATGATGTACTGGCAGAGAGTTGTCAGGTTCGCAGGAACCGATAAATATACATCTCTGTCAAACCAGCGGACAATGATACCGATTATGTATACCACATCATCAATCCAGCCGACCGCTATGCCCAACAAGCTAAAGACTACAACAACACCGATCATTTTTGCCGCCTGTCGCTTTAACCACTCATTCTGCTCCACAATCAGCACATATCCCGCAAGCAGTGTTGCCGGAATAAAACTGATTGCTCCCAAAAAGTACATTGCCGCTCCTACCAATGCGATAGAAATTCCCAATTTTGTTTTTAACATGTTTTTTCCTCCCTGTTTTGTCATAACTGTATCCTATGTTTATCATTTCTATTATAGACTAAGAACCCCTTGTTTTCAATAAGATTGTTTTTTTTAGCGCGCTGTCGTATACTGAAAACAGAAGATGCAAAGTAAGGCAGGCAAAGGATGCAAAGCAAGATTGACATCCTATCGAAGAGTCGCTGTGCGATTCTTCCAAGACCGAGAAACTTCCTGATTGGAAGAATTTGAAGGGCGTATCATGACAAACGCAACCGCGATATTGAAAAAAGGTGCGGGCCGCACGGTCAAGGCGGGCGGCATGTGGATTTATGATAATGAAATTGCCGCCGTGCGCGGCGATTTTGAGAACGGCGACCTGATCTGTGTGGAAGATTTTGACGGATTTTTTATGGGCTACGGCTACATCAACACCCGCTCCAAGATCACCGTCCGCCTGATGGCTCGCCAGAAAGAGCACCGCATCGATCATGCTTTTTTAGAAAAAAGAATCCGCGACGCGTGGGAATACCGCAAGCAGACGATCGACACCTCCTGCTGCCGCATCGTGTTCGGCGAGGCGGATTTTCTTCCCGGCATTGTCATTGACAAGTTTTCCGACGTGCTCGTTGTCGAAGCGCTGACGCTCGGCATCGACCGCATGAAAAACGAACTTCTTGACATTCTTGTGAACGTCCTGAAAGAAGACGGCATCTCCATCCGCGGCATCTATGAGCGCAGCGACGCAAAGGTGCGCGAGTTAGAGGGCATGCCGCGCGTTAAGGGTTTTATCGGCGCGCCGTTTGATACAAAGGTACAGATTGAGGAAAACGGCGTGAAGTATCTTGTGGATGTCAAGGATGGGCAGAAGACCGGTTTCTTTCTCGATCAAAAGCACAACCGCAGCGCCATCCGCCCGTTCTGTCCGGGCAAGCGGGTACTCGACTGCTTCACGCACACCGGCTCCTTTGCGCTCAACGCTGGGATGGCAGGCGCATCCTCCGTACTCGGCGTGGACGCTTCCATGACGGGCATTTTGCAGGCGGAAGAAAACGCCCGCTTAAACGGACTGGAGGAACGCGTTCATTTCCGGTGCGCAGATGTGTTTGAGCTGCTCCCGAAATTAGAGGCGGAGGGGGAACGCTACGATGTCGTCATTCTGGACCCTCCCGCGTTCACGAAGTCGCGTAACTCCGTCAAGAATGCGGTAAAAGGGTATCGGGAGATTAATCTGCGCGGCATGCGGCTGTTAAACGACCAAGGGTTTCTCGCAACCTGTTCGTGCTCTCATTTTATGGAACCTGAGTTATTTGCAAAAACAATCCGCGAGGCGGCACACGGCGCACATAAGCGTTTACGCCAGGTCGAATTCCGTACGCAGGCATGCGACCACCCGATCCTTTGGGCGGCGGATGAATCATATTATCTGAAATTTTACATTTTTCAGGTGTGCAATGAGCGCTAAACGCGTTCATCGGCGCTTCTTTTTTCGAAGGAGATCGCGAGAAGAATGCGCCGGTTCATTCGGCGATCGGCGAATACACATTTACTTTTGGGGAGGAACTTACAATGGAAAAAAGATTAAAGAATTATCTTGCGGCCATGGATGCACTTCTAGCCTCGCTGGAAGGCACACGTCCAGAGCAAAGATCAGATGTGCCAAACACCGATGACATGCTCCGCGAACATCTGACACAGATTCAGTTTTTTCAGCATGAGCGGCTCATTCACCTGATCGTGACCTGCCTGTTTGCCATACTTGCTTTCGCCGCATTTTTTGCGCTGTTTTTCACGATGAACGCGGGATTGTTCGTGCTCTTTGCGGCACTTCTGGTTTTGCTTGTTCCTTATATCCGGCATTACTATATTTTAGAGAACGGTGTGCAGCGCATGTATACGCAATACGACCGCTTAAGGGATCTGCTGCGCGACTGATCACGCATCATCCCTGCCCTGCGCTCTACTTTACTTTTTCCGCACCGCATGCGGCATCCACAACGTCACAGACGCAGAGCCGTCCTTCTTTTTCCGCAAAACGAATATCATAGCCCGAAAAGTGCATACCGTATATTGCACCCTGCTGCTTTTGATATGCTGCGCGCGGGTCCTGCCGCAGCAGTCTGACCACGGTCTCGCGCTTTTCCTCCGGCAGCCTTTCCAGTAATCCCTGCGGAAAATCCACTTCAATCTCACAGGCGGAATGTGCCTGTCCGAAGCCGCCTGACGCCTCGGGATGTGCATCGGTATAGGGAAGATACGGCTTAATGTCATAAATCGGCGTGCCGCTCACAAGATCGGCGCCGCCGACGATCAGCTTTGCTCCCTGAGCGCTTTCCCATATCACATTCTCCAAGCGAACGCAGGAAAGCCCGATCGCATTCGGTCGAAACGGTGCGCGCGTCGCAAACACACCCTTTTTTACTTTTCCGCCCAATCGCGGCGGATGCACCGTCGGCACAAATCCCTCTCTCTGATTGTGTGAGAATCCCCACAAAAGCCACAGATGTGAATATTCTTCAATGCCCTTAAGCGCCTCTGCATTCCGGTACTCCGGTTCAAATATGATCTCTCCGCGCAGCCCTTCCACGAGTCCGCTCTGGCGGGGCACACCAAATTTTTCAACAAACTCCGTCTGAATGGTTGCGATCACATTCAGCGTTTTATTCCTGTCATCAAAATCCGCCATTTCAGTCATTCTCCCTGTCAGTTTCCGCTTTTTCAAAAATGGTTGGGTTTGCCGTAATGGTTGTTTAGATAAAAGGAGACTGTATCAATGCCCTCTCAGATCTAACTCATGAAAAATCGTGTGATTCTCTCCCCATGAATAAACAATATAATAGTGATCTCCTTCTATGTCTGACTGAAAGGTCAATCTTGTATGCTCTACCATTCTTATTTTTTTATCTGTCTGATTTTCGACGATACATTTCCATTCACTTTCTGCAAATCCTGAATAGTATTCTTGTAATTCTTCTAAAGACAGGTCACTTTTAATCAGAATTGCCCCGAAATACTGCATTCCGTTGCCGTTCCCGACTAATTTTCCTGCTTTATAGACAGACTCGATCAATTCCGTGTTATTGGGAAGCGGCAAATCTGCAAGCTCCTTTGCTGTTTTCTTTGCCATATGGTCATTTACGATTGGTGCAGCGATCAAAACAGAGAAACAAATAAGTGCCACAGTTGTAACAATGATAACAAATCCTTTCTTCATGTATCTCACCCTTCAAATCCCGGTTTATCAAATTGTTCAGTGTTTTTATCCTACCACAAATGCTCACACAATTCAATTCTGATTGAAAGGGCGTCGGGCGCAGAACTCACGCCCAGTCCTTCTTTTGATACAAAACTGCACCACCCCCCGTAAACAGAATCGTCACCGCACCGAGAACAAGCAGTTCCGCCCCATGGCTGCCAAGAGATTCCCCCGCGAAAACACCCTGCATCAGATCAACCGCATGTGTCATCGGCAAAAACTTAGAGACGCTTTTCACCGACTCCGGAAACAGCATGTCAGGAATGGTTGCACCGGACAAAAAGAGCATGACAAAATAGAACAGATAACACAGCAGATTTGTGATTTTGGCATCCCGTCCGATTGCGGTAAACAAAAATCCCATGGAAAACATCGCAGCAATACAGATCACCAGACTCACACAAACCGAACCAATGCTGCCCTGTATTCGTGTATGATATAGGATTTTCCCCAAGAGCAGCAGAAGCACAATTCCCGAAAACGTCATGGCAACGTTTACCAGCACCTGCGCCAGTATGATCTGCCCCTTCCCGGCAGGAGTCGCGTCAAACCGTTTATAGATTTTTTTCTCTTTATACCCCGCTAATGTCAGCGGGAACGCCATCAATCCCGTAACACCCATGACCATGACGGCATACGCCGGGACAGAAGCCTCCATCGCCCCCAGATCTGCACCAGGGTACATCGGTTCATTTCCGTAAATACTTCCAAACATCACAAGCATCAATGCAGGGAAGCCCAGTGTAAAAAAAGCACTGAAAAAGTCCCGCAAAAAAAGGATCGTTTCCATCTTACAGATCATCGCAAACCGTTTCATAATATATCCTCCATCGAGATTCCCTTCTGTTTTGGTGTCAGCAGCAGATACAGTTTTTCCAGAGAAAAAGAATCATCCCACTCGTTTTCGGAAATCCGGCCTTTTGCATATTCGCGAAATTCCTGCTTCGTCCCAAAAAACTGTTGGGTTCCTTTTTCCAGATAGAGAATACGATCTGCAAGCGCCTCGACCTCATCCAAATAGTGAGAGACCAAAACCATGGCAACACCACTGTTTCTGATGTTTTCAAAGCTTACCCATATTTGCCGGCGCATCTCGGGGTCAAGCCCCGTGGTTAATTCATCCATGACGATCAATTTCGGGCGTCCCATGAGGGAGAGCAAAACGGATAACCGCTGCTTTTCACCGCCGGAAAGCTTTGAGACACGCCGGTTTCTTTTTTCTTCCAGCTCCATCTGTGATAATAACGCGTTCCAGTCGGCTGGTCTGTCATAAAAACCCGCAAACAGCCTGCACAATTCTCCTACCCTGATCTTTGAAGGATACTCTGTTTCCTGTAACTGCACGCCCATGCTCCGGTATACTTCGTTTCGATGCACCCACGGGTCTTTTCCGAATACCCGGACCGTTCCGCTGTCCGGCTTTCGCAGTCCCTCCACACACTCTACGGTTGATGTTTTTCCCGAACCGTTCGGTCCGATCACCGCCAGAATCTCCCCCGGTTTTACGGAAAAAGTAACATCCTGCACCGCGCGTATACTCCGATACGTCAGGTTCAGGCTCTCCACCTGTATGATTGCTTCCGCCATCTTCATCCCTCCACTTCTTATGATGGCTTCATCTTATCATACGCCGAATCAAAATAAAGCCGCTTTGCGGGAGCGGGCACCACCTCTGTGTAAGAGGTCGTATTTCCTGTTTCAAATGCACACGATACAGACATAAAGTATGATATAATTGGCGCAAAGGAAAAACAAGCGACCGCAAAAAGCAGCAAGCTGCTCGGCATTTGTTTTTCCTGCGCCATTAACGAGCAAACGTCCGGCGAAGCCGGACATAAAGCGCGTAAGCGCGGGTTTGCGAGGTTAGATGATATTAAAGCCGCAAAGGAAAAACAAGCGACGCGAAATTCATTACCAAAAGGAGGGCATTCATGAGAGTAGAGTGCCATATCGATCCGGATTGCGCAGAATCCTATGCGGTTCTGCACATTGATCAAATGACGCCTCTGATCGCGGAAGTCATCTCTCTTTTAGAAAGGGAGGACGCTGCTTCGGCCGCGCTGATTGCGGTGAAGGACGGAAAAACATATTTTCTTGAACCGGAAAAACTGGAACTGGTGCGCACAGAAGGACGGGAGATTGCCTGCTATGACGATCAGAAAAACAGATACGTTTTAGGCAGACCGTTATATGAACTGGAACAGACGCTCGATCCTTATTTTGCCCGAATATCCAAATCCGCGATCGTCAATCTTCGGCGGATCAGTCATGTAAAGGCAGGGCTTAACGGAACCATGGAGTTAGTCACGAAAACCGGACTCAAAGATTACATTTCCAGAAGTTTTCGTAAATCGTTCAAAGAAAGGCTGGGGTTGAAATGAAACGGCAGATCAAATTAATCGTAAAATTCCTGCTTTGGGGAATTTCCTGGGGATGTACTTTTTTTGTTTGCTATTGCCTGTGTTGTCGCGCATTTGGAGCGGAGAAAACCTTATCTCTGATCCTGAATGATTTTGTGAAACATGCGGTCGGCTGCATTCTCGTCGGAATTGGTTTCGGAACCACGCCCATCGTCTATGTAAGCCGCCGCATTCCTTTCGGCGCAAAGGTGGCCATTCATTTTACGGTCGGAATGAGCATTTTCTATCCTGTTGCGATCTATTTGGGCTGGTTTCCGTTCCATCCGAACCAGCTGATCCGCACGATGCTCCAATTCCTGCTGTCCTGCGGCATTTTTGCGGTCATCTGGCTTTTCTTTTATCTTTTTCAGATAAATGATGCCAAAAAGATCAACGACCGGCTGAAAATGCTGGAACAGATGCATGCAAGCGGAGACAAATGATCATTCCGGCTGCCTTCCTAAATCCTTCGCTTTACCGCCGTTTGCCTTAATCCACCGGCGCCATCCCATCTGCGCTGCCATTCGATACAGGAAACGCGGAAAAGCGACCGACACATACTGATTTTCCTGTGTTTCCTGTTGAAGTATGCTGACCGCCATGGCTTGAAGTGCTTTTTCGATCGGCCCTCTCGGTCCGTGTCCGCCCTGTACCTTCGGCATTTGTGCGAGACCTCCCCCGCCGCCCACGCCGATAC
>CAMWSU010000133.1 GCA_947176965.1 uncultured Lachnospiraceae bacterium | reverse complement strand
GAGCTGTGGGGGACGGGAACGCCGCTTCGGGAATTTTTGTATGTGGACGATATGGCGGATGCCTGTGTATTTTTGCTGGAGAATTACAGCGGCGAACAGCATGTGAATATCGGAACGGGCAAGGAGCTTACGATAAAGGAGCTTGCGGAGCTTGTCAAAAAAACGGTGGGTTATGAGGGCGATATCATATGGAATACCGAAATGCCGGACGGAACGCCCAGAAAGCTGACGGATGTGACAAAGCTGCACGGCTTGGGCTGGCGCCACAAGGTAGAGCTTGAGGAGGGTGTCGCAAAGGCATATGCGTGGTTTTGCGAGAATGTGGAGCAGGCGAGAATGTAAGAAAGGAAGCTCCTCTCAGTCTGCAAGATACGCAGCCAGAGAGAAGCTTCATTTCTGAAAGAATCCGCAGGCGGATTCTTCGGGCGTTTGGAAGCATCAGCGTATATGCGTAACATAGAGGGAGTAAGTATTTGATGAATACATTCGGAGTGATTCTTGCGGGCGGCGGCGGTACCCGCTTTTGGCCGCTTTCAAGACAGGATTTACCGAAACAATTCCTGAATCTGACCGGATCGGACCTCATGGTGAATGAGACCGTGGACAGACTTGCGGAATTTGTGGAGAAACAGAATATATTTGTCGTGACGAACACGGCACAGACGCCGAAAATGCTGGAGGCGACTGCGGGACGTCTTGACGAGAAGCATATTTTATCCGAGCCGGCAGCGCGTAATACCTCGGCATGCATCGGCTATGCAGCGATGGAAATCCTCAAAAAGCATGGGGACGGCGTGATGTGTATTCTGCCTTCCGACCATTATATCAAGGAGCCGAAGGCATACACAAAGGTGATGAGAAGTGCCGTGGCAGTGGCGGAGAAAACGGGCAGACTTGTGACAATCGGCATCAAGCCGGCGTTTGCCTCGACCGGATACGGATATATCCAGTATAAGGCGGGAAAGCACCGCGAGTATTATGATGTGGTGGATTTCGTGGAAAAGCCGGATATCCGTACGGCGAAGGCGTATGTCAAGAGCGGTAGTTTTTTATGGAACAGCGGCATGTTTGTGTGGAAGGCATCGACGATCCTTGCTTATTTTAAGCGGCTGCTGCCGGATATTTATGAAAAGCTGGAACAGATCGGCAGGGTGATGAATACGCCGCGGGAGCGGGAGGTGCTGGATGCAGTCTATCCGACAATCCCGAAAATATCCATTGATTACGGGATCATGGAACGCGCCGATAAGGTACTCGTGCTGATCGGTGAATTCGGGTGGAACGACGTCGGAAGCTGGGATGCGCTGCAGGCGCTGTATGAGCCGGATGAGGACGGAAATGTCATATACGGCGAACAGGTGCATTTGGATACAAAAAACTGTATTTCTTATGCAAAAAGCAAGTTGATCGCGGCGCTCGGGGTGGAGGATCTGATCATTGTCGAGGCGGACGACGCAATCCTGGTCTGCCATAAGGATAAGGCGCAGGAAGTAAAGAATATCGTGGAGCAGTTGAAGGCGGAAGGAAAAGAGCAGTATCTCTGAGGAGTGCTGCTCTTTTTGTGTATATTCAATAGATTTCTGACGAAGAGGTTGTATAAGATGACGAAAAACAAGATTAATATTGTAATTAAAAGATAGGTGTGCTAACATAATAGAAAAGAAAACCGTTGTTGTAGTTCACAAGAAAAGGAGGTATTTGAGATGAGGAATATGTTAAAAGGGAAAGTGCATCGTGGTGTAGCGTGGATAATCATTTACATCTTATGGATGAGCAGTATCTTGTGGTGTGGCATGACTTTAAGAGTTGATGCGAATGGCGTAGTTTCGATGGAGAATATTGAGGATTATCTGCTGAGTCAGGTAAAGCTTCAATATGAATCAGGATATGATATTCTTAATTATCATATCCATAGTTGGTATGGGGATAGTGTAAATGAAATCTTTACGGAAATATCGTTAGATGTTATTTCAAAAGAGCAAAGAGTAGAAGCGTTGGAAGTCTATCAAGGTATGCTGGCGGCGGTCGGCATTACAGAAGATATTGCAACTGCGACATATGTGCAGGGAACGATGAGCGAGCAGCTTGCATGCCAGTCGTCTACTGCTGACTATGCAGATGGAATTGCCTATTTTTTGGAGCAGACTTTTCAGGAATTGGATGCGTATATAGGAGTGGAGTTGGCGCATACCTTATCCTTTAAGACGGTAATAGGGGGAAACGGGGAACAAGGCTTTACTGTCTATCGTGAAGTAGGAAATGAATATGTGGAAGATACATTTCCTGTTTCGACGGGGGAGGAACAATATGCGAATGGCTATGCTCTGATGCAGGCACAATATCAGCGTATCGTAGAAATATATGAAGAAAGTGCGAGTGCGGAGGACGCTTTAATATCGTTGATGAGTTCAGGCGATAATAGGCAGGCCGCGATTGTGTATGCATTACGATATACATCTGAATCCAATTCATCTACAGCGTGCTCCATCTGTGGCAGTACTTCCTGCGTAGGCAAGAGCATTTTGAACTATTATAACACGAGTGTATATACATGGTATCATCAAAATGATTGTGCAAATTATGTGTCTCAATGTATGTATGCCGGAAAATTTCCGACGACGGGTACATGGTATCCGAGAAGTACGCCATGGATCAATGTGGGAGGATTGGTTGGCACGATGACACAGGCGCACTTTTGGACTGAATGCGGAAGTAATGAAGTAGTAGCGGGAGACGTTGTGGCGAATAGCGGGCATGTAATGTTTGTTTGTGGCGTGGATGCGAATAATGTTTATGTCTGTGCCCATACGAATGATAGAAAAAATCATCCGATCACGCGGGAATATTTACAATCAAATGGTTATAAATTTTATCATGTTAATTATCTGAATTATTGATTACCGGAATCGAAAGCCAAGCGTGAGTGAAGTGGAAATTTAATAAATGTTGTGAGGATGCCGGAAAAGATGATGTAAATGGTTTCAAATAGGAGAGAAATTGCTTATGGGCATTGAGAAAAGAATGGTAAGCGCGGTCATTGTGCTGGTAGGAACCTTGGCGCTTCAGGGAGGATTTCAGTTCCGGTCAGGCAATATGACGGAGAAACCTGAGATGGAGACGGGAGCGGATGCTGCCGGAGAAGTGATCAATATCTATGAAGAGACAGGAATGGTTTTCGATAAAGAACGGGAGGCAGAGGCGTATTTCCTGGAGGGACTGTTTCCGGCCTGTAACTACGATCTGCTTGGCTATTCCGTGATCTGGTCGGAGGAATTGACCGATTACGGAGAGGGGCGAACCGGGCAGATAATGTGGATTGATTACCGTGCGGGGCGGCGCAGGGAACCGATTGAGGAGTCAGCTGCTTTTCAAAATATGCTGGACAGGGTCGGAATCACAGATACGGAAGGGCTTGATTGGGATGAAGCGTCGGTTGCCGCTGCTATTATGGAACAGAATACAGGAGTAGGCGAGGAAGAGGCAAACGCGCTTGCGGAGAGCTTTATGCGGGCGTATTGGCGGTTAAAGGGATTGGTCCCGGTTGGCGATCATGAGTTTCTTGTAGTGTGGGATGAGGAAGGCAGTGGTTTTACTTCCTACCTGTATCCGGGGGATGGAGGCATGGAAGCGCCCTATGCGTATGATAACAGCTTTTGGAGCGGTTCTGACGGGGAGGATGCCGCACAAGGTTCTGCAATGACGCTGCGCGACCTGAATACCTATTTGTTGGAACGCCTTTTTATCGAATTGAACAATCAGAATGTGGAGGAATACAAGGGGGAATATCGGATTTGTGATTACAGTGTCACGAACCGATACTGGGCGGACGATGTGATCGGCACGGATATTGTGTTCCATGTCAAACCGAAAGCAGAACGGGCGGAAGACTTGGAATATTTTCAAGGGCTGCTGGCAAGAGTCGGGCTTACGGACACGGAGAAGATCAAAGAGATATTAGCGGATTTACAAGTGCCGGGTGAGGATGAGTTGAGATACGTTCCGCATCCGGAACTTGCAGTGGAGGAAGGAATGATCCCGTACACAACGGAGCCGAGTCCAAGAATGGAAGCGGTCATTGAGGAATTGAGCAGGATGCTCACGGAGAAGGGCTATACGTCTGAGGAGGCGGAGAGGATTGCAGACACCCTGATGTATCGATATTATGTCCTTTGTGCGAAGTGGCTGGCGGAAGAACAGGAGTATGCATTTTGCTTTCGGACACAGTTGAATGAGGATGGAAATCCCGTCAGCATCTCCATAGATAGAAGCGGGGGCGGGAGCTGGAATCCCTATGTGCCGCATCTGAAAACAAAGGAGGAACAGCAGGCGGCATATTTTCAGGCGGGATATGATGAGATGAACGGGATGATGCGCGTGATGTTTTAATGTGTGGTATAGAGCAGTTGAAGGCGGAAGGAAAAGAGCAGTATCTCTGAGGAGAGGCTGCTCTTTCCATGAAAAGTGGTAAGAGGGTAATGTGTGAATGAAAAAAACAGTGCAATTATTTGGCATCATTGCTATGTTGACGGTGCTGACAGCCTGCGGTTATGGTGAGGGTAAGAAAGCAGAAACACAGGCGGGATATGAACCGGAACAAAGCGTTTCGATTCTGTCAGTGGATGAGAATTCTGCAGAATGCAGAAATACGGAAAGTGAAGCCTCGTTAGGATACGAGTATGAGAAGGATATTATCCGTTATGGTGAGATGTCGGAGGAATTTTCTTTTCGGAAGGATGTGGAAAGAACACAGACCGATCATGCGGTCTATTATTTTGAAACATCCGTCAATGAGCAGGAGCGGCAGGCTTGCATCACGGCGACGGAAAGGACACTAAGCTTCATCGGTGGCACGCTGCCGGATATAGAAATTGCTGTGTTTTCGCCTCAAACCTTTGACAGTATTGCTATTTTGAACGGCAGATTATATGTTTCGACACAGTCTTGGGATACAGCGGAATATGTTGCGGGAGTTCTTCTTGCGGGATACAGTGAGTGGGGAAATTATGGGTTGGCATATGGGTATGCGAATCATTTATGCAAAGAAGCAGGCTTGGATTATAGGGAAGCAGACGGCTTCATGCCGATGAGCAACACGGAGCTGTATGACTTAAACCTGCTGTGCTTTGATGAACGGTTTAGTTCACCGGAAGACGTGGAAGCGGCAAAGAATGATGCCAGCCTGTTTGCGGACGATTATCTGTCTGCGCATTCAGACACGGAATTCTTGGAACTGTTGTCTGATTCGGGGACTGTTGAGGGAATAGAACGCGCGAATGAAGTGCTGGAGGCTTTTTATGCAGAGAACGGTGTGGAATGCAGCTTAACTCAGATTCGTTATCAATACGGCGGAATGACTTTGGATTATGCGGCGGCCTGTGAGTATGCAAGCTTCTATCTTGAAAAAGATTGGCAGGACAGGGTTTGGGATATGAATCCGATGGTGTCGGAACATTTCCTGCATGAAGACTATGGAGAGGTCAGGGCATTTTTTGAGTGTAATGTGAGGCAGATGGGGCAGTATCAGGAGTGGTTCGGCTTTGACAGCTATAATAATGATCTGCCGGTGATATTTGCAAACAGCAGAAGAAAGCCGGTGGCATCTTTATATTATGGCGATACGCATACAATTTGGCTGGAAACCGTGCTGTCTTTGTCGCATGAGTATATTCATTCGCTGATGTTCGTGAATTGTGATGATTGGGGACCGCGATGGAAGGGAGAAGGTTTTGCCAGATACTATGACCGATTATATAATGATTATGCATACGATTATTGGAATCATTGTTTGAATAGCGATGATGAGGAAGATTTTTATAATCCCCGGGAGAAATCCTGTGTTAATGCATATATGGAACATATCGGACGGCCGATCGATATGAAAATCCAAACGGATTATCATGATTGGTTAGACTTATTGACATATGCAAATGGGTGGGATGATCCTAATCTGACCTATGAGAGTGGAGCTTCTTTCCTCGGCTATCTGATCAACCGATACGGGGAGGAGGCGGCCATTCAGTATGTCTGCTCCTATCATGAGTACAATGTGCAGTGGAGAAAGTCCTACGAGGAACTGGTGCAGGACTGGAATGACTATATCAATGAGAATTATTCGTGGTGTGATACAGAATCCATACAGTAAATGAAATATGCCATCCTATTCATTTTATCTTTTGGCGTAGGGAAAGGCGGAACGGAACAGTCATCTGTAAGTTCGCGCGATAGATAAACATTTACAAAATGTCGGTGAATATGCTAAAATGTCGATTGTAGGAAGGATGAGAAGAACAATCGGGATTGCTGCGGGCGCAGAAGGAATTGGCAGTTTCACGTCGGGCAGACCGCCGAAAGGAGCAGGAAATGACAACGATGCAGATGCTGGTAGAGGACGAACAGACAAAGATACGCCTTGAGCGCAGGGTGACGAAGATGATGCTTGACATCGGCGTACCCGCGCATTTGAACGGATTTCGATATTTGCGCGAGGCGGTGATGATGTGCCTTGAGGATATGGAGGTCGTCAGCAGCGTCACAAAGCTTCTGTATCCTGAGCTTGCCAAGAAATTCAGAACAACTGACCAAAAGGTGGAACGCGCGGTCCGCAATGCGATCGAGGTTTCATGGGAACGCGGAAATGAAGAAACCTTTGAGGAATTATTCGGTTATACCTGCGCCGACGGGAAGAACAGACCGACTAACAGCGAATATATTGCAAGAATTGCGGATTCGATCCAGTTGGAGCTGCGCGAGGAACAGGGTTAAAGTTGCACTTGGGTAAAAGATGGGATATACTGGAAACAGAATGATTCTTAAGGAATGGAGAAGAGGTCTGTGATTTCCGGTATCGTGATATTACTTGTGTTTTCGGCCGTATGCTATGCGGTCGGACGTTTGATACAACGTATCTTACATCAGCAGGGAAAAGGGGCGGCACATGCGTTTGTGACCGGATCCTTTACTTTGCTGATTTTATTTTTTCTGATGCAGATCGCGGTCGTCGGTCTGTCGCTTCCGTTTTTCGTGCTGCAATGGGGATATGTGGCTGCCTGTGCGCTGCTGTTTCTTACTGCCGCATTCTTTGTCCGAGGTGCGCTGTGGTCCGTGCCGGTACGGAACATCCGGCAGGAGGCGAAGGAAAAGGAGCGGCTCATCCTTTGGATTCTGATCACCATTCTCTTTGGATGTAATATTATTTTAATTGAAATAGACACGCCATATTTTGGCAATGATATGTCTGTGGAGCAGGCGGCGACCACGCTTGCGACGCGCACGCTGTACCGCTATCATCCGGCTACGGGTGAGGAGCTGGTCTTCGGTGTGTCGCGGATCGCAAAGTGTAATGCCCTGCCGCAGTTTTATGCGGTATTGTGCGCATGTTCGGGGGCAGATGTGTATTCGTTCATTTGCAGCCTCATCCCTGTGTGGGGACTGGTCCTGAATGTATCGGCGTGCAGTGTGCTTGCGGGCGCGTGGGGGCTGTCGGACCGGATGCGGCAGAAGATGCTGCTGTTTTATCTGTTCTTGCTGCTGGTTGGCGGTTATTATGACGGGGCGTATGCGTTCCGCCTGCTGCATCAGGGCTTTTCCCTGCATGTGATCTTTCTCGCGACGGGCGGCATGGCGCTTCTCGCGCTGCCGGTTTCGCTTGTGCGGGGATATGCGGGCACGGTGAAGGGGGGCGGTACGGATGCG
>CAMWSU010000132.1 GCA_947176965.1 uncultured Lachnospiraceae bacterium | reverse complement strand
CCCATGAAGAACGGCTCAAAAACTTCATGGACGCATTCAGCGGGCTCAACATCAATGACTTTATGCGAAATTATACTAGCAAAAAGGTCACGATCAAGGAACCGACGGACGTAGAACTGGATCGGATCTTTGACAGTATGAACAAGACAGATCAAAAGAGCCGAAACTTAAACTGCAGCGCCTGCGGTTATCAGACCTGTCTCGATATGGCGAGAGCCATTCATAACGGTGTCAATATCCGCGAGAATTGTATTCACTATATTAAGGATCTTGCGGAGGTCGAAAAGAAAAAGCTGGAAGACGTTTATGAGGAGGAACAAAACGCACAGCGGGAAAGAGATGCGCACTTAGAACAGATCATACAGCAGTTTGGCGAGTTAAGTGCGGCAATCATGGAGCTGAGTAAAGCAAATGAGGCATCGGTAAGCGAAACGACAGAACTGGCAGAGAACATAAAAGAAATTTCGCGTTTTTGTAAGGAACTGGATGTCTCGTTGGCTACGATGTCGGACTTTATTGATATTTATCAAAAAACGAGCGGCGATATATCAGAAATCGCCGATCAGACAAATCTGCTTAGCTTAAATGCGTCTATTGAGGCGGCAAGAGCGGGCGAGCAGGGGAAGGGCTTTGCGGTCGTTGCAAGCGAGATCCGCAATTTGGCAACCTCTACGCAGGATCTGATTGTTGGCAATACGAAGCAGGCGGAGGAAACCATTCCGAAGATCAATGCAAGCATGAGCGTTATCCGACAACTGATCGGAGATATGAACAAAATGACGGAGCGTGTGGCGAAGATTGCTTCAAACACGGAAGAAATATCTGCACAGTCTATCGATATTCAGGGCAGAACGAGCGAGCTGAAGCAGGCTGTGGACAATATCTAAAAAAAGTTCCGCTAACGCGGAACTTTTTTTGCGCCGATTCTTTTATTGTATATAGGTTATTTCTTAGGTCCGGAAGAATCTGCGAAGCAGATTCTTCGAAAGAACGCAAAAGAATGTTTCACATTCTTTGCGTTCCTTTTTATTCCGAAGCCGGAGCAGATGATGCATCCTCAAAGGTTACATGACTGCCAAGCAGTACTTCGCCGATATAATTGACATAGGTAATGGCTCTTTCATAGTAAGTGTTTGCCGTTTCCAGCGCCATCTCATCTAACGGTTCGGCCTCGAAAGCAGTATGATAATAAAGAACCGCCTGCGTCATATATTTACTTGCTCTTTCGGCCAATATTTCCGCATCCGCATATTCATCGGGAATGTCCATTTCGGTCAATGAGAAAAATGTGGTGTCCAGTTCATCATAATAGGAGAGCAGTTCGCTGACTGCCGTATCTGAATTGGCATCAATGTGGTTAATGTTGTCACCGATCTCAATGATCTTGTTCGTAAAATCCGTCATGTCGTTTTGGTAGATACTTGTCTCCTGTGACGGAAGGCTTCCACAGGAAGTCAAAAGCTGTAAAAAAGCGATCAGGAGCATCGTAAACAAAACCAATGTTGACTTAGATGTTGCTGTTTCCACGCGCATGTCTCATCATTTCCTCTCTCTGCCAGTCAAATCGTGTTCTAATATCAATTTAGCATATTCGCGCAGACAAGTCAAATATCGTGTCGGTTCCTCAGATTATGCGTTTTATGGATTGCAGATAGCAGAATAATATGTTACAATAATGAAAAATTTATAAAGTGATATGATTTTTAGCATGAGGTAGGAATATTATGTTTTGTAATCAGTGTGGCACACAGGTGCCGGATAATACGACGATCTGCTTTCATTGCGGGGCAGCCTTAACGCCGGTACAGGAAACAGATGTGCAGCCGATACCGCCTGCACAGAATATGGGTGCAGAGCAGGCACAGGCACCGCAGCAACCCGCACAGAATATGAATGCTGGGCAGGTGCCGCAGCAGCCTATGCAGAATATGTACGCAGGACAGGTGTCTCAGCAGCCTGTACAGAATATGAATGCTGGGCAGGTATTGCAACAGCCTATGCAGAGTGCGGAGATGGGAACAGGCTACGGACAGCCGGGGATACAGCAGCCGAATCAGCAGATGTATAACGGCGTGCCGATGCCGGGGTACGGACAGTCCGCACAGCCAAAGGCAAATCCGCTTGCTTTTTTAACTGCCATATATCCTGGAGAACCATTCCCGTTAAAGGGGCTGTTCTCCGTTAAGACGCTGCTCTCCAAGATCACAACCATAGATTTGATCGGTGCAGTTGGTGCTTTGATTATGTTTATCAGCGTATTTTTACCGTTTCTTTCCGCATATGGCGAGTCCGTCAACATGTTCAAATTTGCGGATGAGCTCAATATCAACACCACATGGATGGTCATTGTACTGAGTCTCGGCGCGCTTGTATTGTATGGACTTCGCATGGAAATGCTTGGATTCGTCGTATCGTTGCTGAATCTGCTCATGTTCGTACATATGTGGACGGTTGGTGCTGCGATCAAGAGCTTTGGCGGTCATTTCGGTGTCGGCTTCTACTTTTATCTGCTCTCGTCGATCGCGGTAGTCATTGCGCCGTTCGTTTGGGGTAAGATTAAGAAAAACTGACGACAGAACCAAATCAATCATAATTCTATACGATAAAAAATGCGGTGTCATTTTTTATAAATATTAAAAAGAAAAGAGAGGGAAGTAGTATGTTATGTAACAATTGTGGTAATCAGATTCCTGACAATTCGATAACCTGCCCCAATTGCGGTACGCCGACAACTGGAGGGACACAGGTTCCGAACGGATCACCTGCAGCGAAGGTTCCGTTTGCTCAGCAGACGGATGCCAGCATTAACTTTATCGCGCTGATCATCTCGATAGTCGGACTTGTCTGTGTATTCCCGGCAAAGGTTATTGCTGAAATTGATTTCTTAGGAATTCGCGAAGGATTCTCCATTATCGGAGCGGATGCGAAGTATGGAATCTACATGGTAGCTTTATTTGGTATCGCAGCAGTTCTGCTGTTCTTAAAGAAGTCCAATTCAGCAGTTGTTCCTGCAGCGATCAATGTAATTTTCTGCATTGCAAAGATGATTCAGGAATCAAGCGATGCGAAAAAATTAGGCATGGGCGTGACCGCCTCTTTCAACATTTTCTACTGGCTGGTTGTGATCTGCTCTGTTCTTGATGTGGTTGCGATCCTTGTACTTCCGAGAGTAATGGGGAAAAAACAGTAAAGTAATCATTGCAATCGATTTTAAATAAGAGAGCGTCCCGTCTGACAAAATATAGACCGGACGCTCTTTTCTGCAGGATTACAGGTTTTTGATGCAGTTTTTTGTAAAATCAGTTGACAAACCCAAAAGCACTTGGTATTATATATGAGTATGCCGCGTAGCGTGGCAAAAGTTCGTTCCATTCAGGAACGGCGCCGAAGCTAGCGAGTAAAACCGGAGACGGTTAGATATAGGAGGTGTCCCTATGTACGCAATCATTGCAACAGGTGGTAAGCAGTATAAGGTATCTGAGGGTGATGTTGTCCGGGTTGAGAAGCTCGACGCAGAAGCCGGAGATTCCGTTACGTTTGACAAGGTCATTGCAGTAAGCGATAAGGAGCTTAAGGTTGGCGCGGATGTAGCTAAGGCAACCGTGGAAGCAACTGTTGAAAAGCAGGGCAGGGCAAAGAAAGTCATCGTTTACAAGTATAAGAGAAAGACCGGCTACCACAAGAAGAATGGTCACAGACAAGCATACACTGAGGTTAAGATCAATAAGATCAACGCATAGTCCGTTCGGGATCAGTGGGAATCGTTTATGACAACAATTACGGTCAAACGGTCGGAATCAGGGACATATCGGGAATTTTATTGTATGGGACATGCAGGGAGCAGACATTTCTTTTTTGAAAAGGATATGATCTGTGCCGCGGTATCCGTGTTGGTCATCAACACAGTGAACTCGCTGGAGACCTTGGCGAAGGAGCAGCTTCATGTCACACAAAATCAGGCGGATGGCTTTTTACGTTGTGAATTTGCGGAGGAGCTTTCCGAAAAAGGATGTTTACTGATGGATTCCATGATTCTTGGCCTACAGGGTATTGTAAAGCAATACGGCAACAAATATTTGCAGGTAAACATTGAGGAGGTGTAAACCATGTACAATATGAACCTTCAATTTTTCGCTCATAAGAAGGGAGTCGGTTCTACAAAGAACGGCAGAGACTCCGAATCAAAAAGATTAGGTGCGAAGCGGGCTGACGGACAGTTTGTGAAAGCAGGCAATATTTTATACAGACAGCGCGGTACGAAGATTCATCCGGGCGTGAATGTCGGTATCGGCGGCGATGATACGCTGTTTGCGTTAGTTGACGGCGTTCTGCGGTTCGAGAGAAAAGGCAGAGATAAGAAACAGGCTTGTGTATATCCGGTAGAGAAATAAACGATCTGACAGAGCTTCAAACGAATGTTTGGAGCTCTGTTTCGGTTATGAGTGAATGATGAAAGGATTACGATCATGTTTGCAGACAGAGCAAAAATCTATATCAGAAGCGGCAAGGGCGGCGACGGACATGTTTCTTTCAGACGGGAAAAATATGTACCGGACGGCGGTCCGGACGGCGGGGACGGCGGACGCGGCGGCGATGTGATCTTTGAGGTAGATGAAGGCCTAAATACATTAATTGATTTTCGGCATACGCGCAAATATGCGGCAGGAGACGGTGAAGAAGGCGGAAAACGGAATTGCCGCGGCAAGGATGGGGCAGATATTGTCATTAAGCTGCCAAAAGGAACCGTCATACGTGAGGAGACAAGCGGGCGCGTGATCACCGATATGTCGGGAGACAATCTGCGCTATACCATCTTAACGGGCGGTAAGGGCGGATGCGGCAACCAGCATTATGCTACAAGCACCATGCAGGCGCCGAAATATGCACAGCCGGGACAGCCTGCAAAAGAGCTGTCACTGACACTGGAGTTAAAGGTCATTGCGGACGTCGGACTGATCGGTTTTCCGAATGTGGGAAAATCCACGTTTTTGTCGAGAACGACGAACGCCCGTCCCAAGATCGCAAACTATCATTTTACAACGCTCAGACCGAATCTCGGCGTTGTAGACTTAGGAGACGGCAGTTCCTTCGTGTTAGCGGATATTCCGGGACTGATCGAGGGCGCTTCCGAGGGCGTCGGCTTAGGGCATGAGTTCTTGCGTCATATTGAGCGTACAAAGCTGTTTATCCATGTGGTGGACGCTGCCGGTACGGAGGGACGTGATCCGATCGCAGATATTTATGCGATCAATGAGGAGCTTGAGGCTTATCAAACCGGTCTAAGCGGACGAACGCAGGTCATTGCAGCAAATAAGACGGATGTCTTAGAACCGAAGGCTTTGGATGATGTGTTAAGTCGGATGCGCAAGGAGTTTGAGCCGAAGGGGATTTCCATCTTTCCCATCTCGGCTGTAACAGGTGCAGGTGTAAAGGAATTGCTGTCCTATGCCTATCAGTACTTAAAGGAAAACAAAGACGAACCGGTCATTTTTGAACAGGAATATTTTCCGGAATTTGAAAACAGCTATGCGAATGAGCCGTACACCGTGTCGTTTGATGAAAAGGAGCAGGCATATATCGTCGAGGGACCGCGTATTGAGAAAATGCTTGGTTATACAAATCTGGAATCCGAAAAAGGCTTCCTCTTTTTCCAAGAGTTCTTAAAAAAGAACGGTATCTTGAAAAAGCTGGAAGAAATGGGCATTCAGGACGGTGACACGGTCAGAATGTATGGATTTGCGTTTGATTATTATCAATAAAACGAATCGAACAACAAAACAAAAAGCAGCAGAGGAGTATCAAAAGATGACGAGCAAACAGAGAGCATATTTGAAATCGCTTGCGGGCACGCTTGAGCCAATCTTTCAGATAGGGAAGTCAAGTCTGACGCCGGAAGTGACGACTGCGGTCAGCGAAGCCTTTAACACAAGGGAACTGATCAAGCTGAATGTCTTAAAAAATTGTATGGATGATCCGAAGGAACTGGCACAGACCATTGCGGAGCGCACGCACTCGCAGGTGGTTCAGGTCATTGGCAAAAAAATCGTGTTATACAAACCGTTTAAGGAAAATCCGAAGATTCTTCTTCCGCAATAAAAACGAATGCAAAAATACAATGAACTTTTGCATTCGTTCAAAGAAATACCGTTGGCATTTCTTTAGACTCCCGAAATTAAGCATTTTGTGAAAGGATCATCATGGGCCGCGAGGAGAAATTGGAGAAAGAATTAAAAAAGGAACTGGATGACGACCGCTATACGCATACGCTCGGTGTGGCCTATACAGCGGCATGTCTTGCCATGCGCTACGGTGAAAAACCGGAACGCGCATTTCTTGCCGGATTGCTGCATGACTGCGCAAAAGCTAAGAATATGGATCACAAAAAAATGCTGTCCCTTTGTGAAAAGCATAAGATCCCCGTCACGCAATTTGAACAGGAGAATCCTGTGCTGCTGCATGCAAAGCTTGGGAGCTTTTTTGCAAAAGAAAAATATCAGGTGACGGACGAGGAAATTCTATCCGCAATCCGCTGGCATACGACCGGGCATGCCGGTATGACCTTATTGGAAAAGATCATTTATATTGCGGACTATATTGAGCCAAATCGAAAAAAACAGCCACACTTGGATGAAGTGCGAGAAATCTGTTTTCAGAATTTGGATGATGGTATGAGGCGGATTCTGCATGACACACTTTTTTATTTAAGTAACAAAAAATCGATTGATCCGGCAACACAACAGACTTACGATTACTATATGTCTACTTATATTAACAGAAAGGAAGGACATCGGCATCAATGAAAGAAACTAATACAGCATATGAAATGACAAAACTTGCGATTGCAGCGATGGAAGAGAAAAAAGCGGAAGATATTAAAGTGATCGATATTCGCGAGGTTTCCACTATTGCAGATTATTTTTTGATCGCAAGCGGCAATAACCGCAGTCAGATTCAGACCTTATGCGACGCGGTCGAAGAAAAACTCGGACGAGCCGGATATTTTAAGAGACAAAGTGAAGGATATGATACGGCAAACTGGATCCTGATGGATTATAATGACATCATTGTGCATATTTTTGATAAGGAAAACCGCTTGTTTTATGATCTGGAGCGCATATGGCGCGACGGAAAAGAAGTTGCGGTCACAGAATTTACAAGCGCATCATAAACGGAAAACCGCTGTCAGTTTTGGAATTGAAGCATTCTAATCTTGACAGCGGTTTTTTGAATTCAAATTCTATATTCTCAGCGGTATAAACGGAATACGCCGAATACCTTCCCCAAAATTGTACAGTCATCTACAATGATCGGATCCATTTCATCATTTTCGGGCTGCAGACGGATATGTCCGTCCTCCTTATAGAATGTCTTGACCGTAGCGGAATCTTCCACGAGAGCAACGACCGTATCTCCGTTTCTGGCAGAAGAGCAGCGCTCCACAAAAATCTGGTCTCCGTTAAAAATGCCGGCATTGATCATACTGTCGCCCTTTACCCTGAGGATAAACGTCTCTGCATTCGGTAGAAGTTCAACCGGAATCGGAAAATAGCCCTCAATATTCTCCTGCGCAAGAATCGGCTGTCCTGCCGCAACGGTGCCGACAATCGGTATGCTTGCCATTTCATGGCGGACAAGCTGAAAGGAATCGTCGCAGATTTCAATCGCCCGCGGTTTCGTCGGATCGCGTCTGATATAGCCGTTCTTCTCCAATGTCTCAAGATGGGAATGAACAGAGGAAGTCGATTTCAGGTGTACGGCGTCACAAATCTCGCGTACAGCGGGCGGATAGCCTCGCTCTAAGATCTGTTCTTTGATATATTCTAATATTTCTGCCTGTTTTGTGGAAAGTTTTC
>CAMWSU010000131.1 GCA_947176965.1 uncultured Lachnospiraceae bacterium | reverse complement strand
GTAATGGTATTCTTAGGTCCAAACATTCGGCAACTATTTATTGACACTCCTGACATGACCGGGGAAATCCAAAAATATGGATGCCGCTTTCTGAATATATTGGCATTATTTTTCCCGTTTCTGTATATTTTATATATTTTGCGGGCTTCTCTTCAGGGTATCAATCATGCGGTCGTACCTATGCTGTCAAGCTTTGCGCAGTTGATCATGCGCCTTCTATGCGCAATCGTATTAACAAAGTACATCGGAAGCGACGGAATATTCTTAGGTGAAATATCCGCCTGGCTGTTTGCAGATCTCATTCTTTTCCTTGCTTACCTGACAAGTATGCAAAAGCTTTCGGCAGCAAACGATGGAAACGCTGGTTAAGCATTTCCATCGTCTGCTGCCGGACTTATGCATAAACCTTATTCCCCGCTCGGACAACTTACTTCAAACATTTCATCAAGCGCACAGTGGAGAATGTGCGCCTGCGCATTTTCGGCAAGCTTATAGTAGACTTCCTTGCCGTCACGCCTGCTGACGATCAGACCACTCTCACGCAAAAGCCGCAAATGATGCGAAACTGCAGGATCGCTCATTTCCATTGCCGCAGCAATATTGCTCACGCATTCCTCACAATGGCACAGCATCCATAAGATGCGCAGACGCGTACTGTCTCCGAGCTTATCAAACCACGATGCCACTTTCTGAAAATCGCCAATATCCGGCATACGATCGAGGACATGCTCAATATTTTGTCCATGATCATGCGGTAAATCATAATGTGCCATACGCTCCTCCATTTCAAAAAACACGGACTTATCTGTTTGATACCGCGAGCGCCCTCGTCGCGTTGAGCACGGCGAGTACCATAACGCCGACATCCGCAAAGATCGCCCACCACATGTTCGCAACACCCAGCGCACCGAGCACCAGGCAGGCAGCTTTTACCGCCAACGCAAACACGATATTTTCATAGACAATGCGAAGCGTCTTTCGCGCGATCCGCATCGCAAGCGCAATCTTTGACGGGTCATCATCCATCAGCACCACGTCAGCCGCTTCAATGGCGGCATCCGAGCCGAGCGCCCCCATCGCGATGCCGACATCCGCGCGGGACAAAACAGGCGCATCGTTGATGCCATCCCCGACAAACACGAGTTTCTCTTTTTTACCGGTCTCTTTCAGCAGACGCTCAACCTCATCCACCTTATCGCCCGGCAGCAGTTCGCTCTTAACCTCGTCAGCAGAAAGCTCCGAAGCAATCGCCTCTGCAACTTTCTTCGCGTCGCCCGTCAGCATCACGGTCTTGCGGACGCCATTTTCTTTCAGCGCGCGAACTGCCTCTGCCGCGGTCGGCTTTAACACATCCGCGATCAGGATTCTTCCGATATATTTGCCGTCAAGCGCTAGATGAACCTCCGTACCGATTCCGTCACTTTCTGCACAGGCGATATTCATGCGTTCCATCAGCCTGCGGTTGCCCGCCGCAACTGTTTTCCCATCTACCGTCGCCGTCACGCCGTGCCCGCTGATCTCCTCCACGTCGCTCACTAACGCCATGTCAATATTTTTTCCGTACGCCCTGCGCAGGCTCTCCGCGATCGGATGGGTGGAATAGCTCTCGGCATACGCCGCGTAATGCAGCAGCGTTTCCTCGTTCACACCCACAGGACTGATCTTTGTTACCTCAAAAACACCCTTTGTCATCGTTCCCGTTTTATCGAAAACAACGATGCCCGCCGAGGCAAGCGCCTCCAAATAATTGGAGCCTTTCACCAGAATACCACGCGCGGACGCTCCGCCGATGCCGCCGAAGAAACTTAACGGTATCGAAATGACCAGTGCGCACGGGCAGCTGATGACTAAGAAGGTCAAGGCCCGTGTAAACCATACAAGCCAGTCAGCGCCGCCCCCCAAAAGCATCTGCACAAGCGGCGGAAGCACCGCTAAAAGCACGGCTGCAAGGCAGACCGCAGGCGTGTATACCTTTGCAAAACGGGTGATAAAATTCTCCGAACGTGATTTTTTCATGCTGGAGTTTTCCACAAGATCTAAGATCTTCGACACAGTTGATTCGCCGAATTCCTTCGTCGTGCGCACCTTGATCAGTCCGCTTAAGTTGACGCATCCGCTGATGACTTCATCGCCCTCTTTCGCCTCGCGCGGCACGCTCTCTCCGGTCAATGCGCTCGTATTTAAGGTCGTTTCTCCCTCCGTGATCACGCCGTCGATCGGCAGCTTTTCTCCCGGTTTTACCACAATGACCGTGCCGGTCTCCACCTCATCCGGATCGACCTGCACCAGCTCACCGTCCTGCTCGATATTGGCGTAATCGGGGCGAATATCCATCAGCGCCGTAATATTTTTACGGCTCTTGCCGACAGCATAGCTCTGGAACAACTCCCCGATCTGATAAAAAAGCATGACCGCCACGCCTTCCACCATCTCGCCAATTCCGATCGCGCCGACCGTCGCGACCGCCATGAGGAAATTCTCATCAAACACCTGCCCGTGAATGATGCCCAAAAACGCTTTCCGCAGAATATCATAGCCGATCACCAGATACGGGATCAGATACAGCGCCGTCTTTATTCTGCCGTCAATCGGCAAGACCGCAAGCAGAACCATCAGCGCTGCGGTAATGATGATACGCAGCGGCATCTTTTTTTGCTTTTTATTCATTATATCTCCACATCCTTTCTAACGCCGGATTTGCAGGCGCATTCTTCTCTAAACACACAAGTCCCACTGTTTACAAAAAGATCTCGCAGTCATCCTCGACCTTTTTGCACGCCTTCACGACAGCCTTCATCGTCGCCTGCTCGTCTGCGCCCTCGTCAAATTCCACCTTCATCTTCTGCGTCATAAAGGAAACCGTCGCGTCCTTCACGCCCTCGACCTTCTTCGTCGCTTCCTCCATCTTCAGTGCGCACGCTGCACAGTCCACCTCGATCTGATATGTTTTTTTCATAGAAAATGCCCTCCTCGCATAATGATTTTGCAGACCTCATTTATGGTCTATCTGATTTCTTGTGATATAAACATTTAAGCATATATTTAATTGTTTGTCAATATTCTTTTTCAAATTTTTCGTATTGACTCCCGAAACCGGCAATGTTAGAATCAGAACCATCACCAAAATTTGAAACATCGAGCAATCGGTATGTTATATCATACCTCATTCATTCTTTATGGAGGCCGTAACTGAATGGATCATCAGGCAGATCAAAGAGATTTGAAATTACTTGAGAAGGATAAATATACGTTTTCTGTATTAGGAAGAATCTTGAATGATTCATGCAGAATTACACTGACAGATCATAAACGGCTAATCATTTGCCATTCCGCTGATCCGCTTCCTGTGTGGGTATGGACACCGGATGATCTTTCTTTAGAAGAAAAGGAACGGGCTTGGCAAACTGTTATACAAGCTTGTCCCATTTCGGACGGGTACCGGTATAATCTGAAAAATGACTTAGCCTCCTTTTTTCTTTCCAAGGCAGCGGAACAAGGAATCCACGCAGCACTCACAATGAATCTGTTTGCTTATAACTGCCCAAAACCACTTGCACCGGAACATGCAGCGGACGGGCATATTCATCTATGCACACAGGACGATCTGGAAGAGGCTGCCAAGATCATCAAACTGTTCCATGAAGAGACCGGTATCAATCAGCGCAGCGATGAGGAAAATTTAGATCACGTCCGAAAACTGATTGCGGACAGCCGTTTATTCTTTTGGAAGGATCAGGAAGGGAAAGCAGTGGCAAGCTGTTCCTATATGCCAAACGATGATCTGGCAGCTCTTAGCAGCGTATATACGTTTCCTGCATACCGACGGAAACATTACGCACAAAACTTAGTATATCAGGTGACTAAGATGGTGGAACATACAGGCGCTACGCCCATGCTTTATACGGACGCTGACTATACGGCTTCCAATGCCTGCTATGAGAAAATCGGATATGTGCTGAGAGGAAAGCTTAGTACGATCGGGTCAGATCCCCTCCGCTAAAACAGACCATAATAAAAATAGCAAAGGGAACCGACGAGCTTTGCGACCGCAATGGAGAGTATGATAATGCCGAGCCCTTTGCGCAGATGCACCCTGCGCGCAAACACAGGGATTCCGCCGAGCATCTCCTCGATCGCAAGCGCAAGACACCCGACGAACATGCCCGTAAAAAATGCCCATACAATCACAAATGCGATGCCCGCTGCCTTTAACAGCATGCCGCGCGTTTCCCAGGAGGGCGTTGTCCACAAGTGGGAATACACACCGAAAATGCCGCCGGCGATCGCGCCCGCGACAATCCATTCCTCATACAATTCGATTTTATATGCCGTGTGAAATCGGGCGGCAAAGCGCGGGACGAGCGCCACAACGATGACGGTCGTGAACACGCCGCCCGCCGTAAACACGCCGAAACTCAATCCGAGTACGATCAGAAGCAGTTGTTCCATCATGGTTTTCTCCTGCCTCCCGGACGCATTTCCTTGTCTGCCTTTTCCCAAACCATATGTGCCTGTTTTCCTTCCTGCGCTCTCCCTTCTCCCGCATTCGCGTTCTCCCGGTTCGCGTTTTCCCGGTTCGCATTCTCCACAAGCGCCGTCACAACGTCACCCTCATATTGACGCATCTGCACCTCGATCGGCGTCGGATCTTTGGTGATGCGCCTTGTCCCGATATGATTAAAAAAAACAATGATCCCCACCGAAAGTCCGATAGAATAAGAAATCTCCAACGCAGTAAAGCCGTTTGACTCCATCCCCGTGACAAGCAGGTACACCTTGGAAAAAATATCGTCAATACTAATATCATTATGAAACGCCATGATCGTAAACGCAGCGCCAAAGAAACAGAGCAGCGCGATCAGGGCGATCTTTATCTTTTCCCATATAGGATGCGGTTTTACCGTGTGACACTCCACAAGCACGGCGTCCGCGCCGAGACTCACGACCCTGCATCCCGGATACCGATCATGCAGCAGGGCAATCAGCTTAAGTACGTCGATCACCGTGCGTCCCTCCTTGGAAAATCGGTATACGATCAGCTCCTGCGCTTCCTGCTGCACGCGGTCATCCTCACACAGAATGCTCGCCACATCCGAAATCCGTATATCCCTATTTTCCAATTCAACTTTTTCATCCGCTTTCAAATAAAAAATCCGCACAGCCTTCCTCCCTCTTTTGCCGCGGTATTTCCTATCGGAAACCGTCGGACGCTAACCCCTGTTCTTTGGCAAGTAGTCTGTGCAGATTCTTATGAATCATTCAAATATTCTATTTATGTCAGCTTTGCATACTTCCTTCTGCGGAACACATTTACGCCCGCCAGCACTTTATTGTAAATCCAATACCCCACGACGGCGAGCTCCTCCACAGGCTTCTTCTGCTTCTTCCGGACCTTATCCTCCCAGTCCCCGTCCGCAACCATGGGTACGCGCCAACGGACCGCGCGGATGAGATCGTCATTATTGCGGATATTCGCCTCGATCTCGGTGTATGCCGAGCCGATCACCTCAGGACGATGTGCGTCCGAACCGCCAAACTCCGGCTTATGGTACTGTTCCGCCAGGCGTTTCGCCAATTTATTTTGAAACGGCTTCACACAGGAATTGAAGCTCTCGACAAAATCAAAGCTGTGCATCAAGTGTTCATTTCTTTTTCCGAGACGCGTATTCATGAGCGCAAAAAAACCATTTCCGTACGGATGCGCCGGTCCGATGATCCCCCCCAGCTCATGCACACGCTTGATGAGCTGACGTCCTTTTAAGCCGCGCGCTTCTAACATCCGCGTGCGCACCCGCTCCGGCAGCACCACCAGCATATGCCCCGCATCCCTCGTATCATATTCAATCCCGCGCAGGACGACAAAGGGTTTTCCCGCTGTCTTTCCGATTTGCATACGCAGCCTCTCCCATTGATCGTGTCCCTTGTAAGAATTATGGTCGGTCACAAGCATGCCGTCATAGCCGAGAGACACCAGCTTTTTGACGTATTTTTCGAGCTCCACCTTCGCATCGATCGAGCCCTCCTTCGTATGACAATGCATATCAAATTTCATAAGCTGTCTCTCTCCTTACCCTGTGACACCTGCCAAAATGACGCAGTACGTCGTTTTTCATTCATGTCATCAGTGATATGCATTTATGAAAATCCTATTCAAAATGCTTTTTCTATCAGAGTTTACCATATATGATGATAAAAAGCTATACTTTCCCTTTCTCCCGCATGCGCAGCAATATTCTCTTTTCCATACGGCTGACCTGTACCTGACTGATTCGGAGTCGTTTCGCAACCTCCATCTGGGTTTTGTCCTGAAAATAGCGAAGTTCGATCAGCTCCCGCTCTTTCTCATCCAAACCGTCAATGAGCTGCTCTAAGAGCATATGATTGAGCAGGCGCTCCTTCTCAGGATCCTGCCCGTCACCCATGCCGTAACTGTCAATCCCTGAACCGCCCGCCGCCGTCTGTCCGATACCGCCTTTTGCCCTTCCTCCTGCAACGACCTGATCGACCAGATAAATCTCATTACCGTCGGACTGAAACACCGAACGGTAAATGGATTCAACTTCAATATTTGCCTCCATCGCCATCACAATGTCCTCCGCGCTCAAACCGGTATCCTTGGAAAGCTCGTCCATCGTCGCCTCCCTGCCGAGCTTTTGCGACAGCCGCTCCATGGACTGGCGCACTTTCCAGCCGTTTTCTTTTAATGTCCGGCTGACCTTTACCATGCCGTCATCCCGCAGAAACCGTTTGATCTCTCCTTGGATCATCGGCACGGCATACGTAGAAAAACGAACGTCATAGCTTAGATCGAATTTGTCGATCGCCTTCATGAGTCCGATGCTGCCGATCTGAAACAGATCCTCCGCATCAATGCCCCTGCCAAGAAACCGTTTTACAATATGATGTACGAGCCCTAAATTGTTTTCTACCAGTATCTCCCTTGCTTTTTTATCCCCTGCCTGTGAACGTGCGATCAATGCAGCGGTCTCATCCATTTACTTCCCCTTTTGCGCCGTCCATGAAGCGTCTCCTATTTTTTTCATCATACAGATTCTGGTTCCCTCTCCCACACGGGACTCCACTTTGAGGTCATCCATGAATGCCTCCATAAACGCAAATCCCATGCCCGAGCGTTCCAGCTCCGGTCTGGTCGTAAACAGCGGCATCATCGCCTGCCCGATGTCGGCGATCCCGGCGCCGTGATCCTCCACGCTGACTGTCAGCAGATTTCCCGTCACCAGACAATGCATTTTGATCTTTCCGCCCCGGCTGTCATAGCCGTGAATGATCGCATTCGTTACCGCCTCGGATACGGCTGTTTTCACATCGGCAAGCTCCTCCACGGTCGGGTTTAAGGGTGTGATGAACGCCGAGACCACAATGCGGGCAAAGCTTTCATTTAAGGATACCGCATCAAATTCTATCGACATTTCGTTTACATATTCACGCCTTGCAGTCACGCGTTCCTGTCCACCCGTTTTTCTGTTTAAGCCCGTCTGTTCCAATACGCCCTCCTGCCCCGTGACACTCGTGCACTCCATTCTCTCCTCAGTTCTTGTCTCCATCTCTCCACTCCTCTGTCTCTTGATCGTGATCGGCTTTTTTGCAGACTTCCCTACTCCATGATCGTGACTAATTTCTGCATGCCGGACACTGCAAGAAGCTGCTTGATACGCCTGCTTGTGTTAATGGCAAACACCTTTCCTCCAAAGCAGGATATTTTCTTGTATCTCCCCATGATCACGCCGATACCGGAGCTGTCCATGAACTTCGTGTCCTCGAAATCAAACACAATATTGACTACCTTGCTGTGCGCAATATAATCATCGGCTGTCCGGCTGATCAGTACTGCTCTGTGATGATCGACTTCCTCCGGCATTCTGATCATCAGATAATTCTCGATAATTGCATAATTATCAACCATTCTTCTCTTCCTACCTCCTCGCTGTCATGTTATTGATCATTTTTCACGATAAGCAGACACGAAATGCTTCGCATTTCCCATCTGCCTGCGATAAGCAGACA
>CAMWSU010000130.1 GCA_947176965.1 uncultured Lachnospiraceae bacterium | reverse complement strand
CGCTGATATTCGTAAGCGTCCTTTCTATACGGATTCTGTCTGCCTGTATTCCGGCTCCTGCTCTCCTGTCTTTGACCGCTCTGTCTTCTATGTCCCTGCATCTGCTGATACTGTCTGCCCATTCTTTTCTCACGCTCCTCCATGTCAAACCGCACTCCTCCACAGGCGCACAGGCTTGTCCGCCTTCGCGTTTTGACTAGTAATCATTCCTTTCAAAAATCCTCAGCTTGGCGCTCTTGGATCGTTTATTTTTTTCTAACTCCTCATCGGACGGCAGAATCGGTTTCCGACTGATCTGCCTTCCCTTCGATATGTTGCCGCATACGCACACCGGAAAATCCGGCGGGCAGGTACACGGGTTCTCATTCCTGCGGAATGCCGTCTTCACGATCCGATCCTCCAAAGAGTGAAACGTGATGATGCTAATTCTTCCGCCCGGTTTCAAAAATGAAATCATCTCATCCAGAGAATCCCGCAGCACATCCAGCTCATGATTGCATGCAATTCGGATCGCCTGAAATGTTTTTTTTGCAGGATGCCCGTTCATGCGCAGTTTTGCCGGAATGGATGCCTTGATGATGTCGCACAGCTCACCGGTCGTCTCGATCGGCTTGTCCTTCCTCGCCGCTGCAATGTGTTTCGCGATATTTTTTGCAAACTGTTCCTCCCCGTAGTCACGGATGATATGATACAGTTCCGTCTCGGAACAATCGTTAATAATCTCACGCGCAGTCAGTGACTGACGGTTGTCCATCCTCATATCAAGCGGTGCATCCTGCTTATAGGAAAAACCGCGGCTCACCGTGTCAAGCTGGTAGGAGGATACACCGAGATCCAAAACGATACCGTCCGCCCCTTCCACTCCCAGTTCACGCAGTCTCGCCACCGCATGGCAATAATTATCCCGCAGGATCGTCACTTTCTTCCCGAACGGCGCAAGACGCTCAGTTGCCGCTGCGATCGCATCCGCATCCTGATCGATCCCGTACAGCCTTCCATTCTCGTCAAGCTTTGTACAAATTTCATAGGAATGTCCGCCGCCGCCAAGCGTACCGTCCACATAAACGCCGTCCGGCTTAATACAAAGTGAATCCACCGTTTCGTAAAGCATAACGGATTGATGACCGAACTCCATCGAATGTTCCTTTCATTTCCGCAGTTCCTTCGCTTGCTGACATGCCGCCCAACTTCACAAGCAATACCGATTCTTTTTTATAAAATACCGTAGGATGTCAGGCTCTGCGCAAATTCTTCCATATCCTCATAATCAACCGCGCCGTCATAACGCTCCTTAGACCAGATCTCCGCGCGTTTTCCGACGCCGATCAATACAACGTCCTTTTCAATCGCCGCAAACTGACGCAGATTCTGAGGCAGCAGGATCCTGCCCTGCTTATCGACCTCCGCGTCCGCTGCTCCCGCAAGAAAGAATCTCGTAAATTGTCTTGCTCCTTTATCCGTCATAGGTAACGCCGCCAGTTTCTCTGTCAATGCCGCCCATTCGTTCTCATCAAACACAAACAGACAGCCGTCCAATCCCTTTGTCACAACGAACTTCTCTCCGAGACTTTCTCTGAACTTTGCCGGGAATGTCAGCCTGCCTTTGATGTCCACTGTGTGGTTGTACTCACCCGTAAACATCATACGTCACCGCCCCGTGGAGCTGCCACTGTGATCCTCCGTGAACGATTTTCACCACTTTCGCGGTTCAAATCTGCCACTTTCATCCACTAAGGACCACTTTTCTCCACTTACAAGGCTATTTTACATGACAAATATCCATCGTGCAAGCATTTTGTGAAAATTGTCCAAAAATTTTTGCGAGAATTTGTGTTTTTCGAACATATGTTTTCAAGATTGTGTTATCATACATTTTGATAAAATGATTTTTTCTTTCATATTTACCCAATGAAGCTTCTGTTTTCGACACTTTTATAATGAACGGAGCAAGCGGGACGGCATTTACTGCCGATACAGAAAGCGAAAGGAGAACGCACCATGTTACAGGCATCAGTAATTGAGGCATATGTGGACAGGATCTACGACTATGCGCTAAGAAAAACGTATACACGGGAGGAGGCTGACGAGCTTTCTCAGGAAATCCTGTTCACACTGGTGCGTGAGCTCCCGAGGCTTCGGGACGAAAGCCGTTTTGAACCATGGCTCTGGGGTGTGGCAGGAAATGTGGCAAGAAGCTTTCGGCGATCCATGGGAAAACAGCGCGCGATGTATTTCTATGATGTACCGGAGGAAATTGTCTATGATGAAGCTGCCGCCGAGGAAGCCGCCCGCAATGAGGAGCTATACGCCGGCCTGCGCGAAAAGATCGCCATGCTTTCCTCCGTTTACCGAAATATGATCATCCTTCATTATTATGAAGGGCTTTCCACAAAACAGATTTCCGAACGACTTACGATTCCGGAAGGCACTGTTACATGGCGCTTGTCAGAAGCGCGCAGAAAATTAAAAAAGGAGTGTACACATATGGAAGAAAGTGCATTGAAACCGATTCAGATGAGAATCGACATTTACGGTTCCGGCAATTATAACGGAAGAGAACGTCCGTTTCCGAGCGAGTATATTAAGGATGCTCTCTCCCAAAATATTCTGTACCATTGTTATAAAGCGCCGAAAGGAATTGAAGAGCTTGCAAAGCTTTGCGGTGTTCCTGCCTATTATATTGAGGACTGTTTGGAAAATCTGACTGCGCGGGATGCGGTAACGGAACCAGTCAGACAAAAATATCAGACGGCCTTTCTCATATGGACGGATGAATACGGCAAATACCAGCGAGAACACGCACAGGATTTCCTCATGCCCATCATGGAGCGCATGATCGCCGCCCTGAAAGGAATCGCGGAGGAGGCCCGGCATATCGACTTTTATAAAGCCGGAAAAAGTGAGGACGAGCTGTTTTATCTGCATAGCGTCCTGGCATTTTCCTACATGGAAAAAGCACATTATCACCGCCCCTATCCTCCGGTCTCAAAAAAATACGATGGAAATCCTTGGGAATATATCGGTTATATGGAAACAAGAAACGACCTCAGACGTGGTGTCAGCATTCAGACCTGCCATGGCGACGATGTGCGCTACAGTCATCGGGTTTTCTGTTTTGGCGGATTCCAATGGAGAGAGATGATGCCCAACGAAGAAATTCGGGTCTGTGACGACATCCTGAACGCAGGAAAAACAACAGATGAATACAGGGCGGGTGAAGCGATCCGCAAAGAATATCTCAAACGGTTGGAAGACGGCTCTCTCGCCGTGATGACACCGGCATTCACGCAGGAACAGAAGAAACATCTGGATCAGATTGCAGAAAAGCATATGGGACCGTTGATGGACGAATATTGCCGAATCGTAGATGAATATGCTGACGGTTACCGCAGGCTGTTTCCGAAGCATCTCGCAGAAACAGCCGAACGGATGTGTAAGACCAGCTTTTTGAATATGTTTGTCGAGATCATCGCCTACGCACAGGAACACGGGCATATTCCGCTTCCTCCGAAGGACAGTATTTGTGACGTATTGCTTCAAAACTAAATCAAACAAATACGGAACATCATTTTCATGTTCTATCATTAATTAGAGGCGGCTGCTTTCGGTCACATATATCCGTATTGTTTTCGTTTCCCGAACACAAACGCTGTGGAAACCACGAAAGCAGCCGCCGAAACAGCGCCATTATTGAGTGCCGTAAAGTAACCCGAAGCAAATATATTAACCCCCGCCAACAGAAACGAGAAAGAAAACAGCATGAATGCGTGCTTTGTCAGCTCATACAACTCCATATCATATCCCACAAGCAATCTTGCGAGCGGTTCCGCAAGCAGCATTGCCGGCATCGTCAGCAAAACGCCGCTGCTCCCGATGAAATATCCGATAAATATCCCATCAAAAATAATTTGATACAAACAGTCCGTCCACAACACCATAAATAGAAGTAGATACCATCATGACAACGGACGGGAACCCGAATCGCACTAATTTTTGATATGTAAAATGCTCCGATCATTGGATCTTCATTTTGATAAACCAAACCTTTCTTCTTTTCTGGCAAAAAAGCCCGGTTAAATCACGACGGATCACTCCTTCGCATCTAACCGGGCTCACCCGACATCCTGTAAATCGACAGAGGGCTCTAAAAGAATGCTTCCCATTCTTTGCAAGCTTGCGCAAAGCAAATCATCTATACGCTTAAAGAGCCCCTACGCTACGGCGCACTGTCCTCCGATGAACTATTCTGTTTTTCTCCCGTCGCCTCATCTTCCGCGGGATTGCTCTCTGCCTGCCCCCACTTCTCCTGCATATCTTCTTCCAGTCCGGCAAGCACTTTTTTCCTCGTCGTCATGCAGACTCTTACAACAATCTCAGCCCCGACCGCGAACATGAAAAGCAGTATGCCCAATAGCTGCGATACCGCAATGTTTGTATTCCACAAAAGCAGGCGGTCGGTACGCAGTCCCTCGATAAAAAACCGGACAATCCCATAACCGCCGAGGTAGATCAATGCGATCTCGCCTTGGAATTTTTTATGTTTCCGATACAGGATCATGATCAAAAAGACGATCAGATTCAGCATACTCTCATAGAGGAAGGTCGGCATGACCTGAATATAATTGACTCCGTCCGTAAACATGTGCTCCGCAAGCTCTAACGTTACGTCCCTGCTTCTCACATCGACAATGGGCAGGCGCATGGCAAACAGCCCGTCCGTGTATCTGCCGAACACTTCACGATTTACGAAATTCCCCCATCTGCCGATCACCTGTCCGATGATCAGCCCCGGAATACAGACATCCAAAAATTTTAAGAATGGTATCTTCTTGATCTTTGTAAAAATAAAACAGGTCAGGATCGCGGCGATCACGCCGCCGTAAATGGCAAGCCCGCCCGCTCGTATATTAAACACGCTGAGGGGATCGTCCCGATACATCTCCCAAAAAAACACCACATAGTAGATACGTGCACCGATCACGCCGCACAGAATGGCGGGAATCACAAAATCCCATATCAGTTCCGTATCAAGATGTTCTTTTTTTGCCTGTCTGAGCGCCGTCATGATCCCGGCGATCATGCCAAGTGCGACCAGTACGCCGTACCACTTGATCTGAACGCCAAACACCGAAAAGCCCTGCGGCACATTATGAAGCTCAATTCCCAAATGCGGAAATGAAATATCGCCTGAATTCATGCTTATACCTCCGCGCATCGCCACATCGAACAAACACGCCTTCCATTTAGTTTACACATTAAATCGGAATAAGATCACGTCGCCGTCTTTTACGACATAATCCTTGCCTTCCATGCCGACAAGTCCCTTTTCGCGCGCCGCAGAAAGAGAACCGCAGGTTAAGAGATCCTGATAATTCACAACCTCCGCTTTGATGAAGCCGCGCTCAAAATCTGTATGAATCTTTCCGGCAGCCTGCGGTGCTTTCGTTCCTTTTTTGATCGTCCATGCACGCGTTTCGTCCTCGCCCGCAGTCAGAAAGCTTAAAAGCCCAAGCAGGGAATAGCTTGCTTTGATCAACTTATCCAGACCGGACTCCTGCAGGCCCAGATCCTCCAAAAACATCTGCTTTTCATCATCGTCCAGCTCGGAAATCTCCTGCTCGATCTGCGCGCAGATGACGAACACCTCGCTGTGATTCTCTTTTGCGTAGGCGCGTACTTTTTTGACGCCCTCATTCGAACCTCCGTCGTCAGAAAGCTCGTCCTCCGCAACATTCGCCGCATAAATGACCGGTTTTGCCGTCAGCAGATTATAAGAAGCAAACCACGCCTGCTCGTCCTCATCCTCCGTCTCAAAACCGATGGCAAGCTTCCCGTCCTCCAGCATTGCCTTGATGCGCTCTAACAGCGACAGCTCCTTTGCGGCCGTCTTATCCATGCGCGCCAATTTCGTCACCTTCGCAATTCTCCGCTCCAGTATTTCCAGATCGGAAAAGATCAATTCCAAATTAATGGTCTCAATATCACGCAGCGGATCGATACTGCCGTCCACATGCACAATATTGGAATCCTCAAAGCAGCGCACAACATGTACGATCGCGTCCACCTCACGGATATTGCTCAAAAACTGATTTCCGAGCCCCTCTCCCTTCGACGCACCCTTGACAAGCCCCGCAATATCCACAAACTCAATCACGGCGGGCGTTACTTTTTTTGAATGATACATATCCCCCAGCAGCTTTAACCGCTCGTCGGGAACAGTCACAATGCCGATATTCGGATCGATCGTGCAGAACGGATAGTTCGCCGACTCCGCCCCCGCCTTTGTCAATGAATTAAATAATGTACTTTTTCCTACATTCGGTAAACCGACGATTCCTAGTTTCATTTCTATCTATATCCTCCTTAAAAGCCTTGATTAATAGGATTTAGTCTTTTCCCATAGTAAAAGCTTTTTTCTGTCACAGAACAAGTGGTAGTATAGCATATTAAGGCTTAAAAGTAAATCGTAATAATGCATCACTTGATTTGAAATCATTAGGCGACAGTATTCCAGAAAATATATATATTTTCAATAGTTTTAACAAGCCCTACCCATATTTTCTCATTATACTATAGCAAAACATCCTCCAAATACAACAAAAGCTCTTGACCGCAGCCAAGAGTTTTTGAAATTCTATAATGTATACATAAATTTATTCATATAGCATTTTCAATTGATGCACTATCTTTGAAAAAATATCATAAAACTGTTTCGCTTAACTGCTTGCGTGCATCTCTTCCACCATACATAATTCGAACAATATTTACTGTATTCTGAGGTTCTTCCGGCAGATAGAATATCAGATAATTATCTACAGGCAAAAAACGGACTCCCCGACTATGCCACGGTTCTTCTCCATAAAGTTGATGACGCATGGGCATTTCTCCAAGGGTACGAATCGTTTTCATAATCCGCTGTGTTTGCCCGGTTGCGGTTTCCGGCGCAAGCAGCTCTAATGCTATATATTCATAAATATCACGCAAGTCTTGTCTTGCCTGTGCTGTATATACAATATTCCAACTCATACACCAAAGTCTCTCTTCATTTCCGCTTCGATGGCATCTGCCGAATAAACTCTGCCCGCTTTTACATCAGACATTCCTTTTTCCATTTCCGCATCAAACTGTTCTCTGGTAAGAGAGCCATAACTCAGCGGTGCTGCCTGCGGCAGCTTTACATCAAACGGAATACCTCTCTGCAAAACCACCTGTCTCAAAAACATACCCACTGCATTGGACATTGGAATTCCCAAACGGTCAAGCACCTGTTCCGCCTGCTCTTTTATTTCAGGTTCCACTCGTGCAAATACATTTGATGTTCGTGCCATAGCAATCGCCTCCTTTTCCATTAGTATATCCATTTAGCTTGCGAAATGCAAGCACTTTGCAAAAATACCATTCCGGAACAATTTCAGCAACTCCTCCAACATCTGCGATTCTGCTGACCTCAGCAAAATCGTCAGATATGCAGAAAGGACAAGTCAATCTCCTATGACTTGTCCTTTCTTTTCTCAGTATTAAGGCCCAACCTATTAGTTTCTAAATTGTTCTCAACTCTAGTATTTATCAACCTTTAAGTAAGTTTATAGAGATACATGGATTTTCATGAAACAGCCCCGTAAATAACGATGCCTAGTTTCATAAGTTTTTACCTCTCCTCACATCAAAAAAGAGTCTGACACCGTATATGATGCTACCACATTCAGACTCTTACTTCAATGAAATCCTTGTTTGAAATTAGAAGAATTCACCAAAAAAACATCTAAAATTTCTATATCACAAATTTTGCCGTAAATGATTGTCTATTTTCCCCATCATGATTTCATAGACTTTATACGATGTCCATGATACACTATTGCCGATGCAAATCATAACTCACAAAAGGGAGGTATTCTATGACAGATAGTGAAAAACTGGATTTATTGCTCCAAAAGGTGTCGGTACTCGATCCATTGCTTGACAAAGCTCCTGAGTTCAATTCTCTGCTTGACAAAGCCGTTGAACTCAATTCTCTGCTCGACAAGACATCTGA
>CAMWSU010000129.1 GCA_947176965.1 uncultured Lachnospiraceae bacterium | reverse complement strand
ATATACAAATTTATGGTATAATCTACCCATGTGTGCAGGAAAAATATTCCTGTCGGTCGGACGAAGGGGTTTCGTCCGGTTACCATTATAATAATGTTCAAAGGGGGACATGAAGAATGGCAAAATGGGTTTACCTATTTAAGGAAGGCAACGCAGATATGAGAAATCTTCTCGGCGGCAAGGGCGCGAATCTTGCCGAGATGACGAATCTGGGTCTTCCTGTACCGCAGGGCTTTACGATCACGACAGAGGCGTGTACAAAGTACTACGAGGACGGACGAAAGATCAACGATGAGATCATGGGGCAGATCATGGAGTATATCGACCAGATGCAGGAGATCACCGGCAAGAAATTTGGCGATAAGGAAAATCCCCTTCTGGTATCCGTCCGCTCCGGTGCACGCGCGTCCATGCCCGGCATGATGGATACAATCTTAAATCTTGGTCTGAATGAGGAAGTTGTGGAGGTTCTTTCCAAGAAGTCGGGCAATCCCCGTTGGGCTTGGGACTGCTACCGCAGATTTATCCAGATGTATTCCGACGTCGTTATGGAGGTCGGAAAGAAGTATTTTGAGGAACTGATCGACCGCATGAAACTGGAGCGCGGCGTGAAGCAGGATGTCGAGCTGACGGCGGACGACTTAAAGCAGCTTGCGGATCAGTTTAAGGCGGAGTATAAGAGCAAGATCGGCAAGGATTTCCCGAGTGACCCGAAGGAGCAGCTTGTGGGAGCAATCGAAGCGGTGTTCCGTTCCTGGGACAACCCCCGTGCGAATGTATACCGCCGCGATAACGATATCCCGTATAGCTGGGGTACGGCGGTCAATGTCCAGATGATGGCGTTCGGCAATATGGGCGATACTTCCGGTACGGGTGTAGCCTTCACGAGAAATCCGGCAACCGGTGAAAAGCAGTTGATGGGAGAGTTCCTGTTAAACGCACAGGGCGAGGACGTTGTTGCGGGTGTTCGTACACCGCAGCCGATCGACCAGTTAAAGCAGATTATGCCGGAAGTATACGAACAGTTCACGCAGATCTGCAATACACTTGAAAATCATTACCGCGATATGCAGGATATGGAGTTTACGATCGAGGATCGTCATTTATACATGCTTCAGACGAGAAACGGAAAGCGTACGGCGAAGGCGGCGTTAAAGATTGCCTGCGATCTCGTGGACGAGGGCATGATTGACGAGAAGAAAGCGGTCAGCATGATCGATCCGAGGAACTTGGATTCCTTATTGCACCCGCAGTTTGATTCCTATGTGATCAGCAAGGCGATCCCCGTAGCAAAGGGACTTGCGGCAGCGCCCGGTGCGGCATGCGGTAAGATCGTGTTTACGGCGGAGGACGCTAAGAGATGGGCGGCAAGAGGCGAGAAGGTCGTGCTTGTCCGTCTGGAGACCTCACCTGAGGATATCGAAGGAATGAAAGCGGCGCAGGGTATCCTGACCGTGCGCGGCGGTATGACAAGCCATGCGGCGGTTGTTGCGCGCGGCATGGGCGCATGCTGTGTATCCGGCTGTTCGGCGATCGCGATGGACGAGGCGCATAAAGTGTTCCGCATCGGTGAGCAGGAATTCCATGAGGGAGATATTATTTCTTTCGACGGTACGACCGGTAACATTTATGACAGAGCGATCCCGACCGTGGATGCGACGATCGCGGGTGAATTTGGCCGGATCATGGAATGGGCGGACAAGTACCGCACATTAAAGGTTCGTACGAATGCGGATACGCCTGCCGATGCGAAAAAAGCAAGAGAGCTTGGCGCGGAAGGTATCGGACTCTGCCGTACCGAGCACATGTTCTTCGGCGGACATCGTATCGATGCGTTCCGTGAGATGATTTGCTCCGATACGCTTGAGGAGAGAGAGGAAGCGCTTGCGAAGCTGCTTCCGCTTCAGCAGGGTGACTTTGAGAAGCTGTTTGAGGCAATGGAAGGAGATCCGGTCACGATCCGTTTCTTAGATCCGCCTCTGCATGAGTTTGTTCCGACCGAGGAGGAGGACATCAGAAAGCTTGCGGATGCAAAGGGCAAGACGATGGACGAGATTCGCAAGTTCATTGCAACGCTGCATGAAATGAACCCGATGATGGGACACAGAGGATGCCGTTTGACGGTTACCTTCCCTGAAATTGCAAGAATGCAGACACAGGCAGTCATCCGTGCGGCGATCAATGTGCAGAAGGCGCATCCCGAGTGGAGCATTACGCCGGAGATTATGATTCCGTTGATCGGTGATGACAAGGAGTTAAAATATGTCAAGAAGAATGTCGTTGAGACGGCGGATGCCGAGATCAAAGCGGCGGGTGTTGACTTAAAATACGAGGTCGGCACGATGATCGAGATCCCGAGAGCGGCGCTGACCGCAGGCGATCTTGCCAAGGAAGCGGAGTTCTTCTGCTTTGGTACGAACGACTTAACGCAGATGACCTACGGCTTCTCGCGTGATGATGCGGGCAAGTTCCTTGAGGCATATTATAAGGCGAAGATTTTTGAGAACGATCCGTTTGCAAAGCTTGACCGCAACGGCGTCGGACTTCTGATGGAGATGGCGATCAAGAAGGGCAAGGAGACAAGACCGACGATCCACTGCGGTATCTGTGGTGAGCACGGCGGCGATCCGTCCTCCGTTGAGTTCTGCCACAACATCGGCTTGGATTATGTATCCTGCTCGCCGTTTAGAGTGCCGATCGCAAGATTAGCAGCAGCACAGGCGGCGATCAATGGTTAATACAGGGTTTTGAGTGATAGAGGGGCTCACCGGGGAACTGGTGAGCCTCTCTTTTGGCGCGGATAATATAGTTTTGCCAAGTTATATGGGTTTTGCAAAATGGTTTGGAGTTTTGCTGAAAGGTATGCAAAATTTGTCAATAACGATGAATATTGCGAAGATTCATGGTATAGATATAGTAACAAAAAGCATGGAGTCTTATGAAAAAATATAGGCTAATCATTGTCTGTCTGCTGATATTGCTGGTCTTATTGCTATCCAACCTTTATAGGAATAGAAAATCAACGATAGAAACATTCAATATGGATTCGACAACAAAGGAAGAAATTACAGAAGAACTGGTCATAGCATTGTTTATTGAAGATATCAAAAAGGAGATTACGGGGTTCTATTCGGAATATTATTCGGGAGAAATTGCGGTTTATAATTATGAAGTAACTATTGTGGATATCGGAAAGAAAGAGCCGGGATTCATTTCTGTTAAATTCGGTGTCACACCACAGGTAGGGGCACATAATCCTTTAGGATATGATGAGCTGGCTTATCGTGTTGATTCAAGTGGAAACAAAGAACTGGTCAGCTATGAACATCTAAAAACCTATGAAGTGTTGGAGAAGTTTCAAAAGTACATAATAAAGCCTTTTGAATGAGGTACACCATTGCTTTTGACAAGACCGGTACGCTTACGTATGGCAGTCTGGAAGTCTGTGATATTATTCCCTTTGAGGAAAAGCTGGATGAAGCGGCTCTGCTGTCCATGGCCGCATCTGCTGAGTCCAGAAGTGAACATCCTTTAGGCAAGGCTATTTCAGCCTGTGCGGAGAAACGTGGCATTCCGGTTGCGGAACCTGACACATTCAGCATGACTGCCGGAAAGGGCGTCTGTGCCCGGGTGGAGGGGAAAACACTGCTATGTGGCAACGAAACATTCCTCTCAGACTATGGCGTTACGGTTGACAGAGCAACTTCCACAACACTGGAGCGACTGCGCGCTCAGGGGAAAGCCTCTATTTTGGTCGCAGAAGGGAATCGCTGCATTGGTGTTGTGGCAATGTCAGATGTACTCCGCCCTGAAGCCGGAGATATTGTGAAAAGACTTCACGATATGGAAACCAATATCGTACTGCTCACAGGAGACAATCAAATGACGGCCGACCACTTCGCAAGCCAAGTGGACATCCGTCAAGTACGTGCCGGCTGCTCCCGGAGGAAAAGGTTGGCAGCATCAACGATCTCCAAGATGCCGGACGGAAGGTGTGTATGGTGGGAGATGGTGTCAACGATGTTCCTGCGCTGAAAACGGCCAGTGTTGGTGTTGCCATGGGAAGCATGGGAAGTGACATTGCGGTGGAAGCTGCAGATATTGCGCTGATGAGTGATGATATCTCAAAACTCCCGTATTTAAAGAGACTTTCTAATGCAACTGTGAGAACCATCAAACTCAGTATCACTTTGTCTATGTGCATCAATTTCCTGGCTGTAACCCTGTCCGTGCTGGGTAAGCTGAATCCCACCACCGGGGCTCTGGTGCATAACGCCGGTTCCTGCTTCGTGGTTTTGATCGCTGCGTTGCTGTATGATAGAAAATTTGAATAAGATGTGTGCCCCCTCTATATAGGCGTGGGGCAGAAAAAAATATTGCAAACTCATATAGAATGTTGTAAAATGAATTCAAATTTGATGAAAGGTGGTGAGAAGTATGAAGCAATGCGAAGTCCTGATGGCTAAAAAGTTATTTGACGGCAGTGATATCATACGCAGATTCACATACAAAGCAGGAACCGCAGGGGATAACTATGCCCTTTTTTTGGAAACGGATTGTTTTGTATGCAGCTCACCATTTGACGGAATAGATGGGAGGATGGCGGTCCTGTAACCTATGGTTTACAGGATACTTCTCCTTTCGCTGTGCGTTGGATTTACAGTCAAAAGCGAGTGCCTTGTGCGGACAAAACAGTCTGTGCAGGGCATTTTTTATGCCCAAAAACAAATGGAATAAACAATATCGCCGCAATAGCGGCAGAATGAGAGGATTAATCATGATAAGTAAATATATGGCGACTGCTCGGATGGCCGTGCAAGGCAAAATGGGCGGTGGTGTGCTTTATCTGTTTCCGGATATGATCATGAAGGCAGTGTATCTGGTGCCGGTAATGTTTATCTGGAAAACACTGGCGGAAAGTGGATATGAGGCGGAGATGTCAGTTTCACAGCTCCTGAGCTATACGTATGTCAATGCGCTGCTGGCAGACTTGATGGTGGTAAATACCTGCTTATCGGCATGGGATTACGATACCAGAAGCATGGAAATGTTTACCCGTCCCCTGCCGGTGTTCGGGCAGGTCATCTCAAGGACGGTCGGAGAGTGGATACCGATGCTGCTTTTATTTTCGATGCCGATGTTTTTGGCTGCGCCTCTGCTAAAGATCAGGATACTTCCAAGGACTTTGTGGGTCATACCGTCACTTGTGCTAAGCGTATCTCTTGGGTTTGCCTTTGAATTTTTGTTTTACTGCGTTACAGTCAGGCTGCGCAATGTTTCATGGCTTACTTATGTAATCAGGAGCGCTGTGACCTCCTTTTTTTCCGGCACGGTGATACCATTCAAAATCCTGCCCTTTGGAATGGACAGGTGGATTCACTATCAGCCGTTCGGCAGTCTGGGTGGTGCCTTTTTGTCGCTATACGTCGGAAGTGCAGAGGCTTCTGAGCTCATTCCGGTACAGCTTTTCTGGAATGTTGTGATATGGATTGTCGCAGCCGTGTGGTTCCGAAAATCCAGAGAGAGGATGGTGAGTTTTGGTGGATAAAAGGAAAAGAAAGCGATTTTATGGAATAAAGAGATACTTTCAACTGCTTAAAATCTATGCCCGAATGGATCTGGCTTCCCTGATGCGGGATGGAAAGTTTATGGCGATCGTCATCATTGCAGATATTGTCTCTAATATATCGTCGATTTCCGGAATATTTCTTTTGGCGTGGAAATTTGGCGGAATTGGCGGTATGGACCGGTTTGAAGTTCTGTTCATGCTGGCGTATGGCAATATTGTGATGGGCTTCCTCAATATGATGGGCGGATGTAATGCGCTGTTTCCAAGCAGGATTATCGGCAGAGGGCAGTGGGAGCATATGTTTATTATGCCCGTTCCTTATGCCGTGCAGCTGACAGTAGGAATCTTCCCCTTTACCGGTTCCAGCAGCTTTCTGTCAGGAATCGGGATGCTGTGGGTGGCAGTATGTCATATGGAAACGGTTATGCCCTGGTGGTGGCCGGGAATGCTGATTCTCCAGCTGATCATCAGTATGGTAATCGTGGTGGCGTTTTCTTATATGTTTTCAAGTCTTGCCTTTTATGCGCCGGTGCAGTGTGAGGAGATATCCAGTGTGGTAGTTTACAGTATGGAGCGTACCATGACGTTTCCGTTATCCGGTATGCCGATGTACATCCGATATCCGTTACTGACCATTTTTCCGGCAGGCCTTATGGCATGGTTCCCGACAATGATTCTGTTAGGAAAGGCAGCAACATTGGAAGGTATTTATCCGGCGATATTTGCGCTGCTGATATCGCTGACGGCAACTTATTATTTTAGGAAAGGATTTAGATATTATGTTAAAAAAGGAATCAACAGATATGTTTCAGGCGGCCACCGCTCCTGAGGATATTGCGGTAAAGGTGGAGTCTGTGAGTAAAGTGTTTACACAGTGGCAACGGAATGAAGAAAAATCCGGGAGGAAAGACCATTCCGAAAAGAAAATCGTACACTTGTTCAGACAGGATAAGAAAACGGTGTCGGCACTTGACAATGTTTCTTTTCAGATCAGGAAAGGCGAGTTTGTAGCGTATGCAGGTCCCAACGGAGCAGGCAAAAGCACCACAATGAAGCTGTTGTCGGGTATCCTTCAGCCCACAGAAGGGACGATATCCGTGCTGGGAATGTCGCCGGAGAAAGACAGGATCGCTCTCATGAAAAAGCTTGGCGTGTTATTTGGAAACCGAACAGAGCTTTGGTGGGATCATCCGGTGATGCAGAGCTTTGAATGGAAAAAGGTTGTGTGGGACATCCCGGATACGTTGTACAAACGGAATCTGGATATGGTGACGGAACTATTGGATATAGGTGAGATCAGGAATACCTTTGCCAGAGAATTGTCACTGGGGCAGCGAATGAGGGCAGATCTGGCAATGATGCTGCTGCATTCGCCGGAGCTGATTCTGTTGGATGAACCAACGCTGGGACTGGATGTGGTGGCGAAGCGCCAGATGATTGATTTTTTGAAAAAGATCAATCAGGAGGAAGGTGTAACAATTCTAGTGACCAGTCATGATATGGATGATCTGGAGGAGATGGCGCGGAGAATTCTGATGATCTCCAAGGGAAAGCTTGCCTTTGACGGCAGCTTCGATGGATTGCGCGACATTACGGGAAATCTCACACATTTCATTGTTACCACGGACGGCAGGGAGCTTCAGCTTGAGGGGTGCAGGCTCCTAAGTGAGAATCGCGGCGTTTTTGAATTTGAAGTGGATCTGTCCGGTCTGCCCGTCAAAGTATTGCTGGAGAGGCTGTCGAAGGCGGATGGGATTATGGATGTGGAAATAAGGAAGGCGCCGATTGAACAGGTGATTGCACAGATATATCAGACATGGGCAGAACCTTAAGTTGATAATAGTAGACCGTTAATTGTTGTATACCCTTTCCGCAACGACTGGGTTGCGGAAAGGTGGTGGTGCGCAACCGCAGTTGCGGGTAAAATACAGATATGTGAAGCGCTGAAACATATCAACATTGTTACAGGAGGTATTTGTGTGTATGGCGTTAGGTGAAGAAATCAGGCAGGCAAGAGAAGAAAAGAATCTGTCTCAGGAAGATCTTGCAGAACAGTTGGGAGTCAGCAGACAGGCAATGCAGCAAATCCTACTGCTGAAAGTTTCCCTGCGCTGAAGACGGTGTGGTTCTATGATAAGGAACAGAATATTTTGGACGCAGAAATCTTAAAAGATATTGGGATGAGCAATCATCTTTTCTTTGAGCTGGACTTTGGCACAGAGATTGTGACATCAGAGGAGTATAACATTCTTTATGATGAAGATATGCTGCCGGATATAGATAGCGACGAAATGTTGCCATGAAATAATATCTCCGTAGGAGGAGTTATATCTGTTAGCTAAATTTATGCCTGTCTTATGTTGAATTAAATAAAAGGATAGTACACAAAGACCGCCGCTATGGTTTTTCACCATATGCGGCGGTCTGTTTTTTCACAGGCTGGGCGGCTCTGACTGTGGCGCTGTGATCCCGTACCCATTATCACCACTTATATTTTAATCCATCCAGACCGGCAAAAAAAAAAAATATTGTTGACAAATCAAAATTGATTGTGTACAATTTAATTAAGATTTTGCAAAATTTAATTTTATACAATTTGATTTGCGAAGGAGGACGACAGGATGAATATTTATGATTTTGATGTAGAAAATGCGGCCGGTGTTAAAGTATCCTTAAAAGACTATGCAGGACAAGTGATTTTGATCATCAATTCTGCGACAGAGTGTGGTTTTACCCCACAATATGACAATCTGCAGGATCTCTTTGAAAAATATGGCAGTGATGGTTTCGTTATTCTTGATTT
>CAMWSU010000128.1 GCA_947176965.1 uncultured Lachnospiraceae bacterium | reverse complement strand
TCATGGGAGGAATATAAGAAAGCATTCAAAGCCTATCATTGCAGCGCAGGAACATGTAATGTCGAAGAAGACCGGTTCCCGAACGCAAAGATCAACTATCAGATGCTGCAGACGCTCACAGACATCACGGACGAAGAGATCGATCGGATCATCCACCGTTCGGCGGAGCGTATCCGTAATCTTTGCAATTCCAAGGAAACCCTGATGGAGGTTCTCGGCATCACACCGTACAACACGCATCCAACTCCGTTTCAAAAAGCAGTCAAGCTCTATCCCGCGCTGCTTGGCGATACCTATGCAAAGGACGTGATTCGCGAGGTAAAGAATAGTCTTTTGAAAAAATACCGGAGCGGAAAGCTGGAGGTGAACGGAAAATATACCTTTTTACTTCCCGATTATTACGCGGCATGCGAATATTGGTTCGGACATATCGAAAATCCCGATGGGCTGCTCGCCGATCAGGAGGTATTCTGCCGACTGTTCCGGCACCATGAAAAACTGGACTGCCTGAGAAGTCCCCATTTATATAAGGAGCATGCCACCCGGCATAACATCGCATATGATGGGTACGGCGAACGTGCCGAACATCTCAGCGAATGGTTTTGCACAAACGGTATTTACGCCAGCACCCACGACCTGATCACAAAGCTTTTGATGTATGACGTGGACGGAGACAAATCGCTCGTCGTTGCCGATCAGGATTTTATTGCGATTGCGGAACGGAATATGCGCGGAGTCGTACCGCTCTATTATCATATGCAGAAAGCGGAACCCTCCGAATTAAATCATCGAACAATCTACGATGGGCTGCTCGCCGCATTCACGGGCGGCAATATCGGCACTTACAGCAATCATATCGCAAAGATATGGAATTCCGACGTATTTCTTTCCGGTTCGGACGAGGAAAAACAGGATGCGGTTGATTGTGTCAAACGCTTGTGCTGTCAGAATAACTTCGTGATCGACTACGCCAAAACCTTATATAAACCGGAATTTCCGCCCGAGATCAAAGAGCAGATTTCCAGATTTACGAGCGCAAAGCTTCCTGCCTTTTTTGCGTTTGCAAAAGATAAGGAAGCGTCACAGCTTACATCCCGCAATGAGAGCTTTGTCAACCGGATCTATGACAAAATACCGAACAGACCGCTCAACACCCGCGGCATGAAGCTTCCGAAAATCAACTATCAGACAATGATGCGGGACGGGCAGATTCTCTGCCCCAATGAAGTGTCCGATCTCTATAATACGTTGAACAGACAGTACCGCTATATCATGAACCGTTCGGATCAGGATGCGGATAACCTCCGATACAGCGCCTGCAAAATCAGAGAGGCATTCAGCCGCTTGGGATACCCCGATGAAACAATCTCCGACATGCTCGTGGAATATTTGTACGGCAGAAACAAACGGTACAAGCAATTATTATGGTTCTGTTACGGTCAATACATCACCGCGCATTTAGAAATGAATCTGAACGTACCAAAAACAAAGGGCATGCAATGCATCGACTGCGGAGAATGGCTGGAGGTCCCTGCCGTCTCTAAGCGAATCCGCTGCCCGCAATGTCAAAAAGCATTCCGGAGCAGGATCAACCGCATGAATTATCTGAAAAGAAAAGATTGAAACAGATTCAGACCGGTTGACGACATTTCCTGCCGCCCATGATGAGTGGACGAATCCGAACAATCAAAAACCAAATAAACCATCCGCCATGGACTTTTCTTTGTGCATATAAGGGAATTGACATATCACACGGGGCAGACATGGCGGATATCCTTTGAAAGGTGTGTGATACGATGATCATGACGCAGGAAAAACTGGTAAATCAGATTGCAGACAGGACGGATATCAATCCGGCAACTGTACGAAAAATGTTTGATACGGCGGAAGAATTGATCTTTGACTGCCTATCCGCAACTACCCCATCCGAACATACCGTCATCAAATTGATGGACGGGTTCAGCTTAGAATGTCAATATATTCCCGAAAAAAAAATCCATACCTATGATACGATCGTCTGCAAGCCGAAAATCTGGGTCAAGCCGAAAATCACCAGATATTATAACAGGAAGCTAAACGGATATTTTGACAAATGTTGAGGAGGTTATGATGATGAACAACCATATTCCGGATCAGCTTGCGCTCTATCGCGGTCATTCCCATAAGATCAAGGACGGCGTCACCATCCGTGTCCCGACGCTGGAAGAAATCTGCGTATATGGTGAGGCTGCCTATTATTCGATGGTGTATACCCTGTGCTCTGTCGGGATCGACCTGTGCTGGCAGCTTGAAGAAGCGGGCATCCCATTTGATGAGATCACCGATTATGAGCTGTTTTATTCCGTCTTAAGAACTTATTACGGAACGGAACAGACCGCGATCCTGTTTGGGGAAACCTTGAACTTCAAAGAGATGACACTTTGCAAAAAAGAAAACGGCGAAATCTGTCTGGAGCAGCAAATTAGGAACGACCGGGGTGAAACCCGGATCATCACCATTGACGAACATGATTATGAGGAGATCGCAGCTTATCTGCGCGCCATGCACAACTTAAAAAGAAATGATGCGGTCGCCGGCACAAAAAGCTGCCGCATGGCTTTTATTGAGGATGCCAAAGCAGCTCATGAGGCGCAAAAGCTCACTCCGCGCAAATCCTATCTGCTGCCGCTCATTTCCACGATGGTCAATTATGACGGCTTCAAGCGAAATGATCAAACGGTATGGGACATGAACCTGTTTGCCTTCATGGACAGTATCAGACGGATCGACAAAATCCGAAACTCCAATCTGTTATTGCAGAGCGGGTATTCCGGTTTCGGTGTTGACTTAAAGAAGGTAAACAAAGAAGAACTGAATTACTTGGGAGAGCTGAATTAAACAGCTCTCTCTTTTATAAGAAAAGGAGGACAAAACATATGGCAACATTCAATCCTAATGAAGTGGTATTTGAGAAAATCCGGTATATCGAGGAATTCGATCCGGCCACGAAGCGGCTGTTAAGCAGGCTGACAAACGTGAAAGAGCCGACCCTGAATTTCTCGTCCGAAGGCACTCCGGTAACGGATGCACAGGGCGCAGAGATCGTCACATTTTACAATGCAGCGCAGGGTACGCTTTCCTACACCAATGCCGTTCATTCTTTTGATCTGCTCGCAGAACAGTTTTCTTCCGAAAAGATCATTGCATCTGACGACAGGAAGATCACGGCACCGGTAAGCGAGGTTCTGGAGATTGTCGGCGATAAGGCAGTTTTAAGCTATGTACCGGTCGGCACCGCAGGCGCGGAGATCAAGTACGTTCAGCTGATCAATGACGAAAACGAGTTCGGCGAGACCTTGGAAGTATCCGCAGCAGCTGCGGACGGCAAGTTCACGATCGACGCGGAAACAAAGACACTGACCTTCAACGCCGGAACCACGGGCAGAGTCATTGTCGATTATGAGGCAGAGATGGCGGAGGCGATCAGCCTCGCGAAGACGACGGATTCCATGCCGCCCGTCAGAACGCTGCATGTACACTGCTATTTCCGCAACAAGTGCGACAGCAACATTAAGTACATCGGCGTGATCACGTTCCCGAGAGCGCAGATTGACATTTCCAGCGTGGACGTCAGTCTGACACCCGACGGCGGACATGCCGTTACCTACAAGCTTCAGAAGCCTTACTGCGATGAGGTAGGAAAGCTTTGCGAGGTATTCGTTTACAAGGATTGATGAGGCGGACTTCCTGCCCCCCAACGACCTGCTGTGCAGGCGTCTCATAAACGCCTGCACAAATTCATAACCGTTCAAATGCTCCTAAAACGGGGCGTTTGAACGGTTTTACCCGGAGGACATCGCAATATGTCAGAAACATGGAATACTTCCTGTGCCGTCTGCGGCAGACGATATCATATATGCAATGCCTGCCAAAAGATCAAAACCGCAAAATCCTGGCGCACGGTCACGGATACGATGGAATGCTATCAGATTTATCTGATCGTTCATGAGTACACAAACGGTACGATCACGGGTGAACGGGCACGGGAACTGCTCAAATCCTGTGTCCTTCCTGCCGAAATGCAGCGTCACATCAAAACCGTCGTTGACGAGATCCTGCGTTTCGGGAAACCGGACAGTACGGAAACGGATATTATGCCGGACACTGGCAAAACCATTTCTCATTTAGGCAGTTCCGTCAACTATTGTTGACGGAACTTTTTTGTCTTTATGATCCCATTTTGATCCATATGCAATTTCCCATATCATACTATCAACCGAGAGGAATCACAAATGAACCTATACTTAGATCATGCCGCGGCCACGCCGCTGTCCGATCCGATGAAAGCATATCTGACCTCTTTACTGGATTTATACGGAAATCCCTCCTCTCTTCACTCAGTCGGAAAACCGGTCAGACAGCTTTTATCGGAAGCGCGGCAGTCCGTCGCGGATTTTATCCATGCCGAACCGGACGACATCACATTTACGCCGTCCGGTTCGGCAGGAAACACCCTTGCCGTCAAAGGATTGACCTCCGAAAATCCACGGCTCAATCCATACGAGGTCTTCTGCTCTCCGACCGCCCACAAATCCATGCAAAAAGCATGTGAGTCGTGTCTCTGCCATACGCCCTTACAAGTAAGTCCGACCGGCAGGATCGATCCTTGTTATTTAGATAACATCCTCACACAGCACAACCGTCTGAAGCCACTCGTCTGCATCGAAGCCGCCAATTCGGAAATCGGAACGATACAAGATGTGCGGGAAATCGGTTCCATCGTGCACCGCCATCATGGTATTCTGGTCGTCGATGCAACCGGCTACCTCCCGTCCTATCCGATCGATATGCGTCTATGGAAACACGATGTGGACATTCTCACCTTCAGCGGACACAAGCTGCGCGCGCTCAAGGGAGTCGGCGTGTTGTGGAAGCGCGCGCATTTGACATTAACGCCTTTGATCTACGGCACGCAGGAGCGTGGGCTGATCGGCGGAACGGAGAATGTTTTGGGAATTGCTTCTTTAGGAAAAGCGGCTGCGGATTATGATTATTCATCCGTCACATCCAAATCCAGAGACTATGTCTATGATTTTGTTACAAAAAATATCCCCGACTGCTATCTGGTCGGCGCTCCGATCCCCTCCAAAGACAGACTTCCGCATAATCTGTACCTTTGTTTTAAGGGTGTGGAAGGCGAATCCCTGATGATTCTGCTTACAATGAACGGCATCCATGTTTCGACCGGTTCCGCCTGCAACAGCAGAAATTTATCCGCTTCCGCCGCACTCTCAGCGATCGGCATGGACGAGAATGATATTCACAGCTGTATCCGTCTGACGTTTTCGGGAAAGGAAAGCCAAAAAGAACTGGATGCAGTCTGTGCGCAGCTAAAACAATGTGTGACATCTCTCAGACGCATGAACACACTAGGAACCTGATCATTTCACACGCTATTAGAAGGAGGTGTTTCCCATCGGATTTATTGAACAGATTGCTCCCCTTATCCAAGCTTATGCACCCACATACGGAATAAAGGTGTGCTCTCCCATCATCGCTCAGGCGATCTTGGAATCCGCTTCCGGCACTTCTGAGCTTGCCCGAAATGCCCATAATTATTTCGGCCTTAAATACAGGGCGGGCAGATGCCCCACCGCCTGCGGAATTTATCACAAGATCGGCAGTGAACAGAACCGGGACGGCTCTTACACTTCATCCGCGATGCAATGGATGAAGTTCTCCTCTATGGAAAACGGTGTACTCGGCTATTTCGATTTTATCAACATCCCGAATTATTCTGATCTCAAGGGCGTGACCGATCCGAAAACCTATCTTAAAAACATCAAAAAAGACGGCTATGCAACAAGTCTCCAATACGTCGAAAATTTGATGAACGTCATCAGCAAATATAACCTGACAACCTACGACAACAAAGGAAGTGATCTTACAATGGGACATTCTAACAGTCCGTTGATCAAGTATACAAAAATCAGTCCCAACAGAACCAGCCCGAGAAACCACAACATCGATACAATCACCATTCATTGTATGGCAGGAAACCTTTCCGTGGAATCCTGCGGAAATCTGTTTGCGCAGCCGGGCAGACAGGCTTCTTCCAATTACGGGATCGGAAGCGACGGAAGAATCGCTTTATATGTAGAGGAAAAAGACCGCTCATGGTGTTCTTCCAATCCGACAAACGATCATCGCGCCGTAACAATCGAGGTCGCCAATGACGGCGGCGCACCCGACTGGCATGTATCAGATCGGGCAATGACATCGCTGATCGAACTGGTCGCAGATATTTGCAAAAGGAATCATATCAAAGAACTAAAATGGCGGGCGGACAAGTCCCTTGTCGGCCAAGTGGACAAGCAGAACATGACCGTCCACAGATGGTTTGCAAATAAAAGCTGTCCCGGTGATTATTTATATAAAAAGCACGGCGATATTGCAAAGCAGGTGAACCAAAAACTATCCGGCGCCGATCGGACTGCCGTGCAAAGCACTTCCGCTTCGTCCGCCCCGCAGAAGCAGTCTAAGCCAACTTATCTTTATCAAAATGTGGATTATTCGCCGGTCTTCGATCCCGCATTCTATCACGATACCCATCGTGATCTACAGCAGGCATTCGGCAATAACACCGCAAAGCTTTTCCAGCATTTTTACACCTACGGCATGAAAGAGGGACGCATTGCAAACGCGCATTTCAATGTCCGCAACTATCAGAGCTATCATGCCGATCTTAGGAATGCATTCGGTGACAATCTGCCTCTCTATTACAGGCATTATGTGCTTTATGGAATAAAAGAGAACAGGAAATGTTTATGAATGTTCCATAGGCACGCTCACCTCATCCATTAACCACTACGATTGGAGGAAATACGATCATGAATATCACTGTATTTTTCATTTTACTGTCCGCATTTGCCGCACTGAGCGGTCTTGTGACCGAGGGCGTCAAAAACCTCATTTCCGACAAAGCGAATTTCTCCTATAATCTCCTTGCGCTCGTAACCGCCCTGATCGTCGGCAGCGCCGGAACTGCCGTTTATTATCGGCTGACCGGCGTTTCCTTTACCGCAGATCATGTCATTCACATGATCCTGATGGGGCTCGCAAGCGGCTTAACATCCATGGTAGGCTTTGATAAGGTAAAACAGACAGTCGAACAGCTCACAACGAAAAAAGGATAACGGTTTGATTATGAATGAAATCATTGAATTAACCCAGATCAATTTCTCGTCGGTATTGATTGCCGTGTCCGTAATCCTGATCGGCATCAAGACCATTGTTTCTCTTTTTGAGTGGAGTGCACAAAAGCTCGGACTCGAAACCAAATGGATGCGTGCCGGGCGGGAAGAACACGAATTGTTGATCCGAACTTCCCAAACGCTTGCCGCCTTACAGGAAAAACAGGAACAGGACATGGAGCGTTCCGACCGTCGCGATGAAGAAATCTCAAACGATATCAAAAAGCTCACTCAGATGTTCTTAGAAAAAGAGATTGATGACATGCGTTGGGAAATCAACAATTTTGCCACCATCGTATCTGAGGGAAAACCATGCAATAAGGACAGCTTCCAGCACTGTATCCACGTTTATGAGAAGTATGAAAGAATCTTATCGGAAAACGGTCTCGAAAACGGAGAAGTCGAAATATCCATGGAGCTGATCAACGAGGCATACAAGCAAAAATTAACCGGACAGACGCCCTGAGCAAAAATGCAATGCATAGAGAATCTGAAAGACGCTTTAGCAAAAGCATAACGCATAGGAACCCGGCGAGCACTTGAGCAAAAATGCAGCACATAGAACGCAGGCAAATATCCTGCCCAATTTCAAGCATAAGAATAGCGGAGGTAATCATTATGATGAATTATTTTAGAATGAAAAGAAACGAATGGAAAATCAAGACAATGCTTTACGGCGCCATCCTTTCCGTAATAGAGGATCAGCGCGGAACCCTTACACTGATCAATAAGCTCTGTGCCGCCTTAAAAGACGTTCCTGAAGAGGAATTAAAAAACGAGGTCGCGCAGAAGTTAGCCGAAATCATCCATTCGGAACATCAGGAGTCATAACTCATCCTATCAAAAAAACGCTGTAAGCCCTGCGCCTACAGCGTTTTTTAACTGCTTATTTATTAAAAAAGAAAGGTTGGTGGAACATTGTCTAATCAAATTGATGGAAAAATCGTGCTCGGCTTAGATTCAAAAAAATCAGCCGCACAGTTCAACTCAGAGCTCAAAAAACTTCAAAAAATTCTGTCACAGATTAAATTAACCGTCGCATTCGACGACAGTCTCGATGATGCAAATCAAAAGCTCAAAAACACAGAGAGCTCCCTGCAGAGACTCGGCGCAGCCTTCAAAGAACAGATGTCACAGGCCTCACAGAGCATTACCAAGTGGCTGTCCTTAAATACCGTCGCTGCCCTTTTCATTTCCCGGACCCAGAATGCCATCAAAGAATTAAAGCAGGTCGATACACTCTTAACACAGATC
>CAMWSU010000127.1 GCA_947176965.1 uncultured Lachnospiraceae bacterium | reverse complement strand
GCGGTTGCTTTTCTCTGCACCGCTCCGCTTCCCGATACGCTCCGTCCGTCCGCGGATACTTTTCTCTGTGCCGCTCCGCTTCCCGACGCACTCCGTCCGTCCGCGGATACTTTTCTCTGCGCCTGCATTCCCGTATGCGCGACGCTCCCCTCTCTCGAGGGTCGTCTCACCGTCACCGGTTCCTCTGAAATCCTTGTATCATCGTGCTTCAGCACGGGAAGCTCGTCCGTCTCGTAGGTCACTTCCTTTGTCGGTGCATTCGCATATTCTGCGTTTTTCTTTCGCATGGCAGGAGCGGGGGGATTGACCCGCTCTGAACGCACTGCCCTCTCTGCGGCCTCCGCATTTCTCGCGGATGTCCCCGTCCTCGCTAAATCCGTAGTTTTTGTGGTCCCCTCCGCCGGTGATGGCGCTTCTCCTAACAGATTAAGAGGATCGAATAATTCCTCTTCCTCGTCATTTATGTACGGCATTTGTATCTGCCGTGACTTCTGCTGTTTCTGATCCATAAATAACCTCATTTCCGTACATCACGGCAATTGCATCTGCAATTACTTCCTGTACATTTTACCATTATCCGTTTCTTTAAGCAACCAAAGATGCCTTTTTTTATCCGTCTGTTTATTAGACGCGCGCAAATTCAAATTGTTTGTGACAAATTTTTCCGTTATTTATCGCGTACCCCTTGACATTTATCGCAAAAATGGGCACAATTGTAGTACCGCTTTTACATTTTTTGTCTTTGCAGGAAAGAGGCTATCGTTATGATGTATGTACATTACTGTAAGCGCTGTTCCAGAATCCATATGTTAAACGGACACAAGATGTATTGTCCGAAATGTGAACAGCCTTTGACTGAACTTCGGATACCTTATATGGAATATGTGAGTATGGACCGTGAGGAACGCGAACTGTTTCGTCGCGACTGTCAGAACGAAACGGTGCTGGAGCAGCTTTCCGCACATTATCGCATGTATAAATACAGCAAATGGTATAAGAAGCTTCAGGAAGCGAACAGAACTGCCCAGTCGGACGCCGTTACCCTATGTATGGCGGAGGCTTCTGCGCCGCGTGGCGCTTCGACGCCCTGAATCTGTTTTCGGGCAGCGGCATACGGTACGGAAATCGGATGAATCCTTTCATCCGCCTGCCGTTATCCAAACAAAAAGACCTGCCTTCGACCAGCCGGTCTTTTTGTTTTGCGTATTTTGACTCTTTTATATTCTTTTTATTGGACATTCCTGCAAAAATATAATAAAATAGGGAAAAATATTTACACCAAACAAGAGAGGACAGCCTTATGGGACAGAGACATCCGATTGATGAAGATTATGAAAACGAAAGAACCGGCTTTTTTTCCGGGCAGCGGCTTTTGATTTTAATTCCGCTTGCCGCAATTGTTCTTGTCCTTATATTTTGTGTGATAAAAATTTTGATCTGGAACAAGGGGACGCGCTTTTCCTTTGAGGGACCCGAAAATCCCGACGCTTTGCTGTCAGAGTCCATGGACTATTACAGCGTCATGAATTCCGAGCTGCTTGCGGGACGTGATGACAAAGAGACACAGGTTTTATTTCTGGGGGATGATATTTTAACATACGGCGCTCAGGAAAGCAGCATTTCCTCCCAGACTGCCGCAGCCACCGGAGCGACCGTGTATAACTGTGGGTTTCCCGGCTCCAGCTTTGCATGCCGATATGAAACATTTAACGATGAGTACTGTGCGGATGCGTTTTCATTCGTGCGCATTGCCTACTGTATTAAGTCCGGGGATTTTACGCTTTTAGAGGCTTATAAGACAGAGGCGGATATCTATGACCCGTCCTTTGACCAGGCGATTACGCAGCTTCAAATGATCGACTTTAATCAGATCGATATGATCTTTCTCGGATACGGAACCTATGATTACCTGAACGGTTATAAGACGGTTGACGGCAATAATGACAAAGCGATCACCTCCATGACGGGTGCACTGTATACGGGAATTGATGTCATTCATGAAGCGTACCCTCATATCCGTTTTATCGTGATGGCACCGACTTTCTGCTTCTATGATGAGGGCAACGGCACATTAAGCGCCGGAGATATCCGCCGTGTCGGTGAGACGGACGAAAATCTCGGAGGCTATGTTGTCGCTCTGCGCGCCATGTGCGAACTGATCAGCGTTTCTTTTCTTGATAATTATTTCGGTATTCCGCTCAACGTGGAGACTGCGCAGGAATATCTGGTGGATGATGTTCATGTCAATGATACCGTGCGCAAGCTGATCGCCGATAAGGTGATCGACTTTGTTGAGCACAGGCACAAGCAGTACGTACAATAAAAAAGATTTGCGCTGATGCGCAAATCTTTTTTATTGCGAAATCATCCAAAGCATCATTCATAGTGGTAGTATTCCTTAAACCATGTCACGAATTCCCGCAGACCGTCTTCAATGGATGTGTCAGGCTTAAAGCCATAATCGCGCATCAGGTCGGATACATCCGCATACGTCTGGTACACATCTCCCGGCTGCATCGGAAGATATTCTTTGACCGCCTCCCTGCCGAGGCAGCGCTCCAGCGTCTCAATAAAATCCATTAATTTCACGGGCTTGTGATTTCCGATATTGTATATTTTATACGCGGCGCCCAGTTCATCTTCCGCGGGCGGATTACAGAGAATATTGACAACGCCTGTGACAATGTCATCGATATACGTAAAGTCCCGCATCATATCTCCGTTGTTATAGATCTGGATCGGTTCGCCCTCCATGATCTTTTTCGCAAACTTGAAATACGCCATATCCGGGCGTCCCATCGGTCCGTAAACCGTAAAGAAACGGAGTCCTGTCGCCTTGATACCGTACAGCTTACAATAAGCATATGCCATCAATTCATCTGATTTTTTCGTCGCCGCATACAGGCTGACGGGGCGGTCCACCTGATCCGTCGTCTCAAACGGCACTTTATCGTTCCCACCGTAGACAGAGCTTGAGGATGCATAGACAAGATGATGCACAGAATAATGGCGGCACGCCTCCAGGATTCGGAAAAATCCGATGACATTCGACTCTATATAGGATTCGGGATGATCGATGCTGTGCCGCACGCCCGCCTGCGCACCGAGATTGACGACAATATCCGGACGGTATTCCTCAAACACCGCTCTTACGTCATTTTCCACCGCAAGATTACCCTTCACAAACGTATATTTCTCATGCTGCATCAGATATTTCAGACGTTCCTCTTTCAGCCTCACGTCATAATAATCCGTCAGATTATCAAAACCGATGACACGTGCACCCTGCTCCAGCAGACGTTTTGATAAAAAATAACCGATAAAGCCCGCTCCTCCCGTGATCAGATAGGTTTTCCCCGTATCAAGCTCTTTCATCCCTTATTCTCCTTTTACTTTTCACTTCTTCGAACGAATGCAAAGCATTCTTTTATTCCGCTGTCGAAAAGCCGTTGTGCCGCTCGGCAAGCCACTTCTCCATATAAATATCATACCCATCTACCGTTGCAATATAGTAAAAGGAATAATCTTCCATATTGCCGTCCATCTGCTTAATGCTGTGCACCACGATGCATTCCGTCCCGTGAGCGCGCGCCAGCGTCGTAAGTTCCTCTGCATTCAGGATCGGCGCCTCGATCGCATCGTAAAGCTCATGGTGCGCATGCCATCTATCAATGATGACCGGTCTCCCGTAAGGAGATACGATCTCCGCCGTATACTGCCTTGTATATTCGATCAGGCTCAACGGAAACGCCGCGACGACCATGTACTCCAGATCATCGTTCAGGATCTCATCGCACACGTTGATCGCCGCCTGCGGGAGATGCTGCGGATTTTCCGCAAGCGTATAATTGCCGTTCCGGAACGTATTGCTCCCTCCCGCGACTATAACCGCGATTCCCGCCACACATATAAATATCTTAAAAATTCCGTATTTGGCATGCACAGCCGCATGGCAGAGCGCATAGCAGACCGTCGCCGCACAGGGCATAAGCCAAAGCTGCCGATAAAAAATCTCGTTATCCATGATCGTGTGTATGATCAGATGCGCCGTCGGCGGAAACACAAACAGGAAAAGCACCGTGAGCGGAACATACAAGAATAATAGGCGTTTCCGTTTATCTTTTTCCCTGACAAAAAGATAACATACCGCCAGCAGATAATAGTTAAGATAAAGGCTTTCCCCCCGATAACCGCGCAATGTTTCCAATATCACACGCATCGTTTCTTCCATACGCCTCCTCCTTTCCTACCGTGCCCGCAGCAGCCATAGATACACCAGTCCGTATAAAAATGCGGGTATGACGCAGACCGCAATGCGAAAGCATTTCTTCCATCGTCTTTGCGTGATCAGGCAGTACAACGCCGTAATGCCGTACAGCGCCGAAAGCAGATAGACGGATGCCGTCGTCGTAAAAATTCCCGCAACGCTCAATATCATCAGCAGCGTCATATAGACAGCCTTCCACTCGGTCAGCAGACGGTAAAGCAGGTAAAACGCAAGCGGCAGAATGATATTGGCAAACACAGCCTTTCCCTGCCACGTCCTTGTATACAGAAAGGTTTCCGGCGTAAAAATAGACACATTGCCCCACACATACCACACCTGCACGAGCAATACGAACAACGGCACAACGCTGCGGTTTTTTGAAAACAGCGCTCTCCCTACAAGCGCATATGCGCCATAACAGATTGCAAGCAGCACCGGACCCAAAACAGCATGCGCCGCCGTCGCCGCGTGCAGACCGCAGACCCGTCCAAGCCATGTCACAAAAACCGGCAGTACGGAAAGCGCGTGCCGCACATCCAACCCCATCGGCGTACCGGTATAAGCATCCCGCTGATACATTGTATCCACAAAATCCGTGATCACCGACTGCGCGATATAGTAGGAGTCGTCGCCGTTCATGTGATTGTAGAAATAGAAAAAGACCATCTGCACAAGTATCGATGCAAACACAAGCGCCCAGAGAATCCATGCCCACCAAGCTGTCTTATCCCGATCGGCTTTGCCGTCCGTGTCACGCCTGCTTGTCCCTGCCGCGTATTCTCCCTCATCCGTTTCCTCGCCGCTTATCTCTGCCGCGTATTCTCCCTCATCCGCTTCCTCGCCGCTTATCTCGGTTTGCCGGTCTTTTGCAGGCTTTCTCCTCCTGCATAGTACAACTGTAGCCGCCGTCATCGAAACAAACGCCGCAAACAGAATAAAAGGGTTGTACACCTCATAAAAACTGCTGAATTTGCCAAATGTCACCACATAGGGCGTACAGACAAGCTCAAACAGGCAAAAAACAACGATCCAGCCAAACACATACGCATTGAGCAAAAATCCGCGCCCTTCATGACGCCGCAGGCACGCAGCAAAAAAAGAACCACACATCAGTGGCAGCACAATCATCACGATCAAAATCCGTACAACTGTTACCGCAGGCATTGCGCCCATGTTCTTTTCTCCCCTTTGTCGTTATTTCAGACTGCATCTTACCGCCGTCATCCCAGGCTGCACCCCGCCGTTACGATTTCAGACCACATAAGACCCTCGTCAGCTTAAAACGCCTTAATATCCAATAGGTCACCGCAAGCACGATTGCCGTGTCCGCCGCAAAATTTCCTAAAATGATCAGCAGCGGCGCCTCCACCCTCATCACACGGATGAGCAGCATCCTCGTCGCAACAAGCGCATATCCGTCCAATAAATACATTTGCAGGGAATATTTGCCGCAGACCGTAAAAAAATGATCCGTGATATGGCTGTGTCCCTGAAGCCATATCACAAAACAATACAGCACATAGCAGATGGAAAGCGAAGCCGCAAGCTCCAAAAGAAGCCGCAGCACATAGCCGATCGTAACATTCGCAAACAGCTTTGCCCCCAGATACACCATCCAATGCTGGTTCATCAGCATATAAAACCCAACAGCGCCGACCACAAGCGCGGGCAGCATAAAACCGGCACGTGCAGACAGCCCGTGTTCTTTTTTCTTTCTAAGAATCATCCCAATCACAAAATACAGGAAAAATGTGCTGCTATTCCGAAAAGAAAACACCGCCGGGACATAGCGGTAACCCAAAAACAGAAGCAGTGCCAGAGCAAAAAGGATCGCAGCCCCGCCCTTTTTTTGCAACAGCTTCGCTCCAAGCGGCGCAATCAAAAAGACCGTAAACAGCGACAGTAAAAACCAGTCGTTTGCTCCTTCCAGAAAAAACTCCTTCAGCGCTCCCTGCCAGTCAACCGTGCGGTGGACAAATGGATTCGGCATCACACGGATCAGCGTATCCGCCGCTCCGAATACAAGATGCGGTATGAGGATCCTTTGAATTTTCCCCATTAGATAGGTTCCGTACTGTCCCCGATATTGAAAACAAAAACCGGAAATCAGAAAAAAAAGCGGCATCTCCGCCATCCATAAAAAGCTATGCAGATATTTGCACCACAGATTCTGCGTCAGATCAACGGGATATACCAGAATTGAGTGGTAGAGCAACACCATCAATATTGCGACGCCTCTTAATTTGTCCAATTCAGGGTAATACTTTTTTGTCACCGCTTCCACTCCTGTTATGATTTCCCGCATCATCACAATCTCTTTACTCCGCAGTACCACGCGGCAAACCTCCGGTTTCCCGCGTGCCGGGCAGAAAGCCCTGTCAAAATCGAATGATGCCGATTTGACTGCGAGCAGTCAACCGTCATCAGCGGATTCTTTCTACTCCGCAGTACCACGCGGCAAACCTCCGGTTTCCCGCGTGCCGGGCATTCGCCCTGTCAAAATCGAATGATGCCGATTTGACTGCGAGCAGTCAACCGTCATCATTTCGATTTTGGTACTGCTCATTGCTTATGCATATTATAGCCGAAATGGTGGAGGAATACAACTTTCTATGTTTGACATCTACGAATATTTATACGATAATAAGGGGGAAACTATTAGATGATTGCAGAAGGGAGCGCAGACATCAATGGATCGGATCGCTGTATTGATTCCTTGTTATAACGAGGCGCAGACAATTGAAAAGGTAGTGACCGACACGCGGGCAGCGCTGCCGGACGCCGTAATCTATGTTTATGACAATAATTCCACGGACGGCACCGGGGAGATCGCAAAAGCAGCCGGAGCCGTTGTCCGCCGTGAATATATGCAGGGAAAAGGAAATGTGATCCGCCGGATGTTTCGTGAGATTGACGCGGAATGCTATCTGATGATAGACGGGGACGACACTTACCCGTTAAACTGCGCGGCAGAAATGGTGGACAAAGTGCTTTCCCACAAAACGGATATGGTCATCGGCGACCGTCTCTCTTCCACCTACTTCACACAGAACAAGCGCCCGTTCCATAATTTCGGAAACAGCCTCGTGCGTTCCTGCATTAACTGTCTGTTTCAATCGGACATTAAAGATATTATGACCGGCTACCGTGCGTTCAGCTATAATTTTGTCAAAACCTTTCCCGTGCTTTCGCGCGGTTTTGAGATTGAGACGGAAATGACGATTCATGCCGTCTACAATCATATGCAGCTTGAGAATGTCGTCGTTGATTACAAGGATCGCCCGGAGGGAAGCGTCTCCAAGTTAAGCACCTACTCCGACGGCTTTAAGGTTTTGCGCATGATCGTCCGACTGTTCAAAAATTATAAGCCCATGGCGTTTTACGGTCTGGGCTCCATCGTGCTGTTTGCCTTTGCGCTCGGCTTTTTTATCCCCGTATTCAGCGAATTTCTGCGCACCGGACTCGTGTTGAAGTTCCCGACGCTGTTCGTCTGCTGCTTCACGGCGCTCGCAGGCATCATTTCCCTGTTTTCAGGACTGATACTTTCCAACATGAACGAGAAGAACCGGCGCGATTTTGAGATCACGCTGATGGAAGCCGACAGCCAGTTCCGCAGCAAAAAAGAACAGGCAAAAGAATGAAACCCGCTCTATACAAACGCACATTCCCACACCGCGACGCCGCTGTCCTGAAACACCTCGCGCAGCCGTTCTCCAAGCTGCTTTCTTGTAACGCCTTTCTTTAATACCACCTGAATAAATCCACCCCCGCCGGCACCCGCGATAAAGCGGCCGTCGATCATATCCTCGCAGACAAGGAATATCTGCTCGATACAGGTATTGGTCGAACCGGCGTCCAACTTCTTTGACAGTTCCCAATGCCTGTTTAGCAGCGCAGCGAAGCCGTCAATATTCCCTTCTTCCAGTTCAAAGCGCATCATCGACGCGACACGCTTCATCTCATAAAGTGCACAGGCTGATTCTTTCCTGCCCCCGATATAATTGCCGACAACATCACGAAGCAGATTTCTCGCAAGCCGCCGCTGCCCCGTATAGATCAGCGCAAACCGCTCCTGCAGTTCTTTTTTTGCCGGCTCGGGAATCGTGACATAGGAAACCGAAATCTGCTGATGCAGTCCCGGTCTCGTCGTGATCAATTTGATTCCTCCCGTCAGACCGCCGACCTGATCCTGCCAGCCGCCCCCCGTACTCATGATCTGTTCCATGCAGGAAACCGTCTCATAAACAGCCTCGGCCGACAGCTCCTTTCCAAGAAACGCAAAGATACCCTTCACGCACGCGCCGGAAAGA
>CAMWSU010000126.1 GCA_947176965.1 uncultured Lachnospiraceae bacterium | reverse complement strand
TGCCTTGAAAAGTCAAATACCCCGCCCCTTGGGGCGTTTCAAGTTTGATGCCCCGTCGCTTGCGGCGGGGTATTTGACTTTTTCCACAGCTGCTGTTCTGTGGCTCCCATACGGTAAAGCTCTTCTGCCTGTTTGTCCCGCGTTTCATCCGGCTTATAGGCACGCAGCATGGTAAGAAGCCGCCGCGCGGGTTCCTCCGTAAAGGATACGCTTTCATGCGCGGACAGCGACGCTGTCAGAAGCTCCGCAACCGTTTCCTCTCCCCATTCCGGAACGGGCATACCGGAGAGACAATAGAGCAGACCGATTCCATAGGCGCATTCATAATTACTGATCAAAATTCCGTTCCCCGCCAGACATTTGATAATCACTGCCTGTCTCGCCAATATCGGCACCATGCTCTTTTCCTCCGACCATGCTTTTCGTTTAGAAATCTCTTGCGATCTCTTGCGATCTCTTGTGATCCCTATCTCTTATGCTTTCTTACGCTTTCTTGTGATCACTCTTCCTCTTTCTCATCCGGTAAGTTTACATAAATCGCTTCATGCTTCACCGCCGGCAAAAACAACTTGAGCATATCCGCAAGGTGCATACGGATACTCGACGTATTCATGCACGGATGACAGCCAAACCAATCTTCCTTTAACAAATCCCGATCAATTAAAAGCTGCACCCGCTGTTCCCGATCGTTCATCAGTCCCATCACACTGACGCTTCCCGGCGTAATGTCCAACAAACGCTCCATCGCCTCCGCACCCGCAAAGGACAGCCTCGCACTTCCAATCTGTGCGGACAAATCCTTTGTCCGGAATTTCTTTTCTCCCGGAAGCAGCAATAGATAGAACCGTGTCTGCTGTCTGTTACATAAAAAAAGATTTTTACAGATATGAATGCCAAGCGCCTCATCAACGCCATGGCACGCTTCGATCGTATTCATCTCCTCATGATCGATCCTGTCATACGAAATACCGAGTTCATCCAGCAGATCATAAACACGCAGCTCTTTTTCTTTCCGTCCGTCAGTCTGCACCGGTCTCCCGTGAAATATCTGATACGCACTCATATCCTTTTATCCTTCTACGATCGCGATCGTTGCACTCGTACCGAGTCTGCTCGCGCCTGCGGTAAGCATCTCCTGCGCCGTCTTGGTGTCGCGGATGCCGCCGGATGCCTTTACGCCGACATGCTCTCCCACCGTTTTTCTCATCAATTCCACATCCTGCGCGGTCGCGCCCCCTGTCGAAAATCCTGTCGATGTCTTGACAAAATCCGCTCCCGCCTTCACCGCCAGTTCACAGGCGCGCACTTTTTCCTCATCCGTCAGCAGACAAGTCTCAATGATGACCTTTAAGAGTGCTTTTTTACCACATGCCTTTTTGACCGATGCAATATCGGAAAGCACCGCCTCGTCGTCATGCTCTTTTAACGCACCGACATTGATCACCATGTCAATCTCCTGCGCCCCATCTTCCACTGCCGCGCTTGTCTCCGCGCATTTTGCCCGTGTGCTCATCTGTCCGAGCGGGAAGCCGACCACGGTGCAGGTCTTAACGTCCGTGCCCGCGAGCTGACCGGCCACGAGCGCCGTATAATAGCTGTTGACGCAGACGGATGCAAAGCCGTACCGACGCGCCTCCTCACATACTTTGATGATCTGTTCCTTCGTTGCATCCGCTTTTAACAGCGTATGGTCAAATAATTTTGAATCCATTGTCCTTTTCTCCTATCTGTTTTCATTTTCTTTTTTCATAGCACGAAATCCGATCAGAACCGTCCATACATAGGCACAGGTCTTAGGGATCATCAGCATGCCGATCATCGGCACGGCATCCGCAAACAGCACGACCGGTATATAAAATCCAAAACTGATGACGATCGTGAGCCACATATTCTGAAACAGGGCATCCTGATTCTCCCTTGCACTTTTATAAAAAAGCACGATGATCAAAATTCCTAAGGCCGTAAAGGGAATATTGCGATAAATGCCCCATGACAGCGGCGCATCGGCGGCGGTCCATCTGTTCTGCGGGAACAGGCATAACGCAATCCTCAGAATTCCGAAAAAATATACTGTATAGGTAATTCCTTTTTTGCCTTCTACATGGTAACGCAGACGCCAGACATAATACAGGATGATATAAAACAGCGTCATGGTAATAGACGTAATGAACTTTCCGATTCCCAATGCCGCCGTGTAGTTCTCAAGACCCGTCGTGCAGAGCGCATAGGCTCTCGGAACGAGATGAAACGAATCCCCCAATCCCAACACGACCGCCATGATGCCAAATAAGCGGTATTGCCGGTTTCCTCTGCATTTTAGGATCATCGTAATCCCCAATGTGATCACTGTGATCAGATAGACCACATCAAATAAAGTTTCCATGATTGCCCGCATGCCGTTTCCTCCCGCTATTTCCATTGACGCCCGTTTTGCATTCCATTTTCCCGATCATATTATCATTTTTATCCCAAAAATAAGATACTATTTTACCGATGATCTGTCAACCAAACAGGGACCTGCTTGTTCAGTTTTTCCGTCTCCGCATCGATGACATTTTTATCAATCCGCTGAAATAAAAGCTCCGTTTTCGGAAGCAGATATCCTGCCGGAACGGACTGCGTCTCCCATTTGGTTTCTATGCCCAGCCAGCCGCATACTTTTTCTGACGAAAACGGCAAAAACGGAGACAATAATACCGCCAGATTTGCAATGATCTGCACACACTGATACAGGGTGCTTTTACATGCGGCTTCGTCCGTCGTTCTGGTGAGCCAGGGCTGCTCCGTATCAAAAAACTTATTCGCACTTCTGATAAAATCAAAAATTTCACCGATCGCATCCTTGAATTCTCCGCTCTCGATCCGTTTCCCGATCACCGCAAACAACGCTTCGATCTGCCTTTCGATCTTTAAGTCATTTGTCCCCTCCGGCACAATGCCCTCCCAATACTTCTCAATAAAGGCAAGGGTTCGATTAACAAAATTCCCGTATGCGCCCAGTAATTCTCCGTTATGACTGTGAACAAATTCTCTCCACGAAAAGTCAGCGTCCTTTTTCTCCGGTCCGTTTGCCAGAAAAAAGTACCGAATGGAATCCGCTTCATAAGCTTTCAGCAGATCCTTCACCCAGATCGCATAGTTTTGACTGGTCGATATTTTTCTTCCTTCCAGCGTCAGGTATTCGCTTGAGACGATCTGATCCGGCAGGCGCCAATTCCCGCCATGTGCCAACAAAAGTGCCGGCAGTATGATCGTATGGAACGGAATATTATCTTTTCCGTGCACATAATAATGCTTTGCATCCGCGCCCCAAAGCGCCTCAAAATCCGCGCCTTTTTCCTCCGCAGCCGTTTTACTTGCGGACAGATAACCCAATACGTTTTCCGCCCAGATATAGATTGTTTTCTTCTCATATCTCTCTTTCGGAACCGGAATCCCCCATTCTAAGTCGCGTGTCAGCGCACGGTCTCTTAACCCCTCGTTGATATAACGGTTGGTAAAAGCGACCGCATTTTTTCTCCATTCGGGATGGGATGCGGCCAGTTCCTTCAATTCCTCCTCCAAATCCGTGATCGCGATATACAGATGCTTCGAATTTCGAAAACCGATCCGCTTTCCACACACAGCGCAGACCGGCTCTACAAGGCTCTCCGGCTCCAGCACTGTCCCGCAGACATCGCACTGATCTCCTCTGGCATCCTTCCCGCATGTCGGACATTTTCCCAGTACAAAGCGATCCGCTAAAAAAGTATGGCATGTCTCACAATATGCCTGCGGAACCTCCTTCTCATAAACATAATCGCTTTCATACAGTTTTTTGTGAAATTCCCTGACAAAATCCTGATGCTCCGCCGATGATGTTTTGGTGTAGACATCATAACTGAATCCCAGCTTTTTGAAACACGCAACAAATTCTTCATGATAGTAGTCGCTGATCTCCTGCGGCGTTCTGTTTTCCTGTTTTGCACGGATCGCTACCGGCGTTCCGTGGCAGTCGCTTCCCGACACAAAATATACCTGATCTCCGATCGCTCTATGATACCTTGCCAGCACATCTCCGGGCAGTAATCCCGCAATATGTCCGATGTGCAGCGAGCCGTTTGCGTAGGGCCATGCGCCCCCGATTAAAATATTTTTCATGATAATCCTCCATTTTCTACTGTTTTTACATCATTTACTACTTGCATTATTTTCTTAACATTACTTTCACTGCATCACTTTGATTGCCTTTCAGGATTTGCTTCGCAAAACCATCAAAATGAATATTTTCCATCAAAAAAGCCCTCCTCTCTGAAAAATTGCTTTTTCAGGGACGAGAGCTTCTGCTTCGTGTTACCACCCTAAATTCACCGTTACCTCACGGCAGCGGCCTTATCGACTGCGGACGAGAAATGACTCATCGATAGTCTATCACTGTAACGGGTGAACCCGTCGTAGCCTTGGCATCACAGCTTCGGTACGCGGCTCCGAGACCATTTTCAGCAGTTCCTTTCGTGCCTGTTCTCACCTTCCCAGACTCTCTGTGACGTATCTAACTGCCTACTCTTCTCTTCTTAGCCTTTGGTTTTATCATATTCAGCGGTTGAATATCGAATTTTATTATAACACACTCATTAGGATGTCGCAAACTTTTTGAAAATATTTCTTGTTCCTATCGCGATTGCCAGAGAAACAGCACCGGAAAGTAGGATGACCGCATATTCCGTGCCCTTGCAAAGTTCAAATAAAACACCGTACAATGCGTTACCTAACGGCTGCGCACACATGGAGACGGTTAGAATCACGGCAATCACCTTCCCGATTAGATTTTGCGGCGTTTCGGTCTGAACAAAAGACATCATCTGCACGGAAAAAATCGTTGAACATACCATGACCGCAAAACAGCATATCGTGATCACAAGATAGTTCATGACGCCGGAAGAACACAACAATAATGCAATTCCCATAGGGAACACACATACCGCACAGGCTATCAGCAGATTTGCTGCCCTTTGCACTTTCAGTCTGTTTGCAAAAATACCTGCGCAGATTCCACCTGTCAGTCCTCCCGCCGCCAGCGCACCCTCTGCAAAGCCGTAAAGCCTGTTCGCCTGTGACGCTTTAAGTGGTAATATCTCCGTAATCAGATAAGGCAGGGCGACAATAATCATCGCGGACAAAAACAAATTGATCCCACAGACAACAAGCACTCCCTTTCCGATGATCGGCTTCTCTTTTCGGATAAAGCGGATACTCTCTGCAAAATCTGTCCGAATTGTCTGCCGGATACCGCCATGCGAATCCTGTTTCAGAAACGGAATATGAATGAACAATTCCATGACCGCAGACAGAAAAAAGCATCCTGTGCAGACCCAAAGCACCGGCTTTAATCCATAAGCGCTATAGCAGATTCCTCCGAGGACCGGACCCATCAAAGATGCAAAAGAGCTGATGGTATTGATGATTCCGTTTGCTGCCGTCACCTGTTGGGTATCTACCAGCGCCGGAATACTTGCCTGCACAGCCGGCTGATAGGCGCCCGCAATGCCATACAGCAGCATCAGCGTCACAGTCAGGATAAGCACAAGACTGCCCCCGCTATGCAGCAGGGAAAACACCAAAATGACCGCTGCCGTAAAAAAGTCCAACACCACCATGATGTTTCTTTTATTTACGCGGTCTGCAACAATCCCGCCGACCGGCGACATCAAAGCGGCCGGTATCAGCGCGCACGCCGTAACGGTTCCGTAAAGCGCGGAGGAACCTGTTAGATTTAAGAGATACAGCGGCAACACAAATCTGACTCCCGCATTGCCGAACAGGGAAATAATCTGCCCAATGACAACGAGTATGAAATCCTTTGAAAATCCTTTTCCTCGCATTTCTACACCTCCATTCCTTCTATCCTCTTTGCAAGAATATGAACCATCCCGCCCGCAATGATAACAAGGGCCGCTGCCATTGCCAGCATGATTCCCATTAAATAAACCGGTGCGATTACAATCACATTCGTCACAGTACACACGATCACTAAAGAGCATACAACCGCCGCCACCGCAGAACGCCTTTTCCACCCAAAAACAGCGGAAATCATTCCGATTGCAGATGCCGAAACTCCTGCCAATATACCGGAGAACAAAACCGTAAACACAAAACATTGTGTATTTCCCTGCGGCGTTATCTGAAATAAGCAGGATGTGACATACATTACGCCGAGCGCCCACACAAGACCTGCACAGGAAGAAACCACTGTCATACCGCAGACCATCGTGCATTTTATTTTCAGTAGTTTTCGCCGACGAACCGGATAACTCAGCAGAATGACCGCTTCCCTGCCGCAATATTCTTCAACAATGACCTTTCCGGAAATCGCCGCCGATAAAATGCTGAAGCATGCAAACACCAACGCCGTTATGAGTGCCAGTAAGCCGTTCCATGTTGTAAAAAGCTCCGTCTCCTCGCCCGCTCCTCCTTCTACCCGGGTCATAAAAAGAAACAACACACCAAGCGCAGATAAACTTGCAAAAATTCCTAATACTGCCCAAAGATAAACAGAAAACCGTACTTTCATCCATTCCGCTTTATAATACCTCATACCGTTTCTCCTCTCATAAACTCTACCACATGGTCATCAAAATGTTCTCCCCATTCGGATACTTTCTCTGCCACCTTAAATTCTTGTTTGATAGAACCATCCGACAATATTCCTATGCGGTCAGCTGTCTTAAGTATCTCTCCGATGATGTGACTCGACAACAGGATCGCCATTCCCTGCTTTGCCAGTTTTCGCATGAGATCACGCATCTGCGCGATTCCAATCGGGTCAAGACCGTTTAAGGGTTCATCCAGGATCAGCAGTTTCGGCTGATGTATGACTGCCCTTGCCAGCCCAAGCCTCTGCTTCATGCCGAGAGAATATTGGGAAATCGGCTTTTTCCGTTCAGTGTCAAGGCCTACCAAATGTAACGCATCCAATATATTTACTTCCTTCTGCATATAGATCAAATGCATAGACAAAATCTCCTCTGCATTTAAGTGCTCATAAAAAACAGGATTCTCTATAACGCTTCCGATATTTGATAAATACTCCGCTCCTGCTCCCGCCTCTTTGCCCAAAACAAGAATACTTCCACCGTCAATCTGCTGTAATCCCAATATCATCTTCATCAGGGTCGTTTTTCCGGCGCCGTTGACGCCTAATAGCCCGTATATTTCACCCTCCTCAATACAAAAGCTGCAATGCCTAAGAACCGGCACCGATCCATAACTTTTCTCAACTTCCTTTACTTCAATTACCATTTTCATTCTTCCTCCTTTTAATACCGCGCGTCGGTATGTATCTAATTATAAAAAAAGAAAACGCGCATTACTGGTTTTCTTTTTTTATGAATCATTTCTGATTCTCAAGCAACTCTCATAACTTCCCGATAACCGAAAAATTATAACGGGTAGATCACTTCAAACAGGAATTTCATTACTTGTTCTTTTGATAAATGGATGCAAGCTCCTGAAATCTGTCCAACATCTGTTGATCTACAACATCCAGACCAAACCCCTGCATCATTTGACGAAACACCATAAATTTACGGTAAGAATCTTCCTCGTTGCTGTTAAATATCATCGGATTCATCCATATATTTGCCGAAATTAAAATCAATTCCGCCAATTGTTCCGGGTAATCAGTCTGAATAGAACCATCCGCCATACCCTGCCGGATGATCGGCAGAATATAGTTCGGTGCCGCCTCCTCTACCGTCTCATGCAATAAACTAAGCAGGAGCTTTGGATTGTTATGAAAATCCGGCGCTATCGTATATATATCGTTCTGCACGGGACGGTTAATGGACTCTTGGAAAATTGTCTTCAGCTTTTCTTTGCCGCTTAAGTCCGTGCGGTCCCGAATCACGGCAAGCATTTGATTTGATTCCGCCGTCATCCGGTCCGTAACGGCAAACAGTATATCTTCCTTTGACTTAAAATGATGATAGATTGCCCCCTTACTGAGACCCCCCAGCTGATCAATGATGTCCTGAATGGATGTATGCTCATATCCTTTCTCCATAAACAGACGAAACGCAACATCCAATATGAGATTGACGGTTTCCTCCGGATGTTTATTCCTTGCCACTGTCCTCGCCTCCCATCCAACATACCATCGGTATGTTTATTAAATTATCATACCGACGGTATGTTTGTCAAGATACAGACTATAAATTTTGCAATCCATTTACTCGTACCCTTCTATGATCCCATAAACTTTTTCAGACCAATCCCAAATATCCTTACAATCATTTTTCACAAATATCACTCTTTCTTTCAAAGATGACGGGATCTCATTCTCAATCTGACTTTTTACCTCCAACGGAATTATAATCCGATGCACCCAGTCATTCAGCACCACTTCATCCTTGATCTTCACAGGCAGCACGCCGTCAAATACTGCTTTCGGATGCCTTGTCAATTCCTCATATTTGAAATAAAATCTCACGCCCGGCTTAAAACCCACACTTAAATCTTTTTCATCCGGAAAACGCCCTAATGCCCGCTCCATGACAAGCCTGTCACCTGCCTGACAATTCCCCCCAGCAAACATAATATAATCAAAGTAATCAGCAGGATCAGTTGCCGCATTCCTTTTTTCA
>CAMWSU010000125.1 GCA_947176965.1 uncultured Lachnospiraceae bacterium | reverse complement strand
TCAGTGTCCGATTTCCGGGGGCGGGTGTTTTGTTTTTAATAAATAGCTATTTTTCGAGGAGGACATAGCATATTTTGACGGCAGCCTTGCAACCTTTGATAAACTGGTGGAGATCTTGGACGGAGCCGACTTATCTCAGGTAGATTATCCGATCATCAGTGGATTGTCATTCATACAGATTGCCGGGATGAGTGGCTATCTGTACTATTATGGCACTTTTATCTCGCTGGAAACGGGAGAGGTATTCAATCCCTATGAGACAAATGAGATGAAAGAAATCCTCTCTACGATACAATTGCTATACCGGAAAGGATTTTGGGGAGAGGATGATGGATTAGTATACGGGATGGATTCCGGAGTGGCTGAGCAGGCACTATCTGAAATGGAATTTGGATTGTGGATCAGCAGCTATCCGAATTATGCGTTTGAACAGATGCAGGATCATGTGCTATGCGTCAGTATTCCGTTTGCGCTTATGAATACGGTCAGCGCGGGAACGGGAGTGAGCAGGTATGCGCCGAATAAAGAGGCAGCGTTGGAATTTCTTGCGCTGCTCTATACGAATGCGGAATACGGAAATCTGCTGATGCTGGGAGAAGAAGGAGTGGATTATGTCCTGACGGACGGTTATACATATACGATGTCCGGTGAGATAAAAAGGCCTTTTTTGGCGGAGCTTGTGACAGGGCTGTTTGACAATATCTATCCGTCTGTGTGGGATGACCTTCCGGTGAACCGCCATGAGACCCGGCTTGAAATCTATGGTTCGGATGCCAGAAGGGATTCCGTGATATTGGGCTTCCAGATGAATACGGAGGGGATGGAAGATCAGATCGAAGCGGTTTGCGAAGTTGTCGAGCAGTATGAAGATATTTGGAAACGGGACGACCTGGAGAGCGCGATTCAAGAAGCGGCGGAAGCGTATCGCGCGGCAGGAGGCGATCAGGTCGTAGAAGAAATGGGAAGACAGATAGCGGAATGGATGAATTGATAACTAATTATGTCCATGTTCGGGATGCAGGAGTATCACTTTTATGAAAGCGAAATGGAAGTATCATATTTGCAGGGTTTTGTTGCTTCTGGCAGGTGTCAGTCTTACAGGCTGTGCGGGAAAGAAGGATGAGGAAAGCGCAGAAACTTACTGGATTTTGAACGGGGATCTGCGTACATACGGGGAGCAGGGCGTTTTTTATCAGGAAAACGGATACCTGCATTTTATGGATGCGGCGAGCGGACTGGATGTGACGGTGTGTGATAAACCGGAGTGCAGCCACAGCAGGGCGGAATGTCCCGCTTATTTTGAAGGCAGGGTGCACGGCGCATTTTGGGAGGGGGATAAGCTATATCTTCTGACGGATTACGGAGCGGACCGGTTCGGAGAGTTATATTTGTATGAAGCATCCGTAGACGGGGAGGACCGGAAAAGGATTGCAGAGCTGGGAGAAGCACAGCATGTATTTCATGCTGTTTTTACGGAGCAGTATATTGTATTCAGTTATTGGAACCAGTATGATGCAAATATGAGGGAACTGTCCCAGGATCAAATAGGAGTACGATTGTATGACAGGGGGACGGGGAAGTGCAGGGATATTTTGAACAGGGAAGGCTGGAATGCGCGAACGTATCAGCTTGATCTGGTGGGTGATGAGATCTATGTCTCCTGCTTTTATTATAATCTGACTGCGGAAGAAGTGCTTGCGCATGAGACGGATCAGGATTATATGCGGCAGCATCTGAAGCACGAACTGCTGAGATCGGATGTGGAGGGTAAGGAGATTGTTTCGCTCCTTGAGGGAATATCGGATACGGCGGAGGTTCAGGCTGTCTGTGAGGCGGGCGTTTTCTATAACGCAGACGGCAGACTGCATTTGTTGGATGCTGAAACGGGTGTCAGCCGTGATATCGGTGAGAGCATGATGGGCTATCCTTCTTTTTCGGAAAAAGGATCGCTTTTTGGCGTCTATGATTCGGATACGGGGGAAACGAGCTACTATCTGTATGAGACGGAAAAGGAGGAGCTGCATTTGATCACCAAAATGCAGGGCTGTATTCCGGCGATCGTGTTTGAAAAGGTTTTTTATGCCTATGATTATCATACCGATGACGGAAACGGAGTTCTTGCGTTCTGCCGCACCGGAGACTTTTTTAAGGGGAAAACGGATGGGTTTATCCGATTTGAAGAATAGATTTGGAAATATCGGACGAATGATGAAACTGATTGCCTGGGAGTGCAGAAAAGTATTATGGACGCGGGTGACAGCGGTCTTTTTTGCTGTCTGTTTTGCCGCTTCAGGCCTGCTGTTTACCGCAAAGATTTATCTCGTGGATGTAGGCGACCGTTTTTTGCCTGCGTCATATAGAGCGCTTACGGAAGATGTACACAGGGAGAATCCGGAAGAGGCTTATGCTGCGCTGAGCGGGACGCTGCATGCCATGCAGTGGGAATATCGTGAGCCGGAAACGATGTATACTTCATCGCTGCGGGAGGAAATCCTTCTCTATATGCAGGTTCTTGAGGAAATCGGGCAGGCGGCCGGTTATCAGGAATATGTGGAGAACATTCTGACAGAAAATAAAAGGCAGAGTTCAGTGAGCCTTTTTGGGCATGATGAGCGCAGAACCCGGAATGCGGAAAAGACAGCGCGGGACTTCGCCGATATGAGAAGCGTGGAAGTGGCTTTTGAAGCGTCCAGAGGCGTGAATCTGTTTATGGAAACGGATTGGCAGGATTTGCTGTCGGTCGTAGTGATCATGATCTTAGTGTCGGGACTTTTATCCGCAGAGACGGAGTCCGGAAGGATGAAGGTGATAGCCTGTACGCTTTTAGGGCGCAGGCATACGGCATATGCAAAGTATATCGCGGGCATGGCAATTCTGACGATATATGAAGCGGCGGCATATGCGTATCGATTTGTTTTGGCGGCAGTCTCTTATGGAACAGGAAGCATGAATGCTCCGTTTCAGTCGGTTTATGGCGCTTTTGGGTGTACTCTGAGAATCACGACAGGGGAAGCCCTTTTTCTGTTTATACTGTTAAAGCTTCTTGTCGTTTTTTCTGCCTATTCCATCTTATTCCTGATCACGATATGCGTCAGATATGCAAAACTGGTTTATTGTGTGGGGCTGGGTGTTGCAGGGATCAGTTCTCTTTTTTACGATCTGATCGACGCGCATAGTTATCTTTCTGCATTGAAATGGATCAATCCCGCGGCGGCCTTCCACACGGATAAGCTGCTGATGAACTATCGGAATCTGAGTGTTGCGGGTTATCCGGTCGGATACAGGGCGCTTATGACAGGAGTCTGTCTGTTCATTGTAGCTGTCACACTGCTTTTGAACGGATATTTCTGCCAAAAAATGAGATATGCCGGCAGGCAGGCTGTTTCGGAGCGTTTTTATGCAAAGCTGGAGGGAATGTTCGCGGGAGTGAGCGGCAGGTACTCGTTGGGAGGTTATGAGTTTCGGAAGTGGGGTTTTTATCAGAGAGGTCTGTTGGTCTGTCTGGCTGCTTTGGCGGTCAGTCTGTTTGTTTACGAGCCCGCGGGCGAACGCCTTTATACGGTCAGGGAAATTTATTATAAAGATTATGTGAAACAGACAGAAGGGCGTTATAGCGAAGAAAAATTGGATTTTTTATATAAAGAAAAAGAAGGGCTGGATGAAGCGGGCAGAAAGTTGTCGGATCCGGATGGGAGCTATACCGATGCTGCGTTGGAATACTATCGCAGGGAATCGGAAAAGCGGGAGGGGCTTTCTGTTGTGATTGAATACGGGGAATATTTGAAGGAGAAGGAAGGGAGTTTTTTCGTTTATGAACAGGGTTATGATCTGCTGCTGGGCGAAGGAGATGGCGGTGTCAGGTTATTTTGGTATCGTATGTTTGCATTGGCGGTATCGGTCATTCTGTATGCCTTTATTTGGGGGATCGAATCGGAGACCGGCATGAGGTCCCTGCTTGGAATCAGTTCAATAGGCAGAAAAAAGATAAACGGCAAAAAGAGAGTACAAGTGTTGTTTGCGGGGCTGGCGGTGTTCTGCATCGTCTATATACCGTGGATTTACAGTGTTTTGTCGGTGTTTGGAACAACGGGTATTTTTGCGCCGGCATACAGTATGATGCGATTTTCCGGACTGCCGTCATGGATGCCTCTGATCGGAGTGTTGTTTTTGTTTTATGCGATACATCTGGTCTGGTTGTGGGCGGCGGGGCTTTTCATGCAGTATGTGTATGAAAAACTGCGGACAATGCTGCCATCAGCGCTGACCGTTTTTGCCGTATTTATGATCCCGATACTGATTGCGGGGGCATAATGCGGCGGGGTGTGCGAGATCTGTGCCGGCATCTAAATTCGCAGGTTAAGCAAGAGTGGAGGACTAAAATGAGAATGGAAATCCGAAATCTGTCAAAAGCATACGGGAGTGTGAAGGCGCTCGATGATTTCAATGCCGTACTTGAAGAGGGAATTTATGGTGTTTTGGGTCCGAACGGAGCAGGGAAATCCACCCTGATCAATATTTTGACGGATAATGTAAGGCGTGACAGGGGAGAGATCCTGTTAGATGGGCAGGAAGTTTTGCAGATGGGAGCAGAATATCGCAAAACGATCGGATATATGCCGCAGGAACAGGTTTTTTATCCGCAGTTTACGCTCCTTGAATTTATGAAATATATGGCCCTTGTGAAGGGGCTGGATTGTAAAGACAAAGCGGTGCGGATGCAGATGGAAGAATTGTTGGATGAACTGCATCTTGCGGACGTGGCAAAAAGAAAGCTCGGCGGTTTTTCGGGAGGGATGAAAAGGCGTGCGGTACTGGCGCAGGCGCTTTTAGGAAATCCCGGTATTATCATTCTGGATGAACCGACTGCGGGACTTGATCCGAAGGAGAGGATTGCCATGCGCAATCTCATATCGAGGCTTGCGGAAAACCGGATCGTGATCCTTGCCACGCATATCGCGTCAGACATAGAGTGTATTGCGGATCGGGTGCTTTTGATCAAAAACGGAAAGCTGATAAAGAACGAGAATCCGTTTACCCTGCTTGATGAGGTGCGGGGACATATCCGGCGTATCTATTGTAAAAGAGAAGATCTGGCGGCTTATCAGAAGCGGTACAGGATGAGCAATTGCATTCAGACAAAAGACGGACTCACGCTGCATGTCATTGATCCGGAATACGAGGGGGATAAAATGGTGGATGCAACACTGGAGGATGTGTATTTATATTATTTTGAGGGGATGACTGCGCAGGACCATCCAAGCAGTGAATAAGGTCATGCGAAAAGTAATTGCGATTGGTCATGGAGCTATTATATAATAAGATAAATGCTTCTATATTATGAAAAGGGAAAAGGCGGGTTTATCTTATGAAAAAGAAGAAATGGTGCGGCGTGCTGATTGCGGCGCTGCTGATTGTCAGCTGCGGCGCGGACGGCGGGGAGAATCGGAAGCCGGATGACGCGCAGACGGCGGGACAAAACGGAACGGAAACGGGCGGTCAGGAAAATAACGGAGCGGAAGCCGCTGGTCAGGGAAGCGATGTCTCTGACGGAACAGAAACGGACGGACAGGGAGACGCTGCGGACCAAACAGGAGCGGCTGATTTAGACGGCATGCAGGCGCCGCCGACCGATTATGTGTCCGAGGAGCTGTATTTATCTGCCGATCAATGGGCAAGCTGCGATGACGCGGCGCTGGCGGCAGTCATGCGTAAGGCTGAGGCGGGCGAACCGGTGACGATTGCCTGCATCGGAGGCTCCATCACGCAGGGGACGATCTCTAACGGTACGGATGACAGTCAGGTTTCACCCAAGAAAAGTTATGCAGATATTTATTTTTCATGGTGGGAGCAGACGTTCCCGGATACGGAGTTTACATTTATCAACGCAGGAATCGGGGCGACGGACTCTTATATCGGGGTTCACAGGGTACAAAAAGATGTATTGGATTTTTCGCCGGATCTTGTGCTTGTGGAGTTTTCCGTAAATGATGGGGACTCTCTTACCTATAAAACAACCTATGATAATCTTGTGCGCCGTATTCTGCTTGCGGAGAATCATCCGGCAGCCATGCTTCTTTTTATGGGACAGACGAACGGTGCAACGGCGATTGGCCAGCATGTGCTGATCGGCTTTAATTATAAGCTGCCGATGATCAGCTACACGAGTCTCATTCAGGATATGATGACGCAGGAGGTTTACACTGCCAAGCAGCTTTCGGGCGATGAGGTGCATCCGTCGGCGCTCGGTCATGCGATCACGGGTGAGATTTTGTGGAAATACTTAAACGCGGTCTACGTGCAGAGAAATGAGCTGCCGGAGCCGCAGGATTTTGCTGTGGATGCCGTGACAAGGGAATGCTACATGAACGCGTCGCTTTTGGATCGGGAGACGATCACTCCGACAGAATTCGGCAGTTTTACCGAGAGCAGCATCTTTCAGCCGTTTCCGAATGACTGGACATGCGAGTCGGGAGAAGGCGGCATTATTTTTGAGGCGAGCTTTGAAAGACTGGGAATTCTTTATCATAAGACGGTCGATGGTTTGAGCGGTCAATTTGACGTGCTGGTTGACGGTGAGCGCGTGGCCACCCTGAACGCCGATTTTTCGGGAGGCTGGGGAAATTGTGCGGATGCGCGCGAGGTTTTTGCGGGGGATGGGGTGGAGCAGCACACCGTGGAGATCAGAAAAGCATCTGATTCCACAGGGGATTTGTTTACGATACTCGGTCTGATGGTGGCGCAGTAAAAAACCATTCCCGGAGCTGCTTAGAATGCTGCAGAAGCGGTCGATACGCGAAGATGAGGCAGGCGCCGGCAACATTTAAGATCACATCATCAATGTCCGCCCGTCCGACCATCGTCAGGAACTGTATGCTTTCCACGATCACCACGGACAGGATCATGGTCGGCAGAAAATACCGCCATTTTGTCTGTGTGCGCGGCCAAATAACAGGAAGAAATATGGCACAGGGCATGGCTGCGACAAGATTACCCAATAGATTTGCAGCGATCAGCCTGACGGACATGTTTTGGTTGCGGTACGCGCGCATATACATGGTAATGGAACGGAATGGTTTCAGATTACAATACAGTTCGAAATGCTCTTTTGTAAACGGCCCCGCCTGCCAGATATTGCGGTCCACAAACGCGCGGCGGAAGGAGCTTTTCAGGAAAAGAAGTGTTGCGGCGGCGATCACGTAAATGAGGAACATCTGCACATAGGCGCGGTGGCGGATCGCCGTTTTTTCTGCCGTCGTCTGTGCATGCCTCATGCGGTATATCATATCAAAAAACAGCACAAAAATAGGGGTGGCATACATCAAAAGTTTCTGCCTGCCACCCATTGTATACGACGGATTCAGATCAATATACAGTCCCGCTGCCACCATCACAAGCACAAAGGTAACTGCCGCAATATGATACCATTTTTTCATGATCCGAACGAAGGGAGCGTTACTGCTCCATCTGCTTTCCTAAGAATCCTGCTGCCGAGAGGATCATTTTCTGCTCCGCCTCTCCCATCTTTGCCTTTCCGTCGGTATCTGCCAATATGACAGAACCGATCACATCTCCTTCACAGATGATGGGGGTCAGTGCGACATGCTGATATTCTTCTGCGCCCTCTCCTATTATAATATAACTCCTCTCACCCTTTGATGCAATCATTGTTTCGCGGTGATCCATTTTTTCTTCCAGTTGTTTGCTGATCGGCTTGCCGAGCAGGTTTCTGCCTCCGCCTGCATTCGCAATGAATTGATCTCTGTCCGTGACAAACGCCGTATGTCCCGAAACCGCGGCTAAGGAGTCCGCATACTGTTTGGCAAAATCACCAATCTCACCGATGGGGGAATATTTTTTTAATATGATTTCGCCTTCATGGTCTGTAAAGATTTCAAGCGGATCGCTCTCGCGGATGCGGAGCGTACGGCGGATTTCCTTCGGAATCACCACTCGCCCAAGATCATCTATTCTTCTTACGATTCCCGTTGCTTTCATAGAAATAAAACCTCCGTTTATCCCAAATAGTCATTTTTGCTGATACTATTATTTGTAAAAAAAGTAGCCTTATACTATATTAAAAAACAAATTTTGCTTCAAGCATAAGATGAAGTGTCGGTCGGCATGCATGTTCCTTAATGTAAATGGAAAATAATGTAAATTTAGCGAAACAAAATCAGAGGAAATTTTGTTAAATGCGCAAAATCAGCAAAAAAGTGATGGAAATTATGAAAAAACATGCTATTATAAAAGTAACACGTTTTGATCACAAATAAATATAGAACGAGGAAAGATCGTTCAGGTATCAAAAAAAGGGCGGAAGCGGTGGCAGGCTACATAAGCGGCGTGTATGCGCGTGAATGGACACCGTCCGGAACAGGGAGGAAGTATGCAGGATAATAACAATCCGCTGAACGGGCAGCCGGAAGGACAGAATCCGTACAGCATGAATCAGGGCTTCGGAGTAAATCAGCCGAGTGATGTCACACAGCCGTTTCAGGCGGCCGATGCGAATCAGGGCTTCGGAATGAATCAGCCGGGCGGCGACATGAATCAAGGCTATGGTATGGGCGCGGGCAGCGACATGAATGCGAATCAGGGCTTTGGCATGAACCAGCCGAGTATGAATC
>CAMWSU010000124.1 GCA_947176965.1 uncultured Lachnospiraceae bacterium | reverse complement strand
CCTGCACTCAGATTGGAGAATCCGAAACCGGACGAACCGGAATTGCCAAAGTTCCCGCTCGCCCCGCCTGCCGCACTCTGCTTTTCCTTTTGCAGCCGATCAAAGAATGCCTTCAGATATTTATTGTCCGCTTCCACAATGTCGCGCATGACATCAGAACGATGCTTTTTCTTTTTCGTTTCAAATTCTTCCGGCTCCGGTTTTAATGGGATGATCTCAAGGGATTCCTCCGTCATCTCAAACGTTCCCTTTCCCGAGACGAGCACACTCTCCATCGTATCGTCAAGAAGCTCCTCCATTGTCTCCTGTACGCCCTGCTGAACCAATTCCGTCAGCCGTTCTAATTGTTCCTGACCATACGCGATCTGCGCCTCAAACGAATCCGGCATTCCATGCGTCATGGCATCCTGCACCATGTTCTGCACACCGTCCGCTAAAGAACCTCTTTCGCTGCTGTCCTGCATCGCTTCCTGCAAAATATTTCCGTAGGATTTCTCCTCATCTTCAGAAAAGAATTCATCCTCCGATTTCTCACTCTGCATCCGGCGTTTTGCGCGTTCTTCTTTTTGCAGGTTCTTTAAGTGCTTTTTTGCCGCACGCTCAATCGCTTTGGCATGCTCAAGAGCACTCTCTACTTCCTGATCATTATACTCTCCCTTTTTCAGCTTCTTGCGCAGCATGATCACTTTTCTCTGTGCCATCGCCACGGCGCGTCTTGCGCTGCCGGAGTTCTTTGCTTTCATGAGGAACGAAGAAACTTCCTTGAAATTATAGTTGAGCTTCTTCGTCTTGGTCTTGTCCTGCTTTTTGGAACGTGAAATGCTCATTGTTCCTGTCACATTTCCGTCCTTATCATAGCACGTGATCCTCTTTATTTCACGATTGCCGCTCTGATAGGTCTTGACCGCGGAGCCGCCGGAGTTCCATCCCCTTAGATCCATCGCCATGTCATCATCCTCCCTGATTCAGACAAAATCTTTCCCGTTATTTGTATATCGGCAAAAAACGCACGTTTCCTAAGAGGGATGGCATAAAACACCCATTTCTGAGATTTCCGCGTACCAAGCGCATGGCATACTCCTTAGGGAAACGCTGATCAAAGCGTTTCCTGCACCGGATTTGCGCCGCGAAGCGGCAAATTCCTCTGCAAATCCGTGTGCATCTGCCGGAGGCACTAAGGAAGTGCTGATTTTATTAGCGCTTCCTTAGAACAATTCTTTCGCGTTCTTTGCCGCATACGCTATGATCCGCTGCAGCCACTTATCCATCGACAGATAAGAATCCCAAGCGCCAATCGTGCGATAGTCCGATAATGCCGCTTTTCCGGCAGACAGATAATCCGCCTGTTCAAAATAACTCGAAACGCCCGCTTTATCCCGCATGGCAACGGCATGCAGGTAATTTTCCGGCGTATTGCCGCCCGTCTCCACATTTAACACCATCAGTTCATTGTAGCTGCAACGGTTCGGATCAATCTTTGCCGCATCCACCTCATACGAAAACTCCTTTCCGTTCGCGTCAAGTCCTTTCACAACATAGATTGGATTGTCTTTTGTGTACTGCTCCGCACGGTAAATATTGACGGACTCTCCTGTCTGCGGGCTTGCGTAAGACATCAGCGCATCCGAACTCAGCATGACCTTTTGTCCGCCTGCGGATACGCATTTCATGACTTTTCCGGAAAAATCACCGTTTGTCTGCGGTGTCGCCTCCGTCTGTCGTGCAGCGCTTGTTTTTACCTGTGCCGCTGCCGTTCCCTGTACAATGATATTTTGATTTCTATTTTCAATCTGCATTTTTATTTCACTCTCCTTAATCAATTAAAAAAATCAACAAACTTTTTGTATTCTAAATAGCCTTTTAGGTTGCCGCCGTCATACTGCATCTGCATGAGATAAGCTGCCAGTTTTGTCCAATCTCTCTTTACCTGTCGCGCAGCACCGCCGAGTGCGTCCGTAAACTCCATGCCCGCATCCGCATCCGGCATCTCGCCATACAGAAATCCGCGCGTACGCAAAAACGTATCCGACGCCTCAGGATAACGACCGCTGTCCGATAAATAGCAGGAGTAGGCAAACATTTCCGCCTGATCGCTGTCATGCGCATCCACCTTTGTCAGGTCCACCATGCGTTCCGTCATGTTACCGTCCTTATCCCAAATACACACCTTATACATCGGTTGTTCCGGATTAAAATCTGCCGGCTCGAACACTGTCATGCCGCCTTTTCCTCTGCCCGCAACGGCGGACAGCATCCTGTCTTTGTTTTCCCCGCTTCCGATATGAAGGGTAAATCCCGCGCCCTGTGTTCGATCCGCGTATCCTGTCTGTGCGGCGTTTCCTGTAGTCATAGGATTCTTTGTTCTCTGTGAGGTTGCTTTTTGCGGCGCTCTTTGATACTGCCGCACTAAATTGACCGAATTGGTCAAGTTTGTCTCCATGAATGATTCCTCCTTGCCTGCTTTTATTTTTCCGGCTCCTCTGTCAGTCGGAACCGTTTTGCGCCGGATGGCGCGCGCCGCTCCCTTATGTTAAGTCCAAGCAGCGATTCTTTCTTCTTACCCATTCTTCCGTTATTTACTCATTGCAGTTTGTCACACCGGTTCCATCCCTCCCTTTTCCAGCGCTTCTGCCGCGGCGTTGTTTTCCCTATCGGGCTTGTCGCTCAACAGCTCATCCGGATCTGTGAGCTTTAAGCTCATCACCGTAACCTTCATGCCGCTTACCACCTCGCTGATGACCAGATACCTTGTACCGTCAGGCTTGACGACGATCTCCGATTTTCGTTTCTTGTCATCCTTATCGTCATCTCCCGACATGCTTTCGAACAGGCTTCTCCCGTCTCCATGCCGAAAGCCTGCGTTCCACATTTCGGCGTGGCATTCTTCCTTTGTCGCGCCGTAATGAATGATCGAATAAGCGCCTCCCACATAACGCGCCCACGGATTTTCCCACGCCCATGCGGTGCGCAGATCATTTATAACCCATTCCTCATAATCCGCATCGCGCTTCATTGCCGCAAAGCCCTCGTCCGAAATAAAAACGGTGATCGTATCCTGCATATGGGAGGCATGCATCGGGAGCGCTAAAATCCTCTCTCTGATATATTCTTTGTATTCGTCCATTGTCATCGCCTTGATGATGGAACGGTCAAGCGGTGATATCCCGTTTTCCACCCCGGCAGCTTCCTGCGCATTACCGGATCCCGTTCCTTCCGCGCGTCTGTTCGCTTCCATGATGGCGTCTGCCATGCTTTTCCCCGACCGCCCCACGGCATACTCATTGTTCAAAAATCTGCCAAAAGTTCTTGTCATATAATTTACATGAATCTCATTCACTTCACTCACCATGCCTTTCCGCTGTCCAACCGGCTGTCTTTTACCTGCATTGCGGCCGGCATAATACCACTTTACACATATCAGTGTCTCTCCTGATATGCCGCATACTCCCGCTTCACATAGGCATAGCGGGATTTCGGGACGGAAATCTCTACGGTATTCTCCGCTTTGCCCGTCCCCTCCGCAAGATGCAGCACATAACTGCTGATTTTCCGTATATATTTCATATTTACAAGAAAACTCCGATGCACGCGCACAAAGCCATACGGCGCAAGCTGTTGTTCGATCTCATCCAATTTTTTATAAATCCGATAAGAGGCGCGCGCCGTATAAAAAATATTTTTATGCCTGTCCGTCTCAACATAAAAAATATCGGAAACATCCAAGAGTCGTTCTCCTTCCACAAAAGAAAAAGAAAGCTTCTCATTTTTTTGCACCAGTTCTTTCAGTACCTCGCTTAAGCATTCCGGCAGCTTCGTCTCAATATCCTCTTTTATCAAAAAACGCTCCGCTTTCACGCGGTATCCGTCAAGCGCGTCGCTCATACGGGCACTCACTAAAATGACGCAAAGCCCGGGATTAGATTCCTTGAGGCGTTTCGCCGTTTTCAGCAAACCGCCCTCCTTCGCATTCATATTCAAAAAAACAATGCTGCACGCTCTAAGCCATGCCGACTCTAAGAGCGCTTTTCCCGATTCGTATTCCCTGATTTCCATCGTGTGTCCGTTTTTTCTTCCGTATTCCTCAATCAATCCCTTGATCTTTGTTCTGTCCTCCTGACTGTTATCGCAAACAGCTACCCTCATGTCCCTTCCTCACTTTAAGTCCATATTCTGCCCTTATCCGATGCCTAGCCCCACGCGTCATATCTGTTTGTATAGCGCATGGCAGCCTGTGCTGCGCTGCCGTTCGACTGATAGATACTCTGCGTGCTCTGTTGATTGGATGCGGCATAATCCTCGATCTTAGAGGCAAGGAACGATAAGGAATCCGCAAATCCGTCTTCTCCGGAAAGCGCTTTTTCCAAGGTCTCCCTGTCCGCGTCATGTAAAGTGCGCTTGTTTACCGAAAGCTGTCCGTTTTTATCCGCCGTAATGCCTAATTTCTGCAGTACGTCCTTATTCTCTGTCACGAGAGACTTCATATTCTGCCGGTAAAAGGTATCAAGCAGACCGGTACTTCCCTGAAAGCCTGACAGCACCTCATTATACTGCTTTACGAGCTCCATAACCTTTTCGGCAAGTTCCTCTTTGTTTTCCGTCTGTCCGTATACACTGTCCTTTCCCTGCGCAGCAAGCTCTTTTGCGGTCTGCTCCAAACGCTTCGCCGCATCTTCCTGCTTCTCATAAGCTTCTGTCTTGCGGAGCGACTCTTTTTCATTTTCCGCATTCAGACCATAGGGCAGGGAATTTGTCTTACCCTTGTTCTGGACATAGCTTAACATGCTGGTTGTGTGAAGCGGTACACCCGCTTTTCTGGCCGCTTCGTTTAACATTTGTGTTGTGATTCTCATCTGTGTCTCCTCCTGTCAAAAAACTAGCACCTATAGAGCAAAAAAGCGGCAAAATCCCGGGAGTTTCCATCCGTGGAATTTTGCCGCCCTCCATAGCAATACAGCACTGCCTTACAGTTCTTATATCGGTGTGCGTTTTTCTTCCGGCAACCGAAATGTCACCGACAGCCTATGAGATGACACAAAAAGACCTTATTATCCTATCCTTTCCTATTATAATGCATCCTTGTGTTATGTCAGTGATGGTAAAAAATGAAACATCAACGGATATTTGTTTCTACTTTCTTAATAAATTATTTGAATATTCTTGACTTTTAAGGCAAAAAAGGTATAATTTACAAGTAAATCAGCATGATTTGTGATATATATCAGGGGAGTCAACTATCATTACAAAAAAGGCTACAACATGTGGAGGGTTTTCTAATGAACAACAATCACGGTATTGAAAAGAAACTGACAAACGCCATTCTTAAGGTATCGCTCATTATCGCTGCAGCGGCAGTCATAGGCACGATCGCTATGATCATTATCACCATGCAGTATTCTAAATCGATGGAAACTTACGGTTTCGCACAGGGCGATATCGGAAGGGCTATGTTTGAATTTAGTGAAGCCAGATCATCGCTCCGGGCAGCCATCGGTTTTTCTGATGAGGGCGTAATCCAGAACTCGGTGGAGACGTATCATGAGTGTAAAGCATCCTTTGAGCAGGCTTTTGCCGATGTAAACGCTTCCATCGTTTTAAAAAATGCCCGGACGACATATAATGCCATCCAAAGTGAACTGACGGATTTTTGGAAACTGGCTGATGAGATCATTGAACTGGGTGCTACATCAGACAGTGAACTCTCGTTACAGGCACAGAATCTTGCGCGCACTGAACTGATGGGCAAGTTTACCAGCATTTATGAGAAGCTGGGTTCTCTTATGGACACAAAGGAGAAAAAGGGAGACAGTGTCTCTGCCACACTTATGATCATCAGCTATATTCTCGCAGCTGCAATCATCGGTGCTACTGCAATCGCAATGTATTTAGCTACTCGAATCGGGAGAAAGCTCGCACAGGATGTTGCAACGCCTTTAGTAGGACTGGGGCAGCGTCTTAAAACGTTTGCTTCCGGAGATCTCGCTACGCCCTTTCCTACGATTACGACCGGCGACGAAATAGAGCATATGGGAAATGACGCAAAGGATATGGCTGATAACCTCGAAGCGATTATTTTTGATATCGAAGAGGTTCTTGGAGAAATGGCTGCCGGCAATTATACCGTCAAATCGAAAGTCTCCGAACGCTATACCGGCGGCTTCCAGAAATTATATGAATCCATGCGCGGCTTAAGAGATCAGATGACGGAGACGCTATTATCCATCGGCGAAGCCTCCAATCAGGTGTCCGCCGGTTCCGACGAACTGGCAACCGCATCACAAAGTCTTGCGGAGGGTGCTACGGATCAGGCACATGCCGTATCGGAATTACATGCATCTATTTCCAGCATTACCGAGTCAATGGAAAAAGGTGCGCACAGCGCAGACGATACATATAATAAGGCACATGAATATGCGAATGAGGCAGATAAGAGCCGTCAGGAAATGAGTACGATGCTGGCTGCCATGGAGCGTATCAATGACGCTTCCACCAAGATCGGAGATATTATCTCCGAGATTGAATCCATCGCAGAGCAGACCAATCTTCTCTCCTTAAACGCTTCCATAGAGGCGGCGCGTGCAGGTGAAGCCGGACGCGGTTTTGCGGTTGTTGCGGCACAGATCAGAGAACTGGCTGATCAAAGCGCGAAGGCGGCGGTTAACAGCAGAGAGCTGATCGAAGCTTCCATCCGAGAGGTTTCTGTCGGAAACAGCGTTGCAGATAATGCAGCAGCTTCGCTTGAGTCCGTCATGAACGGTATCAAGCAGATTGCTGAGTTCACGAAGGATCTGAAGGTCATGATGGAGGAACAGGCCAATGCAATGCGTCAGGCGGAAATAGGCATCAATCAGATTTCCGGCGTTGTAGAGAGCAATGCGGCAACCGCTCAGGAAGCATCCGCAACGAGTCAGGAGTTATCCGCTCAGGCTACGATGCTGGATGAGCTTGTCGGTCAGTTTGAGTTGACAAGGAAGTAAGATATATAAATTGTCATACAAAAAAGGATCGTGTTAACCGCACGATCCTTTTTTGTTTATTGGGTAATCCAGAAGAAATTCTTTTTGTTTACTCATCGTATTCCATGAGCACCGACTCCTCTTCCATTATTACATCCGTGGTGTTTTCTTCCGGTTCCCCCTCTCCCTCATTCTCCGCTTCCATACTCTGAATATAGGCCGCAGCAGCATCCGGATTCGCCTTATTCACATCAATCGGAAGCCGGAACAACGCATTCACACCGCTATATTCCTCATTTCTTGTGATCACCCCGGTGACGGGGTCCATATGATAAGCGCTGTTCTCAAAAAAAGCTCCGTCATTCACGGAAAGATACAGTCCTCGATCCGCAAAGATCTCCACATTATCACATTCTGTGATGCGGTACTGAATGCCATCCACAATGTATTCCGTATATCCTCCCCCCAGCGTTATGGCATTGTACATCCAAGGGTTCAAGCCTCCGATTAACGGGGAAACAAAAAATGGATCCTCCCCGTAAGCTTCGTCGGATACCATCGGCCGGGGCGTTCCGTCGGCATTCTCGATCGCAGTCACAACATAGCTGCGATCATCTTCGATACCTCCCTGATAGTCCGACCCAATATAATGACTTAAATTTTTACCGGAAACGATTCCAAGCAGGGTAATCCGGTATCCGCCATATTCCTGTGTTTCATTGATCTCAATCGCATCCTCGCCATGAAAAGCGGCGGAAAGTCCCTCGTCCTGAAACTCCTCTGCCACTTCAGCCGGTGTCAGATATTTCCATGCTGCAAATACACCCATGGAACCCAGTAACAAAGTGGCACATGCCGCAAACGCCACTACAGGTATTCTTTTTTTATTTTGTTTTCTCATCATTTCTGCCTCCTCCAATCTTTGCAGGATTTGCCGATTTAATCGGCAATCCGGTTCTCTTTCCGGAGAAAGGGCCTGTTGTAATATTTGATCCATATCACATTTCATCTAATACAACCTCCAATTCTTGTTTTAATATGTTTCTCGCTTTATGCAGCCTGCTCTTTATCGCTCCTTTAGAAAGCTTCATGATGTCCGCGATTTCGGCAATCGGGAGCTGGAGCGTATAATACAGATACACCGGGATGCGGTATTTTTCGTCCAATCGCTCTACCGCATCACGCACCTGCTTTTTCAGCTCCTTGTTCAGATAACCTTCCTCCACCGGGTTTTCCTGACCTGACCGTCCATTTTCCGTTTCTTCGGATGTTCCTTCCTCCACAAGCTGTTTTGTTCCGGCAATGCGGGCGCGCCACGCGTACTTTCGTTTCCGGTTTTTCCAAAGACGCAGCGCAATGGACACAAGGTAGCTTTTCGGATTGTTCTCAAAATCAATCTTATCACTGATTTCGACAGCTTTTAAGAAGGTATCCTGATAGAGATCCTCCGCCTCCTGACTGCTACGGGTCATTTGACTGCAAAATGCATAAATATCCTTTCCATATTCATTTATGCACTGTTCCAGTTGTTCCCTGTTCATGATAAAGCCTCCGTACTGCATTTTGTAACCTAAGTTCAGACGTCTTTTCTAAGGTTTTTGCCCTTCACTGATACATTGTAATAAGTGTTGGATTGGTTTCCCGGATTGGAGATTTTTTGAAACAAGAAAAGAACCTTCAAGTATTTCTAACTTGGAGGTTCCAGTCCTACAGTTTTATAATCTCTTTGATGTTTTACGAAATAGATTGTTTCAGATCCTGTGCCAGAGCAAAAATACTTTCCAGAATCTCTTTCGTGCTCTTCATGTTGCTAACGGTCATTTCAAAGGTACTCAAACCATCCATAGAGGAAGCCGCAAACTCCTCGCATGTCGCTGAAACCTGAGAAATATTGTCCGAAAACGTACCTGTTGAGTCCAAAAACCCG
>CAMWSU010000123.1 GCA_947176965.1 uncultured Lachnospiraceae bacterium | reverse complement strand
TCTTATGCTGTCACCATCCCCACTGACTGTAATTCCACATTCGATTCTACTTCATTGTATGACACGACAATCAAATCCCTGAAATAATCTTCTGTCAGCCGCTTAAAATATGCCCTCACGATCGGCGATGTAATGACGATCGGATTCTTGCCGAGATTCTCCAGCTTTCCTGTCTCTTTCTCAACGGACGCCATGATCTGCTTCGTCTTTTCAGGGTCAAGGTTCAGATAAGCACCCTGCTCCGTCTGCTTGACGCTTCCCATGATCTCCTGCTCCAGTTTCGGATCGAGCGTCACCACGCTCGTCGTCTCATTCGCAGGGAAGAAACGGCTTGAGATCGCCCGTTTCAACGCCTGACGCACATACTCTGTCAAAATATCCGTATCGCGCGTTGACGTCGCATAATCCGCAAGCGTCTCGAAAATCGTTAAAAGATCGCGGATGGATACGCCCTCTTTTAAGAGATTCTGCAATACCTTCTGAATCTCACCCAAGCCAAGCAGCTTCGGCACAAGCTCCTCGACAACGGACGGATTCGACTCCTTTAAATTGTTGATCAGGTTCTGTACATCCTGTCTCGTCAACAGTTCGGAAATATGCCGCCTGATCAGCTCAGTCAAATGTGTCGCAATGATGGACGGCGGATCTACGACCGTATAACCGAGACTCTCCGCGCGCTCACGCTGATTTTCCGTGATCCAGATCGCCGGCAGATGGAAGGACGGCTCAAACGTCGGAATACCCGCGATCTCCTCCTTGACAAAGCCCGGATTCATCGCCATATAATGGTCAAATAAAATCTCGCCCTCCGACACCTGTATGCCCTTGATCTTCACAATATACTGGTTCGGATTCAGCTGAATGTTATCACGTAAACGGATGATCGGCACGATCGTACCAAGCTCCATCGCAATCTGACGCCTGATCATGACAACACGGTCTAAGAGATCGCCGCCCTGATTCACATCTGCAAGCGGAATGATTCCGTAACCGAACTCCAATTCGATCGGATCGACGGACAAAAGCGAATTTACATTTTCGGGCTGCCTGATCTCCTCCGCTTCCTGCTCCTCCGTATCCACGCTCGACTCGATCTCCGCCGTACGGATGGTGCGGTTCATAAACGTTGCCGCTGTCAAAAAGATCGCGCCAACCAAAACAAAGAGCACCGGATTTAACGGCGTCACGATACCGAGCAGACACATAACCGCACCGACAATATAAAGCACGCGTGGAAGACTGAACAACTCGTGGAGGATCTCCGTTCCGAACTCCGCCTCCTTGGATCCTTTCGTGACAAGAATACCGGTGGAGAGTGATATGAGCAGGGACGGAATCTGGCTGACAAGGCCGTCTCCGATCGTCAGGATCAGATATTTATCCGCCGCCTCGCCTATCGATAACCCCATACGCAGAACGCCCATTGCAATACCACCGATGATGTTGACCGCCGTGATGAGCAGACCTGCCGTTGCATCTCCCTTAACGTACTTTACGGCACCGTCCATGTTACCGAAGAACGTGGACTCCGCCTGAATTTTATCACGTCTGCGTTTTGCCTCCGCATCATCGATCGCGCCCGTATTTAAGTCCGCGTCAATCGCCATCTGCTTACCGGGCATCGCATCGAGCGTAAATCTCGCCGTTACCTCTGCAACACGCTCGGAACCTTTATTGATTACCATGAACTGGACAATAATCAAAATAATGAACACGATCACACCAATAACGAGATCGCCTCCGCCGACGAACTGACCGAACGTATCAATGACATTACCGGCATCTCCCTTAGAAAGAATCAAACGTGTGGACGAGACGTTTAAGGCGATACGGAATACGGTCGTAAACAAAAGAATGGTCGGATAAAAAGCCATATCCAGCACTTCCTTTGTCAGCATACACGAAAACATGATTGTGAACGCAAGAGACATATCAAAAGCAAGCAACACATCCAAAAGCGCGATCGGCAGCGGCACGATCAGCATAATAAACGCTGCTAATACATAAATAGCAATAAAGATGTCTCCCGACAGCCGTTTTACCAGCGCTTTCATCTATGCTCCTCCTTTCTCTTACGATATTTTGGTAACTTCAGAAGAATTGCGTCAGCAATTCTTCGAACGATTTGTGCAATGCACAAATCGTTTTTAACCTATAGAACTTTTGGTACACGCGAGTTTTGCAAAAAGTGCGAAGCACTTTTAAGCAAAACCTCACAAAGAACGCAAAGCGTTCTTCTTTTATACTGCCTGCGGATTCTCCTTCGGCAGCTTTCCCTGTATATTATATACGAATGCGAGCACCTCGGCAACAGCCTGAAACAATTCGGGAGGAATTGGTTCCCCGACTTCCACATTATGGTACAGCATTCGCGCAAGCGGCTTATTCTCCACGATCTGGACATTGTTCTCACGGGCGATTTCCTTGATCTTCTGCGCGAGATAGTCCTCGCCCTTCGCAACAATATAGGGCGCGTCAATCTTTTCCGGCTCATACTTCAATGCCACGGCATAGTGCGTCGGGTTCGTGATGACCACATCCGCGCGGGGCACTGCCTGCATCATACGGCGCCTTGACGCCTCCATCATCTTTTGACGGATTTTGCTCTTGACCTGCGGATCTCCCTCGGCGTTCTTGTATTCGTCCTTGACCTCCTGCTTTGTCATTTTCATGTCCTCATGAAACTTATGCTTTTGGTACGCATAATCCAGCGCGGCAATGACAACATAAAAAGCAGAAACTTTCAGTCCCAGATTGATCGTGACATTCCCGACGATCCGGATTCCCTGCATCAGCGGCATGGAATAAAACTGAAACACATAACCGACGCTTCCGATCAGCGACGAATACACAATATATCCGATCATCCCGATCTTCACAACAGACTTTAACAGTTCTACGAGCGAATTCTTGGAAAACAGGCGCTTAACGCCCTTTACCGGATTAAGCTTACTAAGCTTCGGCTGCAGCGGCTTTCTCGTCGGTTTCCATTTTACCTGAAGCAGATCCGTGACAAACATCAAAAACACTGCGATCAAAAAGATCGGAAGCATGGTGAGCAGATATTGCTGCAGCGTCTGCTTGAGCATGATCCATATGCCGACCCCCTCCTCGCCCCCAAAGTTATAAGAAGAAAGTTCGGGTATTTTCTGATAAACCGCGTGGAACATCTGAAGCAGACTGTTTCCTAAATTTCCCACCCATACCTTCAGCATGAGAAACAGCGCAAACAGCATGACACAATTGCTGATTTCCTTACTCTTTGCCACCTGACCGTCCTTGCGGGCATCTGTGAGACGCTTTTGGGTAGGCTCCTCTGTTTTTTCGCCTCCCGGACCGTCCTTTGCAAAAAATTGAAGCTGATATTCCAGTATCACATCATTGCCTCCACCATTGAAACGATCATTTTCTTCATTTGTGTGAACATACTGTCTGCCGCCATCGGAACAAGCCATATGGCCAGATACATCACACTGAGTCCTACCAAAATCTTTAACTGCATGCCGACCGCAAACAGGTTCATCTGCGGCGCGACCTTCGCAAGAACGCCGAGCACAGCATTCATGACCGTAATAACCGCAAACACCGGCATGGCAATCTGAAACCCGATCAAAAAATACTGCCCCATAAAAGTGATCAGCGAGCTTAATATCTTATCCAGTGCAAAATGCACATTACCGACCGGAATCAGCTCATACGTCTGAATAAACGCCTTTATGATATATTGATACATCCCCGTCGTAATGAACAGCAGCGTAAACGCATAACGATAGATCAGACCGCTGACTGTCACATTATCATGATATGTCGGATCCATTGTGCTCGCCGCGGATAACCCCATCTCCATATCAACAAGCCGCCCCGCCATGGATGCAACCTGCATGCAGACGGTTGAAACCAGTCCGATCAAAAGTCCGACCGACGCTTCCATGATCACAAGCGCCGCATATCCCATCACTGTATCGTAGACCAGTTCCGTGTGCGGCGTAAGCAAAAAGACCATGTACGAAAGTGCCAGACTTAAAGCTACCTTAAACCGCGACGGAATGCTGCTGTCCCCATAAAACGGAGCCAGATGCATAAAGCTTACGATCCGGATAAACACAAGCAGAAAATATTCTAAATCTGATGCCGAAAATGAATAATCTATCATTGCACTATCTAATGTATAATGAGAAATCCGACCAAAGTTTTGTCATAAATGTCGCCATATTATTTAACATCCAGTGTCCGAGCAGCATCAGCGCCGTAAACACGCTTAAAATCTTCGGTATCATTGTCAACGTCTGCTCCTGAATGGAAGTGACTGTTTGGAAAATACTAACGGTCAGTCCGACGCAAAGAGATACTACAAGCGGTACCGCCGCAGTTTTTATGACGACGAACAGACCTTCCCTGATAATGGTTACCACGTCTTCTGCAGTCATTCTAATTCCTCCTTTCGGCTAATAAAAGGATTTCACCACACCGCCGATGATCAGATTCCAGCCATCCGCCAACACGAATAGCAAAATCTTAAACGGCATGGAGATCGTTGTCGGCGGCAGCATCATCATGCCCATTCCCATCAAGGTCGATGCAACCACCATATCGATCACAAGGAACGGAATATAGATTAAAAAGCCGATAATGAACGCCGTGCGCAGCTCACTCACCAAAAAGCTGGGGATCAGTACATACGTCGGTATGTCTTTGTTCTCCATCTCCGAGGTCCATGAAAGATTTGCAATTTCCATGAACATCCGAATGTCCTTGCGCTGTGTTTGGGGATACATAAATTCCCTGACCGCATCCACCGCAATATCGATTGCCTCGCCCTGCTCAATCTCGCCGGCTTCATAGGGCTTATACGCATCATTATAGACCGTATTGATCGTCGGGCTCATGATGAAAAAGGTCAGAAACAAAGTTAACCCAATCAACACCTGATTCGGGGGCGCTGTTTGGGTGTTTAAGGCCGTCCTTGTAAAATGCATCACGATCAGGATCCGCGTAAAAGAGGTCAGACAGATGATCAGCATCGGGGCAACCGCGATCGCCGTCAGTGTCAGCAGAATCCGCAATGTGCCTGCTATAGAGCCATTATCCGTTGTAAACGTAAGATTAAAGCCGTTGGCGATATTTAAGTCCTCTAAATCCTCGCCGCTCTCGGCCGTTCCCGGCTGCGTCGCCGTCGTACTGTTCTCGGTCTCGCCCGTCAGCGGCGTGTCCTCTATTCCCAGACCGGAACCGATTGCCTGTGCAGTTAAGCCGTTCCCGATAAACAATATGCCTACCGTAAACAGCAGGCATAGATACCGAAATATTCTTTTCTTATTCTTCATTTCGTTTCTTGTCTTTCATGTGTTTTGCCTTGTCAAACAGTTCCTTGAAGCTGAGCATACTGGTCTCCTCCTTATCGGAAGGCAGAGTAAGCTCCTCCTCGGAAAGTTCTGCCAATACATGGATCTCGTCTTTTCCGATGCCGATTACCAAATATTTCTTACCTGTGCGCACAATTTGGAGATACTTATTAGAGGTGACCCGATAACTCTCGAGCACCTCAATATTACGCCCAACAGACTTTCCCCTCTGATAATTGGCAATATACCGCGTTGCAAAATAGGTCAGCGCCAAAACGAAAACAAACACAAACAACACGGTCAGCAGATCAAAGACAGAATCCAGTGTACTACTTAACAGCATGTTATCCGACAACCTTCTTCACTGCCTCCAATACACGGTCAGCCTGGAACGGTTTTACGATGAAATCCTTGGCACCCGCCTGAATGGACTCGATAACCATCGCCTGCTGTCCCATGGCGGAACACATGATGACCGTTGCGGAAGCATCCATCTCTTTGATCTTCTTGAGTGCCTGAATACCATCAAGCTCCGGCATGGTAATGTCCATCAGCACCAGATCGGGCTTTAATTCGTTATATTTCTCTACGCCCTTTGCGCCGTTCTCAGCCTCTCCGACGACATTGTAGCCATTCTTAGTCAGAATGTCCTTGATCATCATTCTCATGAATGCTGCGTCATCACAAATCAAAATATTCTTTGCCATTTTTTTTCTCCTATCCTTTATTTGATTATTTCGGTTACACGAACGCCGAAGCTTTCTTCTATGACTACTACCTCGCCTCTTGCAACGAACTTGCCGTTAACAAGCACGTCAATCGGCTCTCCTGCAATCTTATCAAGCTCTATGATCGTACCGGGTGCGAACTCCAAAATCTCTGCAATTGATTTACTCGTACGCCCCAGCTCAACCGTAACCTCGAGCGGCACATCCCGGATCAGCCCGATGTTCTCCTGATTCTGTATGCCCGAAACATCTCTGTTAAAACTTTGGAACTGTGCAGGCTGTACATTGACATTCTGCATCTGCTGTCCCATCATCATCGGATTCATTCCCATCATCATCGGATTCATTCCCATCATCATCGGATTCATTCCCATCTGCATCTGATTCATTCCCATCTGCATTTGGTTCATATCCATTGTACCCATTCCCTGACCGCTCATATCCTGTCCGGACATCTGCGGCTGCGGCGCGGGTGCAGGCTGCGGAGCCGGTGCGGGTTCAGGCGCTGCTGTCGGTGCTCCGTCTCCACCCGCCTGTGTACTCATAACGGTCTCATAGATCGACTTCGCAAAATCAATCGGATAGAGCTGCATGATCGTACTGTCTACCAATTCGTCAATCTGCATCCGGAATGCAACCTTGACAAAGGTTCCGGACAGAAAACCGGATAACTGCCCCTGATCGCGCAGCTCGATCAAATCTACAAGCGTTGCATCAGGCGGGCTGATGTCGATCTTCTTTCCAAGCATGGAGGAAAGGGATGTCGCCGACGAACCCATCATCTGATTCATCGCCTCAGAAATCGCACTTAGGTGCAGTTCGCCTAACTCGCCGTCCGTATTGGTGCCGTCTCCTCCCATCATCAGATCCGTGATCACCTTTACATCATGTTCTTTTAACACAAGAATGTTACTTCCGTCAAGTCCCTCGGTATATTTGATTGAAATAAACACACATGGCTTCGGATAATCCTTGATCACTGTATCAAGATTGGCAAGCGTTACGACCGGAGTCGTAATATCGACCTTACGGTTTACCAGTGAATATAAGGTCGTCGCCGATGTTCCCATACTGATATTGGCAACCTCACCGACCGCATCCTTCTCCATATCTGTTAAAAGACTTTCATCAATCTCCGATGACATTGGAGCCGCCGCTTCCGACGCCGCCGTTTCGGATGTATCGGCATCCGCCCCGTCCGAATTATCCAGGCCGCCCAGCAAAGCATTAATTTCGTCCTGAGATAACATTCCATCCATCTGGCTACTCCTCCTCTCTTATTATAGACGTTACCCGCACGGCAAAATGTTCATCATCCGAGCCGGGCAATGCCTTAAATTTTCTGATATTGCCGACGAAAACATCCAGTTCGCTGTCTACCTTCGTATCCAATCGTATGACGTCTCCGGGTTGTAAATTCATAAAATCGCCCGCAGCCACTCTGGTGCGTCCTAAAATCGCCTTAACCGGAACATCCACTCTGCGGATCATTGTCTCAAGCTGTTCATCATACTTCTCATCGGATCCCTTCTGCATATTGGCATACCAGAACTTTGTGTTCAGGCGATCCATGATGCTCTCCAATGTGAAGAACGGAAGACAGATATTCATAAAACCTTCAACGTCTCCGATCTTGAGATTCAATGTAATAATCGCGATCATATCCGTCGGAGATATGACCTGCGCGAACTGCGGATTTGTCTCAATCCGCTCCAGGAGCGGATTGATATCTGCCACGTTTTTCCATGGCTCCCTTAATAACTGGATACAGATTACCATGATCTTTTCGACAATGCTCATCTCTATCTCAGAGAATTCCCGGTTCTTTGCAAGCGGTTCTCCCGAACCGCCAAGCATTCGGTCAATGATCGTAAACGCGAGCGTTGCTGCAAGCTCTACGATCACAGTGCCGCCAAGCGGCTGAAAATTCACAATACCGAGCGCGACCGGATTGGCAAGTGCATTCGTAAACTCCGAAAAAGTGACTGTCTCCGAGCTTGCCACCGTAACCTGAACCGCTTTTCTCAGATAAACGGGAAGCGTCGTTGACACCAGTCTGCCGTAATGCTCAAAAATGATTTCAAGCGTTCGCAAATGCTCTTTGGAGAATTTCGCAGGCCGCCTAAAGTCATAATCTTTGACCTGCTTTTCAGGATTCTCCTTGACGTCATCCATATCCAGTTCACCGGTACTTAACGCGTTGAGAAGACTGTCTATCTCACTTTGGGATAAGACCTCACCCACAACGGCTCACCTCCCATCATGAATATAGATAGTCACTGAAATTCACATTAAAAATAAATGTAGAATCATATAAATTCTGAATACGCTCCAATACCTCTTCGCGTATCAGTTCCTGATTTTCCTTGAACTGATCCATCGTGTAACTGCCGATCACGGACTGGATCTCCGTCTTGATCAGGCTCTCCTTTGCCTCCAATGCCTCAGCGGTTCCGTAGGACTTATAATCCTTATGTTTCATATTCATGGAAAGGGATACATTCACAACAAAATAATGATCCTTGCCATCCCCTCCATCCGCTTCGCTCACCCGCTGGAACGGAATCGTCATGCGGTCGGAGATCACGTATACATCCGTGTCGTCGATGGAAACATTTTCCTTTTCCGCCGTCTCACCGTCCGGTTTCGTCTGAATGCCGATCAGCGCTGCTATATCGCCTACCAGCTTCGCGTTTTTGTTTGAAACATTAATGACTGAGAACATCATAATTCCCGTCATGACTAAATTAACAACTAATAAAGCAAGAATGATAATGGATAATAGATTCTTTTTCAAAGCAAGCACCTCTCTGCTCCCACGGACTCATCAGCGTTCCGTGCTTAATGTATTATAGATCCAGACTCTTATACACATCTCCGAGCCCACTAGACTAGGCATGAT
>CAMWSU010000122.1 GCA_947176965.1 uncultured Lachnospiraceae bacterium | reverse complement strand
ATTACGCGGCAAGGACTTTTGCTTTAAGGCTATTTTTTTACAGCCCCTTTTTTATGCATGTTACGCTGCTGTTCTGAATAAATCCGCCTGTGCAGGGTAAGATACAAATGATATACTTATTTTTTCGGACAGGAGGAAGCAACATGTCATTACGGTTACGCATTACGGATGTGCACGCAAGAGAAATTCTGGATTCGAGGGGAAACCCGACAGTGGAAGCGGAGGTAGTTGTAGAGACAGAAACAACGGGGAAAAAAACGATCGGAAGAGCGTCCGTGCCATCGGGCGCAAGCACGGGACGGTTTGAGGCGGTGGAGCTCAGGGACGGCGAGGAGCGATACTTCGGACTCGGAACGAGAAAAGCGGTGAATAACGTCAATACCAAAATACGGGAAGCGCTGATCGGGCTGAATGCGTTAGACCAGCAGATGATCGACCATGTGCTGATCGAACAGGACGGAACGGACAATAAGGGTAATCTGGGCGCCAATGCGACGCTCGGCGTATCCATGGCGTGTGCGCGCGCCTGCGCGCTGGCATTGGAGCAGCCGCTGTACCGTTATCTTGGAGGCGTCAATACCAAAACGATGCCGGTTCCGATGATGAATATTCTAAACGGCGGTAAGCACGCGGATAATACGGTGGATTTTCAGGAGTTTATGATCATGCCGGTCAACGCGGTTTCTTTTTCAGACGGCCTTCGGATCTGCGCGGAAATTTATCATAACTTAAAGCAGATCTGCAAGAAAAAAGGACTTTCTACCGGCGTTGGCGACGAGGGCGGTTTTGCGCCTTCCTTAAAGGATGCTGATGCGGTTCTTTCGTTGATCATGGAAGCGGTCAAGGCGGCGGGCTATGATCCGGGCTCGGATATCCGCATTGCGCTGGACGTCGCGGCGAGCGAGCTTTATCAGGAAGATTCCGGTATGTATTATTTTCCGGGGGAGAGCGAGTTGTTACGGGCGGAAAGACAGAGAGGCGTCAATGCGATCCCGGAGGGCGCTTATGAGGCAGGTGTATGCGGCTGCGGCGCAGAGCCGGAAGCATCCTGCGGCTGTGAACAGACGGCGTCTGGTACAGGAAATACAGGAGCGGGAGACGCGGTATGCAACTGCAGCAATCCGGACACAAAGGAGTACTGTGTGCTGCGGAGCACGGAGGAGATGATCTCCATGTATGAAGCGCTCTGCGATAAGTATCCGATCATCTCGATCGAGGACGGCTTAAATGAGGATGACTGGGAGGGCTGGAAGAAGCTGACCGAGCGTTTGGGTGACCGGATCCAGCTTGTGGGCGACGACCTTTTTGTCACGAATGTCAAGCGTCTGGCGGCGGGGATCAAGCTGGGCGTAGGAAATGCGATCTTAGTGAAGGTGAATCAGATCGGAACGGTCACGGAGGCGTTTGCCGCGATCGAAATGGCGCAGCGAAACGGATACCGCGCTGTCATTTCCCATCGTTCGGGAGAGACGGAGGATGCGTTCATCGCCGATCTCGCAGTTGCGGTCAATGCGGGACAGATCAAGACGGGCGCACCGTGCCGGACTGACCGTGTCAGCAAATATAATCAGCTTCTACGCATTGAGGAGGAGCTGGGAAGCGTGAGCGAGTACCGCAATCCGTTCCTTTGCTTTGAAGATCACGAGAAATAAAAAATCAACTTTTTATTGGGGGCAGCTATTCATGAAGATGGCTGCCCTTAAAACCGTCAATCATATTTCTTCAAATCATGAACCCGTTTTGGGGCAATTTTGTTCTTTGGGATTGCATTTTTTTTGATTTTAAGTTATGGTAATAGAAACAAAAAAGATTCGTACATATGGTAATCTGAACAATAATGTTCCAAACAATTTTGGGGCATTTTTTGTTTTGGGGAGAAAGGGAAGAGCATTATGAGCGAGGCAATGAATGTCAAGGAGATTTTTGTATCGGATGCCGTTACACTCGGAAAGATGAAAGAGGTGCTGCCGAAAGACGTTTATAAGGAAGTAAAAATGGTCATGGATGAGGGCGGCGAGCTTTCTATGTATGCGGCAAACGTGGTTGCCGAGGTAATGAAGGAGTGGGCGGTCGCGGAAGATTATATAAAAAAGAAACAGCATTGCAGAAAAACCTTTGCTGTGATAGGACGGAGTGCCTATGTGTATCTATTTATGATCATGTTGCGTCTGATGATTGCTATTTTATTGAAATGGGAAATACGGATACAGCTTGCGGCCATACTGGAGCTTTTGGGTGGGGGTATTATGATTGCATTTATAATAGCTCTGATTGATTGGATGTCAGTTGTATTTATGAAACCGCAGCAACATACTGCCATCAAAAGATTGTGCATTTTCTCCATAATCGGTACGACTGCTGTTTTCTTGTTTGGATTATGGTTTGGCTATCTGGTGTTTGCTCTTTCGCTCAGGGATGAGAAGGTGATCATGATCGGTCAAGAGAAGTATTTAGAAGTTGAAGAAACGTATGGAATGAGAGCGATAGGGGTCTCGTATCATAAGGTACATGGTATTTTTTATGAATTAGAAGAAGTGGAAATAGACTTTTGATCATTCATTGCGGCAGGCGTCGTAATAAATATCGTATTAAATGTCGTAATAATTGATCAAGAGTGGAAAAGCGGTGGCGGCTGTGATACGATAGGGATTAGATAACGGCGAAATTGTTACAATGGACAGGATGAAAAAGGAATCATTCACACTATGACAGCAATCAAAAAAGAAGACAAGGCGGCGCGTATTTCGACACTCGCAGCGGAAATCATACAGCTCTCACGAGATCGGATTTTAATGCATATGCGTTTTCTGGATGTGGCACTTGCGGCTCTTGCTCCGCAGGAAAAGGCGGGCGTAAGCGGTTTTTCCTGCGACGGGCGGCATCTGTATTATGATGCGCAGGCGGTCATCCGCGCCTACCGGAAGGAGCAGGCGTCCGTGATGCGCATGATGCTCCATGTCCTGTTTCACTTTCTTTTTTCACACAGTTTCCGCTATGACAAGGTGGAGAAGGAAGTGTGGGATTTGGCGGTTGATCTGGCGGCGGAGCATGCGGTGATGGAGCTGATGCTGCCGGAGACGGAGTTAAAGTCGGATCTGCGGAAAAAAGAAGCGCTCTCCTATTTTGAAAATCAGGACGTGAAGCTGACGGCGGAAAAGCTGTATCGGTATTTACGCAGAAATCCGCTTGCCGTGGATGAACAGGCGTTTCTTGCACGTCTTTTTTTGATGGATGACCATGACGGGTGGGGAGAGCGGGAGGAGCTTGTCATCTCCCTTGCGGAGTGGAAAAGGATCTCAGAGCGTGCCAAAGCGGAGCTAAAGTCGTTTTCGCAGGGAAAGAATGCGGGCGCCGTGGAGGAGAATTTGGCGGAGGCAACGGCGGATCGGGTGGATTACCGTGCTTTTTTACGTCGTTTTGTCGTGCCGGGAGAAGTGGTAAAAAGCAATGAGGAAGAGTTCGATTATATTGCGTATACCTACGGTCTTTCGCAATACGGGAATGTGCCGATCGTGGAGCCGCTTGAATATCGCGAGGTGAATCAGATTCATGATTTTGTGATCGCGATCGATACGTCGGCGTCGTGCCGCGGGGAGGCGGTGCGCGCATTCCTTAGGCATACGTATTCCATCATGAAAACGAGCGCTTGCTTTTTTGACGAGATGCTGGTTCATATTATTCAGTGCGATCATGAAGTCCGCAGCGATACCGTTATACATGATCAGGGCGAGCTGGATGCTTTTTTGACAAAGGGAAAGCTTGTGGGCTTCGGCAGTACGGATTTTCGGCCCGTGTTTACGTATGTGGATGCGCTGATCGAACGCGGAGAGATCGGAAACTTAAAGGGCATGATTTATTTTACGGACGGGCAGGGCGTTTATCCGGAAAAAGCGCCGGATTATGAGACGGTGTTTGCGTTCTTGAATGAGACGGAACTGCCGAACACTGCGCCGGCATGGGCAGTTCGCATCTGTATTGACGAGGATGCGCTTTCGGAGTGGGATAGGAATGGATAGGTAACTGCCTCAAAAGCAGAGAATGGAAAGGATAGCAGCATGAATATCGGACAAGCCAAACAGGACATTAAGGATACGGTCAGGTTATATTTGAAGAAAGATGCGTTCGGGGAATACCGCATACCGGTCGTGCGGCAGCGACCGATTTTTTTGGTCGGCGCACCGGGAATCGGAAAGACAGCGATCATGGAGCAGATTGCGCAGGAGCTTCACATTGCGCTCGTTTCGTATTCCATGACGCATCATACAAGGCAGTCGGCGCTTGGACTCCCCGTGATCTGCCACAGGGAATACGAGGGGAAGGAATATGACGTGTCCGAATACACGATGAGCGAGATTATTGCGTCCGTGTATGATGTGATGCGGGAGAGCGGCTTAAAGGAAGGCATTTTGTTTTTGGATGAGATCAACTGCGTCTCTGAGACGCTTGGACCGTCCATGCTGCAATTTTTACAATATAAGGTGTTCGGCGGACACCGCGTGCCGGAGGGCTGGGTCATTGTGACGGCGGGAAACCCGAAGGAGTATAACCGCAGTGCGCGTGAATTTGATGTGGTTACGTTAGATCGTCTGAAAGTGCTGAGTGTGGAGGCGGATTATGAGGCGTGGAAGAATTATGCGGAAAAAGAAGGACTGCATCGCGCCGTACTGAATTATCTGGAGTTAAAAAAGCAGGATTTTTATTTGATGGAAATGACGGCGAAAGGGCGTGCGTATGTGACGGCGCGCGGCTGGGAAGACTTATCGCAGATGCTCTTTTTGTACGAGGAGGAATCGCTTGCCGTTACGGAGGAGCTGGTCGGGCAGTATCTCTCGCATGAGCGGGTTGTCAGGGAGTTTATGGCGTATTATGACCTGTACTGCAAATATAAAAAAGACTATCACATCAGTGAGATCTTGCAGGGAAGCGCGTCGGAGGACATGTGCAAGAAGGCGGAAAGCGCGCCGTTTGACGAGCGGATCTCCCTGCTCGGCATGCTGACGGATAAGACAGACGGCATGCTTAGGGACTGCATGGAGAAGACGGATTATCTGGAAAATCTGCTGCAGGTATTAAGACATGTGAAAACGCAGATGGGGATTTCAGCGGGGCACGGGCAGCAGGGACAGGGCATTGCATCGGATGGGCATGCAATGTCGGGACGTGAAGGCATCCCAGCGGCGGAGGCTATTTCGATACAGATCGCGGCGAGGGAGCGTCTGCTTGCTTCCCTCTCAGCGGCGAATGCGCTCTCCGCAGAGGACAAGCGGATGCATCAGCGGGTGCTCGCATTTCTGCGGGAGCAAAAAAGAAACCTGCTTTTTGAGGGAGAACAGCCCGTTACGGGAGAGCAGTTTGCGGCGGTTAGGCAGGCGTTTGAAGAGGAAGCGGCAGGTGCAAAGCAGGAGACGGCACAGGCAAAGCAATGCCTTCACCATTTGTTTTCTTTCGTGGAGCAGGTCTTTGCGGACGGTAATGAGCTTCTATTGCTTGTCACACATATGACCGTGACAGACTGCTGCGCGGGATTTGTCGCGCGTTTCGGCTGTGAGGATTATGAGCGGCACAGCAAAGAACTGATGATCAGTGAGCGGCGCGAAGCGCTTTTACGGGAGATGGAGGAACTGGAATTGTGATCATGCAGAATACCGTCTTTTTGTATGAGGACGTGTGCGGAGAGGAAAAAGAGGGCGTACGGATCACGGGCGCACAGCATATCGGCGGTGTGTTACAGATACCGGAGCGGCTTGATGAGAAGACGGTTACGTCGATCGGGAAAAAAGCGTTTTGGGGCTGTGACGGCATACGGGAGATCGTCCTACCGGTAAGTGTCCGTGAGATTGAGGACTGGGCGTTTGCCAGTTGTAAGCAGCTTGAGACAGTCAGTATACCCCATCGGCAGGTTGGGATCGGCAGAGGCGTTTTCCGGGGCTGTGAGCGTTTGGCATGCATTGAGATCCGCGAGGTATTTTTTGCGGATGAGAAACGGGGAGTCGGTCATCTGCTCGCCGCAGGGGACAGGCTGTTAAACAATCCGTATCTTTTGGATATTGCGGGTGCGGGAACGTATGAGTGGTATGCAAAGTGGGACGCTGCATTGGAGAAATTAATGGAAACGGCGGAGGACGATGGATTTTCCAAAATGCTTTTATGCGGCGAGGAGGATTACGGCAGCAGGGAAAACAATATTGACCATTATTGTTCCCAGCAGCGAAAAAAGAAGGCGCGTGCGGCGCTGCTCCGCCTGCGCTATGATGACTGCCTTGGCAGCAGGCTGCGCGGGAAACTGACCGCTTTTCTGACGGCGCATACAATAGGCTGCGAGACGAAAGAAGCATGGGAAGTGTTAATCGCGGAGCATGGGGAGGACAGAAGCTATTACGAACTATTTGAAGCGGCAGGCGGCATCCATGAACACAATCGGGAACAATGTATTGCGGATCTGGGAGAGGAGCATACGGAGATGAAGGCGTACCTGCTTGGAAAAAGAGAAAAGGCGGAAGATGATTTTTTTGATTCGCTGACGTTGTGAACGGTTAAAAGTGAGACGAAGATATAAAATAGGGCTTGAATTTCTTTTTTTCTTGTGCTATAGTAAGCGGGTGTGGTATGATATCGAAAGATAGCGTAGCGAAATGCGCATGCACATTATTATGACCACGTAGTGATCATGATATATGAGGAGGAATGGCAATGAGTCCGTTAAGAGTGGTTTTATATGTGATTTTAATGATAGTGAGTGTAATTGTCACAGGGTTGGTATTGATGCAGGAAGGTAAGCAGCAGGGACTTGGCGCGATCAGCGGTGCGGCTGAGACTTACTGGGGCAAGAATAAAGGACGTTCCATGGAGGGAAAGCTTGTAAAGTGGACCGCCATTTTAGTGATCGTGATGATCGTTCTTTCTGCCGTGCTAAATATCACAAGATTTTAATGACAAGGCACTCTGTTATGCAGAGTGCTGTTTTTTTTCTTTTGCGGGAGAATTTATATGCGCGGGTTTGCGGAGTGCTTTTTTCAGCGAAAGAAATGGGAAAGTAGTTGAGGGAATGACAGATTGTGGAATCACAGCAGTTAGAAGTAAAAAAACAAATGATTTGTGACCTGATGCAGGAGAAATCCTATGTGCCGATGAGGGAACGCGATCTTGCGGTGCTCTTGCAGGTAAAAAGCGAGGACAGGGGAGCTTTTAAGCAGGCATTGACGGAGCTTCTTTCGGAAAACAGAATCCAGATCAACCGCAGGGGGCGCTATCAGCGCGCAGGTGAGAAGCTTGCCACTGGAATACTGACCGCGCACGCGAAAGGGTTTGGATTTGTAGAGATCGAGGGACAGACGGAAGACATCTATATTGCGGCGGAGGGAATGAACGGTGCGTTTCACGGCGACACGGTCGAGGTGAAGATTCTGCCGGGAATGCGCGGAAAGCGGACGCAGGGAGAGGTCGTGCGGATTCTTGCGCGCGGGACGACAAAACTTGTCGGAACTTATGAGAGCAGCAGGCATTACGGATTTGTGATACCGGATAACGACCGGTTCGGCACCGATATTTTTATTGCGGGAGTGCATACAAAGGGTGCGGTTGATGGGCACAAGGTGGTCGTCGAACTGACGGATTACGGAAATGACAGGAAGCGTCCGGAAGGAAGGATTGTCCAGATCATCGGGCACCGCAACGATCCGGGTGTGGATATTATGTCGATCGTGTTGGGGCATGAGCTTCCGGTGGAATTTCCCGAAAAAGTCATGAATCAGGCAGAACGCGCGGCAAAGCCCGTAACCGAGGCGGATTGTGTCGGAAGATGCGATCTGCGCGATCTTAAAATGGTGACGATAGACGGGGAAGACGCCAAGGATTTAGACGATGCGGTCAGCCTGACAAGGGACGGGGCATATTACCGCCTCGGCGTCCACATCGCCGATGTCAGCAATTATGTGCAGGAAAATTCCGCATTAGACCATGAGGCAAAAAAACGTGGGACAAGCGTGTATTTGGTAGACCGCGTGATCCCAATGCTGCCGCATGCACTCTCGAACGGAATCTGTTCGCTGAATGCGGGCGAAGACCGTCTCGCATTAAGCTGCCTGATGACGATCGACGAAAAGGGAGAACTGACCGACTATGAGATTGTGGAGAGCGTGATCTGTGTGGACAGATGTCTCTCCTATATGGGGGTTGCGGCAATTTTGCAAGAGCGGACGGAGGACGGAGAAAAGGGCAATGCCGTGGATACGCCGGAAGTGAAAAGCGAAAAAACCGGAGCGGAAGCGAAAGAGGGAAGGGGTACGGAAGAAGCGAAAGCGTCCGAAGATGCGGAAATCGTATCCATGCTCCTTGACATGGCGGCGCTTGCAAAGAGATTGCGGCAAAAAAGAAAAAAACGCGGTTCCATTGATTTTGATTTTCCAGAAACGAAGATCCTGCTTGATGAAAGCGGACATCCGACAGAAATTAAGCCTTACGAGCGCAATGCCGCAACCGATCTGATCGAGGAGTTCATGCTGATGGCGAACGAGACGGTCGCGCAGCATTTTTACTGGCAGGAGCTTCCGTTTGTATACAGAACACATGAGACCCCCGACACCGACAAGATCATGCAGCTTGGCACGTTTATCCGCAATTACGGTTATTCTTTGAAAATAAACCGGGAAGAGATTCATCCGAAGGAAATCCAGAAGCTCATTGCGAAAGTTGCGGGCACGCCGGAAGAAACGATGATCGGCAGACTTGCGCTGCGCAGTATGAAACAGGCGAAATACACAACGGAGTGCAGCGGACATTTTGGCTTGGCGTGCAAATATTATTGTCACTTTACGTCTCCCATCCGGCGTTATCCCGATCTGCAGATTCACCGCATCATCAGGGAATCGCTGCGGGGCAGGCTGCAGGAAGACCGCGTTGCACATTACCGGGAGATCCTGCCGGGTGTCGCAAGCGAATGCTCGCGCCTGGAGCGCCGGGCGGACGAGGCGGAACGCGAAACGGACAAATTAAAAAAAGCGGAATATATGTCGGAGCGGATCGGTAAGATTTATGAGGGCGTGATCTCCGGCGTGACGGGTTGGGGC
>CAMWSU010000121.1 GCA_947176965.1 uncultured Lachnospiraceae bacterium | reverse complement strand
GCTTTAAGGCTATTTTTTTACAGCCCCTTTTTAGTCATCTTTTCTTAAATGAACCAGCTTGCTTGCCATCCTGCCGCGTTCTTCCTCAATGGCGGCATAGTGCTTTCTGGTTGTATTGACGTCCTTATGTCCGAGCACATCGGCAACCAGATAAATATCCCCGGACTCCCGGTAGAGATTCGTTCCGTAGGTGCTCCTTAATTTGTGCGGTGTGATCGTTTTCATCGTCGTTACGCGCGATGCGTATTTTTTGACAAGGTTCTCCACGGCACGCACTGTGATCCGGCGTCTCTGTAAGGAAAGGAACATCGCCTCCTCATGGCCGTTCTCCGCGATGATATGCTTGCGTTTTTCGTGGTAGGTAAGCAGCGCTTCACGAACCTCGTCTCCAAAATAGACATATGCCTCATAGCCGCCCTTGCGCCGCACCTTGATGCGGTCATTATCATAATCAATATCGCCGATATTCAGTCCGACAAACTCTGATACGCGGATTCCCGTGCCGAGCAGCAGCGTCAGGATTGCAAGATCGCGCTCTTTTGTGATCTTATGATAATGTGCTTCCGCTTTTGTGAGCTTTTCTCCTTCTTCAACCTGATCTAAAAGAATCGCAACCTCGTTCGCGTCCAGACGCACGATCTCCTTCTCGTGGATCTTCGGCGTTTTCACGAGAGAGGGCGGGTTTGTCAGGATCATTTCCGACTGAAAGAAAAAGTTATAAAAACTGCGGATCGTTGCAAGCTTTCTTGACTTTGCCCGTTCCTGATTGGACAATTCCTTTCCGTCACGCTCATAATAGGAGCAGTAGGAAAGGTAGTCCAAAATATCATCGCGCTTGATCTTGTCCAGCACGTCAACCGTAAGCTCCTTCATCGGAACCGTACAAAGCTCCGGTCTTTCTTCGCAGAGCCAGTTAAAAAACACACGCAGGTCATAGGCATACGCAAGACGGGTGCGTGTAGAGGTCACTTCCTCGACGCCATGAAAATATCGGGATACGAAAGGGGGCAGTTCCTCTAAAATACCCCGGAGCGTCATCGTATATTTTCTGTTTTGCTGTTCATGATAATTTTGCTGTTTTTCGCTTGATGCTGCCATAATGGTTATTCTCCTGTTTTGTTATCACACCTGCTTCATTTATCACATCTGTTGCGTTTTTCATGATTGTTTGTCTATGATCTTGCTTGTCCGGTATCTTGCATTTCTCAAGTTTGGTATAACGCGTTGCAGACTGCCGTAAACATGCGTTCCTTGACGCCCGGATTCTCCTGATTCAGGCGCTTTAACAAATCCTCTGCGTATTTCCTCTTTGTATAACCGTCCGCAGGGCAGGCGCTTTTTGCGACCGGAAGTTTGTTCTTATTGACAAAACCAATCACATCCGCCTCCTGCATATACATAAGCGGACGGATCACCGTCATATCCATGCGGTCCAGATAAGTAACAGGGCGGAAGGTATGGAAACGTCCTTCAAAGATCAGGGACATGAGCATGGTGACGACAATATCGTCCTTATGATGCGCATATGCGACCTTGTTGCAGCCAAGCTCTTTCATTTTCGTATTGAGCGCGCCCTTCCGCATTTTTGCGCAGAGCGCACAGGGATTGCTTTCCCTGCGTTCTTCAAAGACGATCTTACCGATGTCCGTCTCCACACGGATATAAGGTACCTGCAGATCGTCACACATCTGCATGATCCTGTCAAAATCCTGAATGCCGAATCCCAGATCAACCGTTACCGCATACAGTTCATAATGTGCAGGGTAGAAGCGCTTTAGTCCCGCAAGCGCCGTAAGGAGCGTGAGAGAGTCCTTTCCGCCGGAGATGCCGACCGCGATGCGGTCTCCCTCGTCGATCATATGATAAGTATCAATCGCCCGCCGGACGAGACTCATAAGTTGCTGCCTTGTCATGATTCCGTTCTCCTTAAAAAGGATTATTTCTCTCTATCAATCCATTATAATCGACTTTTATGCATTATACAATAATAATACCGAAGATTATGGATAAAGCAATATGTTTTCGCGAAGCATTACGATTTCATAAAACGCTATCCATTTATCGGCATAAAAATAGGTTCCGATGAAAAAGGTATAGCTTTTTTCAAATAACTGGTATAAGATAGAAGAGTCGGAGAGCGCTCCGAAAAAAGGAGAGAATATCTATGAAATATCATGGTGACCGTAAATATCTGCATTGGGGCATGACAGGTGTATGTGTGGTATGCGCAGGCATCGCTTTTTACTATATTCTTTTTCACGGCACAAGACTCGGCACAATGCTGAACCGCTTTTTTAATATCTGTTTTCCGATCATTGTCGGCTTCGTGCTGGCATACTTGTTTACCCCTATCGTCAATTCGATCGAGTACCGTCTGCTCATCCCGCTCTATAAGCGCATCACAAAGGGAAAAAAGCAGGAGAGTAGTATCGGAGATCGGCGGCATAAAAGCCTGATCCGCGCGATTGCCATCTGCGCAACTTATCTGTTAGTCTTTTGGTGCTTTTACGGCTTATTTGCCATGATCATTCCTGAAATTGAGAAGAGTATTCCCGGCATTTCCGAACAGACTACGAAAGCATTTAATAAATATTACGATATGGTGATTGATTATCTGCAGCAAAATACGATGGTTGCGAATTTCCTGAAGGATAATCTTTCCATTGATCTGTCCACGATCAATTCGCAGGATGTGGTTGACTGGCTGCTGAAAAATATTCAAAATATCGGCTCCGTCCTCTCAACGTTATCAGCAACCATTTACGGTACACTGAAAACTTCGCTCAATATCATCATCGGTTTTATCATTTCGGTCTATCTGCTGTTTGGCAAGGAGACCTATGCAGCTCAGGCGAAAAAAATATGTTATTCCCTGTTTGAAATGCATAATGCAAATCGTTTGATCAAGGACTGCAGGTTTATTCATAAAACCTTTATCGGCTTTATTTCGGGTAAGATTTTTGACTCCATCATCATCGGTTTTCTGTGTTTCATTGGCACAACACTGCTGGGGCTGCATTATCCGGTACTCATCAGCGTCATTGTCGGTGTGACGAATGTGATTCCGTTTTTCGGACCATACCTTGGCGCGATTCCTTGTACGCTGTTGTTACTGCTCATAGCGCCGATCGAAGCTGTTTACTTTTTAATCTTTGTCCTGATTCTTCAACAGGTGGACGGAAATATCATCGGACCGCGTATTTTGGGCGATTCAACCGGCATTTCGGGCTTTTGGGTCATTTTCGCCATCACATTTTTCGGCGGTATTTACGGCGTTATGGGTATGATCATCGGCGTTCCCGTGTTTGCGGTAATCTATGCGTTCACAAAGCGCTTTGTCAATCGGAGACTGAAGAGTAAATCACTTCCGTCGGATACGGCGCTTTACCGCGATGCATATGAGATTCGGGATGGTGAGTTTATCACAAAAGAGCATTTGTTCACAGAGATCAAGAACCCCAAGGGAAGCAGCCAGCATAAAAATGCGGCAGAAGAGGGCGAAAAATATCATTTATTCCGTACGCTCTTTAGCAGACATGCAGCCGGTTCTTCCGAGAGTACAAAGACAAAGGATGACTTATCGGAAAAAGATACCTTGCAGAAAACAGAAGAGTCACAGTCCAAGGAAGAATCCGACCGCAATACATAATGACAATAACGGTAATAGGTTGAGTTTAACGAATAATAAAGATTTCACATGCTGAATTGCGCATTTCTCTTTGCAAGAAATGATTATCTCAGAATTTGTTTCATCGATATAGAAGGAGCATTACTATGCGTTTTTTGATACAGAGAGTATCAGAAGCCTCTGTCGAGGTCGATCAGAAAATCATCGGACAGATCAAGAGCGGACTTCTCGTGTTTGTCGGCGTGAGTGACCGTGACACAACGGAAATCGCTAATCGCATGATCGAGAAGCTTTTGAAGCTGCGCATATTCGAGGATTCGGCAGGCAAAACCAATTGTTCCCTTGCGGATATAGGCGGCGAGATTCTTGTCGTATCGCAATTTACCCTGTATGCAGACTGTAAAAAGGGAAACCGGCCATCTTTTACCGATGCTGGGAACGCCGAATCAGCAAATCGTCTCTATGAATATATCCTGCAACAGATTGCATCAAAAGGCGTTGCTGTTCAGCATGGTATCTTTGGTGCAATGATGAATGTATCCCTTGTGAACCATGGACCGTTCACTGTCTTTTTAGATTCCGACCAGCTTTTTGAACAAAAAAGAGTACTGCATTGACACAGATATAACTATTCGCGAAACGACAGTTTAACGAATAGATGGCGCTAGTTATTATCTCAAATATAAACTGTGAAACATATGTTTGTCAACCTGTTTTTTTTTCTTTGTGCAATTTACACAAATATTTTCGCTGCAGGTGAACCCGATCGGCGTCATTTTCTTGGCTATCTTTGTGCAATTTTCATAAGCATTAAGTATGATTTTATCATTAAGCGCGATCAGATAATTACGGCAACAGGAAGAACGACACCGCACATAACACCCGGACATCCTTGTCCGGGCTGATTATTAAAACGCTTTATACATCCGAGAATTTGTGATTTTATAGGCGGCGTCCTGCCGCCTGCGGGTTCCTACGTCACGCCGCTAAAAACAGTTTTTCGCAAAAAAACAGCCGTTAGTGGCAAGCCTAACGACTGTCTTTCTTAAATCTCAAGATTCTCCGTAACGATCCCAAGCGCTTCAAGCTTGGCTTTGGTTGTCTTTAACTGATAATCAACTTCTTTGTCGCGGTTCTCCGCGGCTTTGATCCTTTGCAGATCAATGAATCTATCCATCAATATCGTTGCCTGTTCTTTCTCTGTCATTTCTGCGACCTCCATTTGTCCGACCTCCCTTTTGCCCGTTAAGCCTTGCCGTTCTTAACTATCTTTATCTTACACTATTTTTGGTGTAATGTCAAACATTTCCGTTGCTTTAAGTATTCCCATTTTCGACATACTCTATGATATTTCCGGGCTGCATGTGAAGCAGCATACATATATCATCCAGCGCTTTTGCCCCTACCGGTTTTCCTTCACGCAGATATTGTATCGCGCTTTCGCTTAACAGCTTTTCCCTGCGGAGGCGGGTTGTATTATATCCTGCTTCTTTTAATGACGTCAGCACGTCGATCTTATACACGAGCATCCGGGCAACCTCCTGTCATCTACAGATTACACTATTTTTGATTCACTGTCAATTTTCCCTGAACGGATTTTCCGAATCCGGCACATCTACGAAATCCTTTCCACGCTTTATCGCAAACCTTCGCGCTGCATCCTCACGCAGATCAGCTTGCGATACAAAAGTATATACATGACTCTTCATTGACTGTTCAAATTGCCGGATATTTTCTAAGACCGCTAAGATCGCATTACTATCATAGCTGATTACTGTTTCCGCATCGTAAATATACGGGCGCAGCTTCACGCGCATATCTGCACATAGACTCTTAAACAACTCATCACGATCTGGATGACTCCGAAGCGCACGCACTATCACTTTTTGACTACTGCTCAGATGCTTTAATTTCTTATCTGCCTCTGTAAAATCACTGCCGGACGTAAAAACATAAGGCAGTTTAAAAATGATCTGATCCACCGACCAGTCACCGGCGCAGGTCATCTCTAAACGTGTCAGAATTTCATTATCATTCTTCTGTTCCAAAGATTTGTTATAAAGCTTAACATATCCGGACGCATTCCGGACACCGAGATATTCCGTTTTATTCTCTTTACTGTGCAGGTCAAGGCGGTATTTCCGTCCGTCTTTAACAAGAGAAACATTATCCCGGGAAAACGGCAAATCAATGGCAAGGTCAAACCGGAGCAGATCAAAAGACCAGCAAGCGTCAAAAATACGCTGAATATCATAAAGACATTGGAGCGAATCGAAACATTTATTTGGATTTACTTCCAAAAATCCAAGGACAAGATCATCATTTTTACAGCCATTGAAACCAATACCGACGGTCATAGTCGAAGTATCATAGTCAATTGTGAACAGATCACGATATTTGAAATCACTAAAATTAGTCGGATAATGCTTTATATCTAAACGTCCATACGCTGTCAAAAGCTTTTGGAGATCACCTTTCGCGTACTTACCGCTTTTGACCTCAAATTTATATCTAAGCATGTCGCACGAATAAATATAATCACTCCGACCGATAACAGGCAACCAGTAATAATCCATTTTTCCCCCGAAACATAACACAAAAAATTCTGTATACAGAATAACTCCACCCCTATTAGACTAGGGGGTGGAGCGCCGCGGCTGCGCCGCTACTCTCTCGCGGCTGCGCCGGGCGCGCTTACGCTTGCCGCCCGGCTGCGCATCCACGCCGTGAGCGGGTGGCTATGGCATGCATGCCATGCTGCGCATGGTCTGCATGCGTCGCCGGATTTTGGGCGCAAAAATACGCGCCGTCAAGGGACGCTCCGCTCTGCGCCCTTGACCGCACATATTTTTACATATATCAGTGCGGCAGTTTTCGCACCCATCGACGCGCTAATATTCGTGATGGCTTTGTAATGCCGTCGATTCCGACATCATTACTATTTGTGCGCAATGCCAATATTTCCTCTTCGGTCATCATATCGCCGCTCCTAACACTTTTTTCAAGATTTCCAACGCAGGCAAGCGTATCATACATTGCGTAATCCCGATCGAGGACAAAGAAACCGGATCGCCGGTATGGTTTCACCAAACGCGGATTTGGGGCATGCTCAAGCTCGTCCGCATCATAATAATATTGAACCATATGACGCCAAAGCTTTTTACACTCTACAATATAACTCGATACTTGACGGAGCAGCGCATCAATATGATGAAAGCGTTGCCCGGTATAGATAAACGAAATATGATGATGACGGCAAGTTAAAAGTGTATTGAGAAACAAAGGATCAATATTCGTCTTAAAATTCCGGGAGTTCATCTGCACACTCGCCTCATCTACAAGTGCAAGTGTGATCGTAAGAGTATTATTTTCTGCATCCTTCTTTGCATTCCGGGCAGCGGCAACTACAATCTGTTCCAAACTTATCAGATTTTCATAAGGGATCGCCAACTGAACATTAGAAACAACATTAACAACCTGACGCACCCATTTTTTTCGTCCAAAATCATATACGCGCAGACCATGATATTTTTTATATCTGCTCACAACATAATGCACGGCGGAAAGAGTCTTGCCACGTCCAAACAATCCGGTATATCCGATCAGGTATCCTGTTTTACAGACACGCCATTTACGATAATAAAGCCAAAAACTAAAATCTCGGATACCATAATATGTATTAGCAAATAAATGCAGCACTGTAAGCCGGAAGTTCACAGACAACCAAAAAGACACAGCCATGACCAAAAGAAAAATAAAAAACATATCATCGCCTCCCTTATCTCTTACAACTAAAGAAATAGCTCAAGATTGTGCCGATCACGTGAAATACAGAAAGCACAAGCATCATTCCAACAAATATAAACACGAACCACGTAACAAGTTCAACAAATGTTTCCGGCGTGCTGGATGATACACCGACGACTTCAAAAAACTGCATAATCGTATCCTGCATCTATGACTTCCTCCTTCCTGAATAGTCGAAAATCATACGCAACCAAAGAGTAAGAAGGATAAACAAAAGCAAACCTTCCGTCACTGTATAATCTTCTAACCGCTTGTCCATAATGCCAAGTTCTTTTTCAATCAAAGTTTCTACGACCACAACCGGAACAGGATCCGTTTCGGCATTATCGATGATAGTGTGATATGTTGCATCTTCATCCGCCTGATAAGTGATCTGTACCGGAGGGCGTATGATCGTAATATTCGTTGTGCCGCCGTCATCTTCTGCCTCAACATCTTCTCCAGTATCCGTTTCTTCATCCGTCTGATCTTCTCCGATTTGTTCCTGATCGTCAACTCCGGGAGTTGGTTCCGGTGACACAGCAGCATCATCCTGCGGCGATATTTCTTCTAAAGTTTCATCTTTTTCTTCATTCACCGGATCACCGGAGAGTTCGGGAAGCCCCGTATTTACTAGGTTTGCAGACTCTGTATCATTATTTGTTTCCGCCGGCGACGGATCACTTTGTCCTGGCATATCCGGCGCAGTTTCCGGCGTTGGTTCTAAAATCTCATCTTCCATTTATCATACTTCTCCTTTCAGTCATCATATATCGCTTTCAGAACGATGCCTAATAGAATACCGCCAATCGACACCATAAAAACACCAAACTCAGAAAAACTATAACCTAAAAAATGCAGCTCATGATGCATGATCGTCATGATAGAATCAAAAACCGGTCGCAAAACATTCATCTCCTCACCCCTTTCCAAGTGCTTTCATAACAAAGTGAATGATCAGTATAATTCCGACAATCGCAAGCCCGGTATAAATTATGTTAAAGCAAATATCAGGCAGAAAGAAAAATACAGCGCGCGCAAGAGCATCAAAATATCTTGCCGTCTGCGGGACAAAGTTAAATATATTCAATATATGTTCGAGCAACACACCGATTCGATCAGCGATCTCAACGACGACCTCGACCAACCAATTAAAAAATTCCGAGATCATACCACCGAGGAAATCCTTGATACCTCCGGCGATCCATGTGATAAGACCCATACACACTATCCTTTCTTGACGTATCGAATGATTCCGCCTACTGCTATGCTGAAGAAGAACAAAACATAGATTGTCTGTATCTCACTAGGTAAAGATTCACGAATCATAAAAAAGATCGTATTTTCTTCGATATACGCAATAAAAGCATCAAAATAGACGCCGATCCCGTCAAACACGTCGTTTATATTATTGATCATGACATCAACAAGATAGCCGAGAGCGTCGAGTCCCTTAAAGATCAATACTTTAAGCAAGTTCAAAATTGAGGTCAATATTTTTGCAAGTCCTTTGCCAAGCTGCGTCCATAAACTCTCGCCGGAACCGCCGTTATCTACATCTCCGTAATCAATATTGATGGTGATGCCGTTAACAGCTTCGACCACTTCCATGATTGCATCAATAATATCTTGTGCTGCGTCGTTGATCATAACGCCGATTTTAACCGGATAAGTCTTCATGTGCTGTAAAGCATCTGACATATACGATTGCAAATCCTCCTGTTGCACGCGAAACAGGAGCAAAAAGTTGCCAAGCAACGTATAAATGCTTGTCACATTTCCATCCTGATCTGTATGACTAAGTAATCCTTTAAGATCATCG
>CAMWSU010000120.1 GCA_947176965.1 uncultured Lachnospiraceae bacterium | reverse complement strand
AGTTATTCAACTTATCCATCAACATCTGATAATGCTTCTGACTGATATGCCTTCCGGCATTTTGCAAGCCTTCAATACACCGCTTTACTTCATCTGCCGTCAGTTCTTTTTCTTCATAAGCTGCCATCAGTATTCCGATTGTTCCCATAATCTTAAGTCCCATCTGAGACGATACCGCTCTTCCTTTTGCTTCATCCATCAGCAGTACATCGGCCTTTAACTCATCCGTCAATACAATGGCCTCGCTCTCCCCTTGATCCAGCCCAGTTGCCCTTTTAAGTATACTGACAGATTCCAAATTATGAACAGCCCTAACTATGATAAACTGTTTCTGACTAATCTGATCCGCTTCAAGCTTAAACCGTTCGTCCGCAGTCAACTCCTCAAATACTGCCTGCGGTATTAAAACCTGTCCAAATAGTTTTTCAAGCAAATCTATGCAATCTATTTTAAGAAGCGATATTAAAGGTGTTGTATCTGATACAACAATCATTCCGCCTCCCCCTTCTTTTTCAGTTGTCTGAAAGTCTCCAGTTCTGAATCCAATTCGTTCATTGTCATATCCAAATATGAATATCCCAATTTGTCATAAATATCAATCAACTCGGATTTTCTGATTCCCAAAATCTCTGCCGCACCGCCATGAGATATTGTCTGATTTAATATATAGGGATACAGCAAAAGCGCATTTCTGATAAGTTCTGTTTCGGCGTTCATATGGTTCAAATATTTTGACATTCCTACCGGTACGTTTATTGTTACAGATTCAGTCATCATCATAATGTCATACCCTCCCTATAACTTTTATTTCGAAGACTTTTTTCTTTATTTCTTTTCCACATTTTAATAGCATCAATAACAACCCCATATATATTATATATCCAAACACTTTTTATCAATCAATGAAAACTTCCTGTCGAGTCCAGCTCAGACGACCTCTGCCGTGAGCGTTAGATTTTTTCACACTACTGCCCCGATCAGTTCCTTCACATCCGAGACACCCGTGCGTTTCATGTAGCTTTCGATTCCCTCCACGATCTCTACGGTCGCATAGGGATTCACAAAATTCATGGCACCGACGCTGACTGCGGATGCGCCCGCCAGCAGAAATTCTATCGCGTCCTCCGCCGTGGCGATTCCTCCCATGCCGATGACCGGAATGCTTACTGCATGCGCCGCCTGATAGACCATGCGCACCGCGATCGGCTTGATCGCCGGACCGGACATGCCGCCCGTCTTATTCGCCAGCACAAAACGGCGTTTCTCAATATCAATCTTCATCCCCGTGATCGTATTGATCAGCGAGATCGCATCCGCCCCCGCCGCCTCCGCGACCTTCGCCATCTCAGCAATGTCGGTCACGTTGGGGCTTAATTTCATGATCACAGGTTGTTTTGCATGCTTTTTGATCTCCTCCGTAATGCTGTAAAGCGCTTCCGGTTTCTGCCCGAATGCGATTGCCCCCTCCTTCACGTTGGGGCAGGAGACATTGATCTCCAGCATGTCCACCGATGAATCGGAAAGCTTTTCAACCACTTCTATGTAATCCTCCACGGTCTTCCCGCAGACATTGACGATCACCTTCGTGTCATATTGACTTAAAAAAGGAAGATCTCTTTCCATGAACACATCGATTCCCGGATTCTGCAGTCCGATGGCATTGAGCATCCCGCCGTATACCTCCGCGACCCGCGGCGTGGGATTTCCCTCCCACGGCACATTGGCAACGCCCTTTGTCACCACGGCACCCAGCCTGTTTAAGTCCACAAACTCTCCGTATTCCATTCCCGAACCGAATGTTCCCGACGCTGTCATCACGGGATTTTTCAGTTCCACACCTGCAATTGTTACGCTTGTATTCATCGCCGCATCCTTTCTGATTCTTACCGCATTCCGCTGCTGCGTATCGCTGTCTGTCTGCATGATCTGTTCGGCTTCTCCTGCCGTCTTTTCACATTTCTCAATATATTCTTCTCACGCCGTACTCAGATTTCCACATCCTCCGCCAAAAATACAGGTCCCTCTGTGCAGACTCTTGCATTTTTTACATGAGAATGCGCATCGACCTGTTTCGTTTTACATACACAGCCAAGGCACGCGCCCACACCGCACGCCATGCGCTCCTCCAGCGAAATATAGGCAGGAATGCCTGCTTCGGACGCATATTGCTTGACCGCGCGCAGCATCGGCATCGGTCCGCAGGCATAGATGACATCCGCCGTCAGAGTATTTTCTCTCACGGCATCCATGATATTGCCCTTTGTCCCGACCGAACCGTCCTCCGTGGCGACCACAACGTTCGCCATGCGTTCAAACTCCTCCTTCAAAAACAGTGCGCTGTCGCGATAGCCCAACACAGCATGCACGGAGACCGGCTCCGTCAGTCCGTCCGTCTTTTTTGTATCGGTGCTATCGGCCGCTGCCTGTCCACTTTCTTTTGCTGCGTCAGTGCTTTCCGCCTGTCCACTTTCTTTTGCTGCGTCAGTACTTTCCGCCTGTCCACTTTCTGCGAGTGCCTGCGCGAGTCCCAGCATGGGCGGAATCCCAATACCGCCTCCCATCAGGAAAACGCGTTTCCCCGCCGCATCCTCTAGCGGAAATCCGTTTCCGAGTGTTCCCATAACAGAAATCGGTTCTCCCTCCCGATAGGAGGCAAATTCCGCCGTTCCCTTTCCGGCAACACGGTAGACAATGCGCAGTCTGTTTTCGTCATGCCGCACCTCGCAAATACTGATCGGACGTGGCAGCAGCGTCGCCGCGCCGCGCGGGTACACCATGAGAAACTGCCCCGGTTTTGCCGCTACTGCCAGATTGGTCTTGATCCACATGTCATATATGCCCTCGGCAATCTGTCTCTGACCGGAAACCACCGCCGTCTCTTTCTTTTTATTCATGTTAATAACCACACCTTTCTCACAATCTGCAAACTTGAATGCGTATGAAATACGCTATGCCGCAGGCACAAATTTTCAAAACGAACTAATTCGTTTTTGAAAAATTTATTTTTCACACGATGGTTCGTATGCTCTTATCTGCCCGCAAAATGAAAGCTTTTCATTCTTCCAAACCGCCTTCTTATCTCTTTTCTGTGCCGTCGTAGACGACCACTCCGCTGCAGATGGTATAACGAACCCTGCCCGTCATCTGCTCACCGAGAAACGGTGTATTCTGCGAGCGGGAGTGAAAATGCTGTGCCGTCCACTGCTCGTCCGGTGAAAAGATCACGATGTCCGCCGCGCAGTCTTCCGCAATATTCCCGGCAGGCAGCCCGTACAGCTTTGCCGGATTGCTGCTCATGAGTCGAAGCAGCTCCATCATCGTCATCCTGCCGCTTCCTACAAGCTGTTCATAGCAGACAGAAAGCGCCGTCTCCAGCCCGATCAGTCCGCTTGGCGCTTCCGTGAGCGGCTTCTCTTTTTCCTCCGCGCTGTGGGGCGCATGATCCGTTGCGATCAGGTCGATCGTTCCGTCGCTTAGTCCGGCAAGAATTGCCTGCCTGTCCTCCTCCGTGCGGAGCGGCGGATTCATTTTTGCCAGCGTTCCCTTTTGGATCAAAGCCTCCTCGGTCAACGCGATATGGTGAGGCGTTGCCTCCGCGTGAATGCGCGCAGATTGCTTTTTTGCTTCTCGAACCAGGGCGACCGCCTCTTTGCTGCTGATATGCTGGATATTAATGACCGCCCTCGTCTCAAGCGCCAGCTTTAAGTCGCGCTTCACCAACGAAATCTCCGCTTCCCGCGGAGAACCGCCGACCTGAAAATACGCCGACGCCGCACCCTCGTTAATGCCGTTATTCGTGATGCAGCTTTTATCCTCCTCGTGAAAGCTGAGCGGAACTTTTAGACGCGCCGCCCGCTCCATCGCTTCCCGCACGAGCGCTTCATCCATCAGCGGTATCCCGTCATCGGTAAACCCTACCGCACCGGCTCTTAACAACGCCGCCATGTCCGTTAATTCTTTTCCCTGTAATCCCTTTGTCACACAGGCACAGCTTTCGACATGAATGCCGGTTCCCGCACCCTTGGACAGAACGTATTGCAGCGTGTCCTCCGTATCGATCACCGGCCTGGTATTCGCCATCATCACGACCGTCGTATAACCGCCCGCTGCCGCTGCCGCCGCTCCCGTCTCAATATCCTCTTTATAAGTAAAACCTGGATCGCGGAAATGGACATGCACGTCCACAAGCCCCGGCGCCACAATACAGCCCGACGCATCAATAACCCGGCATGCCTCCCCGCATTCAGGCGCGATTCCGCCTGCGGGCACGATCTTACTGATCCTGCCGTCCTCAATGAATACGTCATAATTTCCTTCACGGTTCGTTTCCGGATTACTATAATATCCGTTTTTGATCAGCAGCATCGCATGCCTCCGTTCTGAGATAGCTTAACGCTCATTATATCGCGAATCTTCGATTCTTGATCGACATTCGCCGCTCGCCGAATAAACGAGTTTATTCTTCTCGCTAACGCTCATTATATCCCATCATGGAGTTTTTTTCTACCAGTTTTCTTATCCTTTAATTGAAGATCACACTTTTTCCGAGATCCGCCAGCTTGAGCACAATGTACGGATACGATACCGCCTCTGAAATCTGTTCCCCTTCCTTCGGCCCCATCAGGGTTGTGTCAATATAGATACCGTTTGCCGTCTCATACAATTCCTTCACGGTAATGGAATACCCGCCCGTTTCCTGCTCTCCGTAGCCAACGCAGATATACAGATAGCCCTCATCCGTATAAGTGAGCCGAAAGGCTCCCGCCTTTTTCTCCTCGATCACATCGACCAGCTGCGACGGAAATTCATCCGGTGACAGTACCGTATACTCGAGGTCATCCAGTTTTTCGGTATGATCGCGCACCATACCGCACCCACCCATCGCAAACAACATCATCAGTATACCTGACAGCAATGTCAGTCTCCACCCGTTCCGCTTCTTTTTTTCTCCCTTAACCATAACTCTCACACAGCCTATTGCCCGTTCTTATCTCCATTCTATGATGACCGCGCATCCGCTATGCTAACTTGGCATTCTGCTTTTTTGAGCAGCATCCAAAAAGGATATCAGGAAATTATCTTTCAGCTTTGCAGTTCCTTCCATGACGCCTCAAACAATGGCTTCGTCCATTGATACTGTCCGTCATCCGGATACCCACGGTACGCTCCCTCCGTCATCATCGTAAGATACAGCAGCACGTCGTACCAGTAAATACGCCGCATTTCCTCTCTCGAAAAATGCTCCTGTCCATACCCTTTCAGAAATTCCCGGTTTCTTGTATGTCTCCGAAAACGATCATCCAAAAAGGCTTCTGCCCACATAGCACGCTCCCAGTCAATGATCCCGCTGATCTGTCCGTCTTTGACAAAAATATTACCTTCCCACATATCCCAATGCACCAGCGTCGGCTGGGATACCACATCAAAAACAGCTCTGTCCCGTTCCAGCCGCGCCAAAATTTCCCCCGCTTCCACGCCTATCACAATCTCTTTCTTCCGGGCGTCGGACAAGATATTGGAAATCATCTGACAAACAAAATCAAACAAATAGGTGTACTGATGCTCCTCATCTCCCAGCATCCCGAATGTTTCCCCGCTGATCGTTGTAAGCCTTCTTGCCACCTGTCCGATTTCATAATGCAGTCTCTGCTTTTGTTCCTCGGACAAGCTTTCCCTGATAGAGAAGAAACTTTGTCCGTCCATCACTTCCATAAAAAAATAATTCCCGCTGCAGAGCGTCTTGGACGTATCATAATATTGAACCTCCGCCACCTTCACAAGACCGCTTTTTCGCACAATGCGCATGGCTTTCACTTCCGCATCCATCATGTTCACTTCATTGGACATCAGACCCATATTTCCTCCGGAAGCAATTTTCAGCACACTCCTGCTTCCATCCGAAAATGTTACAAGATACGCCGCATTAAACATTCCCTCCGTAAGTTCGACGCAAGCATCCACACGTTTTTGCGGAAATGCTGCCAAAGCCATCCGGCTTATCGCGGATTCTGCCTGAATATTTTTCGTGATGCTCATGAATCTACCCCCATCATACTCTTGGTTTTTCTCCTTGATTATCCAACGAATCGTTTCCGTGACGCTTCCGATTCCTTTGAATGGGTTAATTATACCATAAAATAGATTTTTAAACAGCTTCATTCATTACTTCTTGAACCCCGAACTTGCCTGTGCTAAAATCAGTTTTATCAATCGGTTATTATGAGGTGGGCTATGTTTTTAGAAACTGCGTTTTTAAGAAATGAGGAAATACAATTGGTATTGGAGAAAACCGTAGACGGGGATGAAAAAAGAAACTGGGTTCCTGCATATCATTTTTTCATTTGTAACCCCGACGGCGACAGAATGGGTACATGCGATCTGAGAATCGGATATAATGAAAACCTTTATTATGGCGGACACATTGGATATCGGGTCTTTCCGGAATATCGAGGAAACCATTACGCAGGGAAGGCCTGCCTATTATTATTTGAACTTGCCAGAAAGCATCACATGGAATATTTATATATCACCTGCAATCCGGATAATGATGCATCGAGAAAAACATGTGAATACGCCGGCGGCAAACTATTGGAAATCGTAACGCTCCCGGAGGGAAACGATATGCGTGATGAGGGTGAGTTTGAAAAATGCATCTATCAATTCTTTTTATAGGGTGAACAGAGTCCATTTTATCTCGAAACCGGATGTATACACCTATTTGATTCGCGTTTACAGACTTCTGTTCACCCGCCACAAATCAGGGATTTCTCGCCAACTGACTGATGATCTGATCGACACGTTCCCTGCTGCCGTCTATAAAATTCATCGCCACCGGACGGTGCGTTGCCCCCGAGATCATGGATAAATGGAATTCATGTAATAAGGTATCGATCAAAAGCATTTTTTCCTGATACGTTTTCGCCGACTCCCATTCCTCTATAAAGGTGGCAAATGTTTTTGCAGCCGCACCGGTCGGCATATTATTTCTCCGATAGCTTCTCCGGTATTCTCTATAAGAGTACTGCCTGCCGCAGCTGCATTGTCTGAAATCTTCCTCTCCGCCAAGCTCGCTGCCACATCCGTGACATCGAATGATGTTTTTATCCATCCGCTCGGCATCCTCTTTTCCATATTTACAGCGCAAATATAAGGTCAGACCAATCTCATCCACTAACACCTCGTCATGAATCCCCCTGGCATCCGATTGATACAGCTTATTCAGTTTATGAATATCCAGCTTTTCAGGCCAGCAAAATACATTATACTGACCCGGATCAATTCGGGACTGCAGGGACGCAAATTCTTTCTTTTCCCTGACAATTCTTGCCTTGTTTCTTTCCGACTGTCTGGCATTCTTTTCCGCGATTCTCCCTAAAAAATAATCTTTCTTTTGCTGATAGATTTCTTCCATATGCGCTAAAAGCCAGGAATACGAGTCCTTATCATGAATCGTGACCCCATCTACGATAAATCCGTTTTCCTCCATGCGGATTCCTTTCACAAGAAAGACTCCTGATTTTCCGATACGGTACGTCCATCCGTACGTTTCCGTCCATAAAGGAATTCCGAATCTCAGATCATATTTTTGCAATATCTGTTCTGAAAACGCTCGAAACAAGGTGTGGACGTCCTCATTCCAAAACCCTTCCAGATCCGTGATCTCCGGTCTGTGATTCTTCGGAAATCGTTCCTTAAAGCTTTTCTGCATCCTCGCTTCCCCCTCATTTTTCTACTGTTTTTTGGTAGTATACCGTCTCGGCATCTCTGCCCTTCTCCACATATCCGATCTTTGGATAAAAGCGATTCGTTCTCTGATTCCATATCGGTGTATCTAAGCACCACGTCGTAACAGCAGGATTCATCCGCTCAATCTGTTCCATGATCCGAATCCCATAGCCTTTTCTGAATAAGTCGGGGTCTACAAAAATCCTTCCCACATACAGGAAAGATGCATTATTTTCATCCCCGAAGACCAGGATACCGCCAACGATCCGTTCCCCGTCAATCGCAGTAAATAGATGCCCTTCTTCCATCATTTTTATATGCCATTCTTCCGAATCATAATCCGGCGGTCCTCCCACCCCCGATGCGCCGACCGTAATGTCGCTGTCAAATGCCTTTTTCGAAATTTCCACTAATGCAGGGATATGCTCCTTTTCCGCTTTTACTAATATCATCTCTCTTTCGCTTCCTTTCTCCGCTGTTTTGTGACGGGTATTGCGGGACACAGCCGGTCCCGGTTACGATTATACGAAGAAGGCGCTCATCCGATCAGCGCTTCCTCAAATATCCGAATCCATACCCGACAACATGATCATAGCAAAAAAGGAATGGGTTCTCCACCACCCTTCAGGTTCGTTTTTGTTTTCATGCGCACCTTCAAGGTGCGAAGACCATTTGCAGACTCATTTGCGTTCCACGGGCTTCGCTGTTCGGAACCGCAATTCAATTTTAGTCATGGCATATTGAATCAATCAGGTGCTTGTGATAAGATTTAGAGGGAAAATCAAACGAAAAAATGATTAATGAAAAGAGGGTTCTCATGCTTCGATTTATCATCACCGCAACTTTTGTTGTTCTTTTTTTAATATTGAGTATGCCGCTCATGCTCATTGAATGGATCATAGGAAAATTCAATCCAGGGCTGAAAGACCGCAGTTCCCTTGCCATCGTCAACTGGGCGTTCCGCATGGTTGCGCGTTTAAGCGGCGTAAAACAGACCATTATCGGCGAGGAGCGCGTTCCGAAGGATGAACCCGTGCTCTATATCGGCAACCACCAAAGTTATTTCGACATCGTGCTGACTTATATACGCGTACCGCGTCCGACCGGCTATGTCGCCAAAAAAGTGATGCGGCGGATACCGCTTTTGAATGTGTGGATGATTTTCTTAAAATGCCAGTTCCTTGACCGTGACAACTTAAAGGAAGGCCTCAAAACAATCCTCTCCTGCATTGAGTTAGTCAAGTCCGGCACGTCCATCTGCATTTTCCCGGAGGGCACAAGGAATCCTACACCCGACACGTTTATGGAATTTCACGAGGGAAGCTTTAAGATCGCGCAGAAATCCGGCTGCGCCATCGTCCCGATCTGCATCAATAACACGGCGGAGATTTTTGAAAATCATCATCCGAAGCTGAAAAAAGCACATGTCGTCATCGAGTACGGCGAACCGTTCTACATCAAAGATCTTCCGAAGGAACAGCAGCGCGCAGTCGGGGCTTATACGAGCGCGCTCATTCATTCCATGTATGAAAAGAACAAAGAGCTCCTCTGAATATTTTCAAAGGAACAAAAGAAAACACTGCGTGTTTCCTCGGTGTGGCGTATCCGCCACATAAACCTGTCTCTTGTACACAGCTCCGGGC
>CAMWSU010000119.1 GCA_947176965.1 uncultured Lachnospiraceae bacterium | reverse complement strand
CCGCCAGAATCAAAGCATAACAAAAATGAGACCAACTTTCCAGTCAGTCTCATATGTTTGTAAGAGAGAATCCATACCTCTCTCTTTAGTCAAAATCAGTGTGTTTATAAGCGCAATCCGGGATACAGGGTATGGAATCTCCGATTACAATTCAGGTCCTATTTTACTCTGTTATTCCTGCGTTCTGAGCAGCTCATTGCGGTTCCGTTCTTTTTTCCCTCAGCCATGCAAAATACGCCTCGTCGCACCGGTCGAATGTCCCGTCGTCCGTCATGCGTGCATGCCAATCCCTGTAAATGCGTCCGAGCAGCTCCTGATACGGCTGCCAGTCTGCGCACATCTGCTCTGCGGTATAATGCTGAACGCAGCGCCGATCCGGACTGCTCTTTAACATCCTGCCGCCCCTCGGACGCTCCTCCATGGACAGCAGGCAGCCGCCCGTGCCGAGCGCAACGCATTCCCCCATCGCGTCCACGCCGATAAAGGTATAACACTTGTGGCGCATCCTGACATAAAAGCAGGCGCCCTGCGGCGTGGAAAGGTACTCGATCGCATACCATCCTTTTTTCTCATCCTGAAAAAGCGCGAGCAGAGACTCCTCATCCGGCTCTTTTCCCGCAAGTGCGCGCAACAAATCCTCCGGTGCAAGAACACAGCCGTGCTCCTTACAGCATCGCCCGCCGCACTGTGCGCATTCTTCTCCGGGAGGATAGCCTGGTTCTGGGGCAGCAGGTTGAGATTTGTCGAATGGTCCTGCCGCATTGTATCCTTCCCTATGCGCATGATATCGCTCTGTCATGTCCACGCCCTCCCATCACTGTGATGTCCTCAAACTGTGATATCCTCAACAGGAAACAAATAAAAAAACCGCAAACTGCCTGGAGCACTTCATTCTTACCGCAGCACCCTGTGCCTTAACCACCGCCCGCTCAAAAACCGCCAGCCGAACAGGATGCTCCGCACACTCCAGTCCGCAAACATGCCGATCCAGACCGCCATCGGTCCGAAGCCCCACACGCGCACAAGATAGATGCAGAGCGCCACGCGGCACAGCCACATTGTCGCGCTGGATGTGATCATGGAAAAGCGCACATCGCCCGCCGCGCGCATGCCGTAACCCGGAATAAACGACAGTACCCACACAAGGGGCTTCACGATCGTGATGGCGATCATCATTTCCATGCACAATCTGCCGCTCTCCGCCTCCATGCCGCCAAGCAGGATCACGGGTTTTGTCAAAAGCAGCGTCAGCACACAGCTCACTGCCAAAATGACCTCGGCACAGGCAGTCAGCTTCACAATGTAATATTTCGCCTCCTCGACTCTTCCCGCGCCGATGCATTGCCCGACCACGGTCATTAATCCGATGCCGACGCCGATCGCTCCGATTCCGTTTAACATCTCTAAAATGATCGTCATCGCCTGCGCCGCGATCGCCGCCGTCCCCATCGTAGACACCGTGGACTGAATCGCCAGTTTCCCGAACTGGAACATGCCGTTTTCAATTCCGGAAGGGATGCCGACTGCCAAGATCATACCGATCAGGCGAAAATCCGGCCTGATGCGCAGATAGTCCCGAACCACGATGTCCTGTCCCCGCTTCCTGAGCGCGATCAGCACGACGACCGTACAAGCCATTCTGGAGAGCAGCGTTGAGAGCGCCGCCCCCGCCACGCCCATATGCAGTCCGAAAATAAAAATGGCGTTTCCCGCGACATTTCCGATATTGGATATGACCGACACTGTCATCGGGAACCGCGAATTCCCCGCCGCCCGATACAGGGAGGAACCGGTGCTGAACAGCGCCATGAACGGATAGGACAGCCCCGTCAGCAAAAAATAGATGAGACAGTCGGACATGACTTCCTCATCCACCTTGCCGAACACAAGGGAAAGCAGCGGTTTTCGAAACACAATGCAGAGCACGGTAAGCGCTGTGGAAATAACCGTTACCGTCAAAAACACCTGCCCTGCCGCGCGATTGCAGCCCTCCTTGTCCTTTTTTCCCAAATACTGCGCACAAATGATGGTCGCGCCCGCCGCCAGCGCCGCAAACACCTGAATGACAAGGTTATTGACGGAATCCACAAGGGATACGGCGGAGATTGCCTCGCTGCTGACATTGCTCACCATCATGGTGTCCACCATGCCCATCAGGGAATTTAAGAGCTGTTCAATGATAACGGGAATGAGCAGTGCGAACAATGCGCGCCGCCCATACAAGAGATTTTGCCAATCAATCTGTGATTTGTCATAAAGCAGGCTTCTCCGCTTTTTCTCCGCCTCCATGACTTCGCTTCCTTTCCGTACCGCTTTTTATTCTATAAGAAACTGCTCAAAATCCGGAAGAATCGCTTTAGCGATTCGAAAGAACGCGCAGCGTTCTTTTTTATTCATTTTTTGGCAGCTTTCTCAGCTTCGTGCGGATGCGCTGGAGCGCATTGTCCGTCGCCTTCTCCGTCCTGCCGAGAATGCGTGCGATCTCGATATAGCCCATGCCGGTCAGACAGAGCTCCATCACCTGTTTTTCAAACGGGGACAACGACGTTTCAATCTCATGCTCCAGCCGCCTTGCATCCTCGCTCTCGATCATCATTTCTTCGGGATTCCTGCCTTCATAGCTCTCTGACGCAAGCTGCTCCGACAGCCGGTTTACCGCTTCCTCCCCACCGCTTTCGTATGCGTCGGCATACAGGGACGTGTAATAGTTGAGCGGCGAATGCTTTTTTCTGCCGGACGCCTGCACCGCCGTGTACATCTGCCTCGTGATGCAGAGCTGTGCAAACGTATGAAAGCCGGCGTCGCGCCCGCTGTCATAATCGCGCACCGCCTTAAACAGACCGATCATCCCCTCCTGAATCAGATCGTCGTTATCCGCGCCGAGGATGAACATGGTCTTCGCCTTGCTGCGCACAAGATTCTTATATTTTTCCATCAGATAGTCCGTGATGTCCGTCTCCCCGTCCCGCAGACGGTCGATCAGCTCCTCGTCCGTATATCCCGCGTAATCCGACTTCATAGGATGCTCCTTTCGTGATCTATGACGCGCCAAGCCTCTGTCTGACGATCTCATAGGCGAGCACGCCCGCCGCGACCGACGCATTGAGCGAATCAATATTTCCCTTCATGGGGATCGCGGTCATAAAATCACATTTTTCTTTCACCAGTCTTCCGACACCCTCGCCCTCGTTTCCGATCACCAGTCCGATCGGCCCGGTCAGATCCTGCCGGTACATGAGCTCGCCGCCCATATCGGCGCAGACAAACCAGAGTCCTTCTTTTTTCAGCTCCTCGATCGTCTTGGCAAGGTTCGTCACCCGCGCGACGGGCGTATAATTGAGCGCGCCCGCCGAGGTGCGCGCAACCGTCGCCGTTAAGCCGACCGCACGGTTTTTTGGGATGATGACGCCGTGCGCGCCCGCAAGGTTCGCTGTGCGGATGATCGCGCCGAGATTGTGCGGATCTTCGATATTATCCAGCAAAAAAAGAAACGGCGGTTCCCCTAGTTTTTTTGCCTTTGCCAGCATCTCCTCCACCGTCGCGTACTCATACGCCGCCGCAACCGCGATCACGCCCTGATGTTTTCCCGTCTCGGAAAGCTGGTCCAAACGCTCCTTTGTCACATATTTTAACATGGTGTCATGTTTTTTTGCCTCGCGCTTAATGGACAGGATCGGTCCGTCCTGACAGCCGTCAAGAACATAAAGCTTGTCAATGGTTTTTCCTGCGCGGTACGCCTCCATCACGGCGTTTCTTCCTTCTATCGTAAATTCCGAGTAACTCATGCCCTGCTCCTTTCATGGGTGTATCGTGGTCTATGAATTTTCTAAGAGTTCCACGCCGTGGCGGACAAGTTCTATGAGGCGCACCGTCTCATCCGTCAGGAACAGATAGCCGCAGAGCGCCTCTAAGCCCGTTGCCTTATGGTAGTCGGTAAGCGAGGCGTTCTTTGCGGTGTTCGCCGGTTTTGCGTTTTTGCCGCGTCGGTAGATCTCCTGCTCCTTCGGTGTGAAAGAATCATAGAGCATGTCCGCCATGCGCGCCTGCGCCGCCGCCTTCACGATCGTGCTTTTTTCTTTGTGCAGCAGATGCGCCGCGCGGTTGCCGCGCCCAACCACATAGGCGCGCACAATAAGATCGAATACGCCGTCCCCGATAAACGCGAGCGTCAGCGGGGAATACGTGCGTACATCCACGTCCTTTTCACCGAATTGTTTCTTGATATATGCGTAAAGCGCTAAGCTCTCTTCCATTTTACGCCCTCGCGGGTATCCTCTAACACGATGCCCTTCTCTAACAGTTCTGTCCGGATCTCGTCCGCACGCGCAAAGTTTTTCTCTTTCCGCGCCGCCTGCCGCTCCGCGATCAGCCGCTCGATGTCCTCGTCAAGGATTTCTTCTTTTTTCTCCACGATGAGTCCAAGCACGTCCGTCAGCTTAGAAAGCATCTCGTAGAACGCCTGCAGACAACCCCTGGAGCTTAAGCCGCTCACATGGGAATTGATATATTTGACAAGCTCAAACACAACGGAGATTGCGTCCGCCGTATTGAAATCGTCGTCCATCGCCTCCTCAAAGCGCGTGACATACTGCTCCGCTCCGGTCAGGCTCTCCCGCTCGTCATCGCGCATTGCATCCGTGCTGCCCGCCGCCCCGCTCCCCGGCGCAGCCGCATGCTCCGAAAGATACGTCAGGTTATGCGCACAGGTCACGATGCGCTCCAAGCCGTTCTTTGCCGCTTCCATCAGCTCTGCACTGAAATTCAGGGGCGTGCGGTACTGGGCGGAAAGCATGAAGTACCGAAGCACCTGAAGATCATATTTTTCGGAGATGTCGCGCACGGTAAAGAAATTGCCCTCTGATTTGCTCATTTTTTTGTTATCAATATTCAAAAATGCATTATGCATCCAATATCTCGCAAAGGTCTTTCCGTTTGCCGCCTCGCTCTGCGCGATCTCATTCTCATGATGCGGGAAGATCAAATCCTCGCCGCCTGCGTGAATGTCGATCTCGTCGCCCAGATAGCGCTTGCTCATCACGGAGCATTCGATATGCCAGCCCGGTCTGCCGTCGCACCACGGGGATTCCCAGTACGGCTCGTTCTCCTTTTTGGGTTTCCAGAGCACAAAGTCAAGCGGATCTTCCTTCTGCTCCTCGCCCGAAACAAGCAGGGCGCGCATGCCGCTCTGCAGATCATCCAAGTTCTTGTGGGAGAGCTTTCCGTATTCGCGGAAGCTTCTCGTGCGGAAGTACACGGTGCCGTCCGCCGCCGCATAAGCGTGACCTTTCTCGATCAGCGCACCGATCATGGCGATCATGCCGTCGATCTCGTTTGTCGCCTGCGGATGCGTCGTGGCAGGCTTCACATTCATTCCCTGCATATCCTTTTTGCACTCCGCGATATAGCGCTCGGAAATGATGCCGGCTTCCACGCCCTCCTCATTTGCCTTTTTTATAATCTTATCATCAACGTCCGTAAAATTAGAGACGAAGTTGACCTCGTACCCCTTGTATTCAAAATATCTTCTGACCGTATCGAACACGATCATCGGGCGCGCATTGCCGATGTGAATGAGGTTATAAACGGTCGGACCGCAGACATACATTTTTACCTTGCCCGGCTCCAAGGGAACAAATTCTTCTTTTCGTCTTGAAAGTGTGTTATAAATTTTCATGGTGGTTCATCCTTTCCTATTTGTTTTCTGACCGTCGGCCGCATTTCACAGTTATTCGTCATTTTCCGGCAAAGACGCCCGCAGCCTGCCTCTCAGCTCCTTCTCAAGCTGCGCGACGCGCTCTGCAAGTTCGTCGTTTTCTTTTTTTAATAAAAGAATATCTTCCAGCACCGGATCGGGCAGATGAATCTGGTCCATATCCTCCCGCGGCAGCGCCTTGTTATCCCGGCGGACAACCCGCCCCGGAACGCCGACGACCGTCGAGTTGGGCGGCACTTCTTTTAAGACCACGCTTCCCGCGCCGATCTTGCTGTTGTCCCCGATTGTAAATGAGCCAAGCACCTTAGCGCCGGCACTGATCATGACATTGTCGCCGATGGTCGGATGACGCTTTCCCTGCTCTTTGCCGGTACCGCCGAGCGTGACGCCCTGATACAGTGTGACATTATTGCCGATCTTCGTTGTTTCCCCGATAATGACGCCGTTTCCATGATCGATAAAAAAGCCTTCGCCGATCACCGCACCCGGATGGATTTCGATTCCCGTCTTCCGCACACCGCGCTGACTGAGATAGCGCGCCCAAAAATAATGCCCTTTTTGGTAGAGCTTATGCGCAAGCCGGTAATGGATCATTGCCTTAAAGCTCGGATACAGAAACACCTCCATATTGGAATGGATCGCCGGATCCCGCTCTCTGATCACCCTGATCTCTGTTTTGATCTTGCTGATAATTCCCATGATAACTCCTATTCGTGTACCTTCCCATGCAATCTGTTTCAGAGCGGACACCGCATTTTTCCGCATTGCCTATGGAAATACTGAGTAAATCAGTGTTTCTTTTATACCCGCAGTTTCCCATACATTAAGAAATTTCTATAAGTAAAAAAAGCTCCGTCTCTGCGGCGATAGAAAACACTTTTACAGCTTTTCTACTGCTTAAATTAGAGACGAAGTATTCCGCGGTTCCACTCTATGTAAGGGCCTCCCTGTTCCTGCCCTTCTCTTGATACGCATAACGACGTAACCCGTATGAAGCTATCCCGCCTGCCTGTTATGACACGCGCTTTCACCTCATCAACTCCCGGATGCACTTCGGCTCTGCCCGTGTAAGGAATGCTTGCAGCCGATGGCATTCCCTCTCTGATACCGTGACGCCGGCTTACTCTATCCGTTCATCGTCTTTCCGATTTTCTTCTATAATAGAATAACAAATACGCAGGGATTGTCAAGCCCCCAAAAGAACCCTGTCATAGTAAAGTACATGCCCATTCGGGCAGGTATCATGTCTGACAACATTATACCATCTCCGGAAAATAAGTGCGTCCGTACACGCACGCTTCTTCCAGTGAAAGAAACATGATGCGCTTCTCCCTGCTTTTTTCATAAAAGAGCACTTCCGCTTCCCGGTCAACGATGACCTCCTGCAGATATTCTTCTCCCTCGCATGCATAGCAGAAATATCCGCAGAGTATGTCGTTCGTCTGCTTTTCGACGTCTGTGCATTCTCCGCCAATGAACGGCTCCCCTGCCTGCTTTGCCGCAATCCTGTCCTTACGTGATGCCTCATACCCACGCCGCCACAGCAGGTAAATACCGCCGTTTTCACTTGCAAGCTCCCTGCTCAAGCGTTCAAAATAGGCTTCGTCATGCACGCAGTAGGTATCATAGCGCTCCGCAAGCGTCTTTTCGGCATATGCCGCAAGCGCCCCCGCGTCCGAGGAAGAATACGCGGAAAGCCGCAGGCTGACGGTATCGGAGGCGGACGGCAGATTCCGCGTCATCCGCTCTTTCAGATCCGCGCTCCGCGCCCGGCACGAATGCTGCCCCACGTAACGGAAACCGAACGGCTCATAGATTGCCGCATCCGCGGGCATCAAAAACACAAACGGACATCCCTCGCTCTTTGCCTGAAGCACTGCTTTTTGCAGCAAAAACGCCATGCATCCCCTGTGGCGGTACGACTCTAACGTCGCCACGCCTACGATATAATATGCCCTTCGGCGCACGCCGTGCATCATCACGTCATACGGATTTGCATGCACCATGGATACGACCCGCCCGTTATCATCCTTCAGTACATGGATGCGCGCATCTGTGATTTTTTCCCTAAAATAATAACAGAGAAACTCTGCAGTATCCTCCGGAAACACCTGTTCCCAGAGTGCCCGCGTTAAAAGACCTTCTTTCCCGGAAAGTGCCTCGTAATGCAGGTCTGACGGCTGCTCCCCGCCGCCCGTCTTTGTCAGATCAACCGTTTTCATGTGTGTTCCTCAAATCGGACCGTTTCTCTGCCGACTTATGCGTCCTTCTTCAGCCGATTAGCTTTCCGTCAGCTTACGTATCCTTTCTCAGCCGGTTTGCTTTCCGTCGGCTTACGTATCCTTTCTCAGCCGGTTTGCTTTTGCCGGCTTATGCGTCCTTCTTCGGGCAGCCCGCGCATCCGGCACAGCCGGACGCAGTCACATCCTCACCCGTTACATTGATCGGAGAAGTCAGCATACAGATTGCATGCGCCGAAATGCCCTCGCCGCTTCCCGTAAATCCGAGCCCCTCCTCCGTGGTTGCCTTCACATTTACCTGCTCAAGTGCGATCCCCAGTGTTTCGGCAATACGCGCGCGCATCTCATCAATATGCGGACGCATTTTCGGTGCCTGCGCAATGATTGTCGCATCAATATTCTCGATCAGGAAAAAATGTTCCTCCAATTCCCTCCCGACCCGCTTTAACAGTTCCAGACTGAAAATGCCCTTATACGCATCGTCGGTATCCGGAAACAGCTTCCCGATGTCACCAAGCGCCGCCGCGCCAAGCAGGGCGTCCATAATGGCATGCAGGAGCACATCCGCATCCGAATGTCCGAGCAGTCCTTTCTCATACGGAATCTCCACGCCGCCGAGAATGAGCTTTCGCCCCTCCACCAAACGATGCACATCATATCCCATTCCGATTCTCATAATTTCCTCCCGTTTCCTACCATCTGCGAATCTGTGTTCACTCTGTTCTTCTTTACCAAATGCGGGCATTCGTTTTATCAAAGATTTCCTAACGCTTCGCCCCACGCTTCGATCAGACATTCCAGGCCGCACGCGGCGTTCGCCGGACTGCTTGACGGCAGCTTTACCGCCGGAAGATGCGTCTGTTCACTCATATATTTTGTAAATAATTGGTACGCTTTATTCCCGTTTAGATAAATAGCGCGAACGGGCGCATGCTCCGTGATCTTGCGGATGTCGTTGACTTCCACATTCCGGATGGAGCTGTCGCTGGAGCCGATGATGTCACATGCGGCAATCACATCCCAAAGCGCAATGTGATGCGAAAGAAGAAGCGCTTTTTTCTCCTCCACCGTGCCCGGAACCGCCTCTTTTGTCAACGCAGCGATCACCCTCCAAAAACGATTCTGCGGATGCCCGTAATAAAACCGCTGTTCTCTCGATTTCACCGATGGAAACGAGCCTAAGATGATTACTTCCGAATGCGCGTCACAGACCGGTCCGAATTCATGTGTGACATGTTGATAGTCGCTGCTTTTCTCCAAGTTCGTACCTCACAATCTCCCCATGCTCCATTTTATCATCCATGCTCCCCGCAATACCCAAAAGCTTGATACCTGCTTGATTCCCCCGTAAAAATGGGCACAAAAAAAGCAGATAACGGGAATCGAACCCGCCTCCTCAGCTTGGGAAGCTGATGTTCTACCAATGAACT